>JAEWZE010000061.1 GCA_023395465.1 Pseudomonadota bacterium
ATGTCGACGAGCACGCTGCCATCCTCCATCGCCCGGACCTGGTCGCGGCTGAGCACTTGCGGGGCGACCGCGCCGGTCACCAGCACCGCGCCGACGACCAGGTCGGCCGAGGCCACCTCGCGGGCGACCACGTCCTCGTAGGGATGCAGCGTGGTGACGTTCTGGCCGACCCGCATCATCGCCTCGCGCCGGTCCTGGCGCGTTTCGAACACGACCACGTTGGCTCCGCCCGCCGCCGCGGCCGTCACCGCCGCGCCGCCGGCCTGGCCGGCGCCGAACACCACCACCCTGCCGCGCGGGGTCGACGGCAGCCCGCCAAGCAGGACGCCCTTGCCGCCCAGCGGCTGGTGCAGGTGCGTCGTGCCGACCTGGACCGCGATCCTGCCGGCGATCGTCGACATCGGCGCCAGCAGCGGCAGTTCGCCCCCGTCCGTTTCGACGGTCTCGAAGGCGATGCCGGTCAGGCCGATCTGCAGCAGGCGACGGGTCAGCACAGGATCGGGCGCGAGGTGCAGGTAGCAGAACAGCAGGTGGTGCGCGCGCAGCAGCGCGAGGTCGCCTTCGACCGGCTCCTTGACCTTGACGATCAGTTCGCCGCGTTCGTACAGCGCGCCGGCATCGGGCGCGATGCGCGCGCCCAGGCGCTCGTAGTCGGCGTCCGCGAAACCCGACAGCACGCCGGCGCCGCGCTCGATCCACACCTCATGCCCGCGCCGCACCAGGTCGCCCGCCGCGGCCGGGACCAGCGCCACGCGACCTTCGAGCGCCTTGGTTTCCTTCGGTACTCCGATGCGCATGCGTCCGCTCCGGTTCCTGATGGCCGTTGCCGGCAAGAAAAGACCCGCATCGCGCGGGCCAGGAGCGGAACTGCGCGCCCGGGAACGGCGCCGCGGATGCTGCGTTTCGCCGGCGGAGCCGCGCGCGCCTTGTGTTGCCGCCGCGCCGCCGCCAAGCTATGGGCCCGTCAAGCCGCGCTCATGAACTGCGAGTATACATGCCACTTTCTTCGCCCCGGCACATCCGCCTGATCATCCTCGGCTCCGGCCCCGCCGGCTGGACTGCCGCCGTCTACGCCGCGCGTGCCAACCTCAAGCCCGTGGTCATCACCGGCCTGCAGATGGGCGGCCAGCTGATGACCACCACCGAGGTCGACAACTGGCCCGGCGATGCGCACGGCCTGCTGGGCCCGGACCTGATGGCGCGCATGCAGGCGCACGCCGAACGCTTCGAGACCGAAGTGGTGTTCGACCAGATCCACACCGCCGACCTGTCGCAGCGGCCGTTCCGCCTGGTCGGCGACAGCGGCGAGTACACCTGCGACGCGCTGATCATCGCCACCGGCGCGACCGCCAAGTACCTCGGGCTCGAATCGGAAGAAGCGTTCAAAGGGCGCGGCGTGTCGGCCTGTGCCACCTGCGACGGCTTTTTCTACAAGGACCAGGACGTGGCCGTGGTCGGCGGCGGCAACACCGCGGTCGAGGAAGCGCTGTACCTGTCCAACATCGCCCGCAAGGTCTACCTGGTGCATCGCCGCGACACGCTGCGCGCCGAGAAGATCATGCAGGACAAGCTGTTCGCCAAGATTGCCGCGGGCAAGATCGAGCCGGTGTGGCACCACACCGTGGACGAGGTGCTGGGCAACGACGCGGGCGTCACAGGCATGCGCCTGAAGTCGGTGCAGGACGGCAGCACCCGCGAGATCGACGTGCACGGCTTCTTCGTCGCGATCGGCCATACGCCCAACACCACGCTGTTCGAAGGCCAGCTGGCGATGAACAACGGCTACCTCGACATCCGCTCGGGCCTGGCCGGCGGTGCCACCGAAACCTCGGTCAAGGGCGTGTTCGCCGCCGGCGACGTCGCCGACCAGGTCTACCGTCAGGCGATCACCTCGGCCGGCTTCGGCTGCATGGCCGCACTCGACGCCGAGCGGTTCCTGGACAAGGGCGGCTGAGCGGCGCGCGACGCCGGATCGTCCAGCCGCCTGGCCTTCGCCCATGGCCCCGACCCTCCCCCAGCTCCGGCTCGCGCTCAGGCGCGTGGTGCGGCGCATGCGTTTCAGGGCCACGGTGTACGCCCTGTTCGGGATGGGCGCGGCCCTGCTGGGTGCCCTGGTCAGGCCGTGTAGCCCGGCGGGCGGCGCCGGCAGGGCCGGCGCCGATTCGGTCGGCAACCTGCTGACCATCCTCGCCTCGTCGATGCTGGCGGTCACCACGTTCTCGCTGTCGATCATGGTGGCGGCCTACGCGTCCGCCTCGAGCGGCGCGACCCCGCGCGCCACCCGACTGCTCATCGCAGACAGTTCCGCGCAGAGCGCGCTGGCGACGTTCATCGGCGCGTTCCTGTTTTCCGTCGTCGGGCTGATCGCACTGAGTACCGGGCTGTACGGCGATGGCGGCCGCGTCGTGCTGTTCGCCGCCACCGTGCTGGTGATCGCGCTGATCACCCTGACCCTGCTGCGCTGGATCGACCAGCTGTCGAGCTTCGGTCGCGTCGGCGCCACCATCCAGCTGGTGGAGGACGCGACCGCCAAGGCCATACGGGCGCACCTGCGTGATCCGTGGCTGGGAGGTGCCCCGGGCGCGCGGGACGTGCAGGCCGGCGCGCAACCGGTCGCGGCAGGTGGCGTGGGCTATGTGGAACACGTGGACGTGGAACGGCTGTCGGTCCTCGCGTCGCAGGCGGGCGGAGTGGTCCACGTGGCGATCCGTCCGGGCGGTCTGGCCTCGCCGGGACGGCCGCTGGCCTGGTATGACGGGCCTGACTTCGACCGCGCGCTGGCCGACGGGGTCCGCTCCGCCTTCACGCTCGGAACGCAGCGCAGCTTCGAGCAGGACCCCCGGTTCGGATTCGTGGTGCTCGCCGAGATCGGTTCGCGCGCCCTGTCGACTGCGACCAACGACCCGGGGACGGCGATCGATGTGCTGGTGACGGTGACGCGGCTGCTCTGCGGCTGGGCCGGCGCCGGGGCCGCCCCGGTGGAACCCCGCCATCCGCGGGTATTCGTGCCGCCGGTGGATGTCCCGGACGTCTTCGAGGACGTCTTTCCGCAGCTGGCGCGCGACGGCGCCGGCTTGCTGGAGATCGGCATCCACCTGCAGAAGACGCTGGCCGCGGTGGCGTCCTGCGGGCACCCCGCGTTCGCGGAAGCCGCCCGCGTACATGCCGGCCACGCACTTGCGCGCGGGCTGGCCGCGATCGACTTCGAGCCCGACCGCGACGCCTTGCTCCGCTCCATCCCCCGTCTTCCCGAAAGCGCATGAGCCCGGTGGCGCGATGGCTGGCACGCCTGTGCGACGTGCCGGCGGAGCAGTGGGATGCACTCCACGGTGGCCACCACCCCTTCATCGCGCACGCCTTCCTGGAAGGACTCGAATCGCGCGGCTGCCTGCGGCAGGAGTGGGGCTGGACCGCGCACCACCTGACCCTGTGGGACGACGGCAGGCTGGTGGCGGCGGCGCCCGCGTACCTGAAGCACAACTCGCACGGCGAGTTCGTCTTCGACCACGCCTGGGCCCATGCCTATGCGCAGCACGGGCGCGACTACTTCCCCAAGCTGCTGTGCGGCGTGCCCTATTCGCCGGTCACCGGTCCGCGACTGCTGGCGCCGGACGCTTCGCTGCGCACCACCCTGGCGCATGCGCTGGCGGCGGAAGCCGCGCGCCTGGGACTGTCGTCGGCGCACGTCAACTTCCATGCCGCCGGGGAGGACGCGGACTTCGGCGACGATTGGCTGGCGCGGACCGACATCCAGTACCACTGGCGCAACGACGCCGGCTGGCTGGATTTCAACGACTACCTGGCGGCGATGGACCACAAGCACCGCAAGAACATCCGCCAGGAACGGGCCCGGGTCGCGCGCGCAGGCATCGGGTTCCGGGTCGTGCACGGCGGCGAAGCCAGCGCGGCGGACCTGGCCGCCATGCACCGCTTCTACCTGCAGACGTTCGCCGAGTACGGCAACTCGCCGGCGCTGACCCTGGAGTTCCTGCAGCACCTGGCCCGGGCCATGCCGGAGCGGCTGGTGCTGTTCCTGGCCACGCACGAAGGCGAGACCGTGGCCGGTGCGCTCTGCCTGCGCGGCGGCGACACGCTCTATGGCCGCTACTGGGGCGCGCTGGCCGCGCTGCCGGGCCTGCACTTCGAGACCTGCTACTACCAGGGCATCGACTACTGCCTGCGCGAGGGCTTGCGGGTGTTCGAACCGGGTGCCCAGGGCGAACACAAGATCGCGCGCGGCTTCCTGCCGGTCGACGTGCGCAGCCGCCACTGGATCGCGGACGGCAGCTTCCGCGAGGCATTGGCGGCCTGGTGCGCGGAGGAACGCGCCGTGGTACGTCGCAACAAGGCCTGGCTGGCGCAGCGCTCCCCGTTCCGGCACCCGTCCGGCCCCGTCGCGAGCGGCTGAGACGCCTGCGGCCGGCTCGCCGCCACGGGGACCATCGATCACGCCGGTGCGACCGTGCCGGCCCCAGGCTCCATCGCGACGCCGCGCGAACCCACCGCATCGAACCCGCGAGCGCGTCCACCGCCTCTACAATCCGGGCGTGACCCTGTCCCTGCCCCGGCTGCCCGACGACCCGGCCGCGCCGTTCCCCGATGCCGCCACCGCGCTGCGCCAGCCGGACGGACTGCTCGCCTACGGCGGCGACCTGTCCCCGACCCGCCTGCTCAACGCCTACCGCCACGGCATCTTCCCCTGGTACTCGGACGGGCAGCCGATCCTGTGGTGGTCGCCGGACCCGCGCATGGTGTTCCACACCGACGCGGTGCACCTGTCCTCGCGCTTCCGGCGCAGCCTGCGGCGCTCGGACTGGGTGGCGCGCGCCGACACCGCGTTCGGGCGCGTCGTCGAACGCTGCGCGCGCATCCCGCGGGAAGGACAGGCCGGCACCTGGATCACCCCGGCGATGGAGGCGGCGTACCTGCGCCTGCACGCGCTCGGCCACGCGCACAGCGTGGAGGTGTTCGCCGACCCAACCGCGGACGCGGCGCTGGTCGGCGGCATCTACGGCGTCGCGGTCGGACGGATGTTCTTCGGCGAGAGCATGTTCAGCGCCGCCTCGGGCGGCTCCACCGCCGCGCTGGCCGCCCTCGCCCACTGGCTCGACGGGCGCGGCTGGCCGCTGATCGACGCCCAGGTGGAGAACCCGCACCTGCTGTCGCTGGGCGCGGTGCACATGCCGCGCGAGCGGTTCCTTGAAGCCGTCGACGCACTGGCCGACGCGCCGGACGCGGCCGGGTCCTGGAGCACCGGCTTCGGCATGCTGCCGCTGCGCCGGCTCGGCGGATGAACCCCGACGACGCCCGCTTTGCATGAAATGGGCGCGCGTGGCAGAATGCCCCGCTTATTTTCGCGGCAGTGGCACGCCCGCAACCACCGGCAACAGGACGAATGGCGAAAGACGACGTCATCGAATTCGAAGGCACGATCTCCGAGACCCTCCCGAACACCATGTTCCGGGTGAAGTTGGAGAACGGCCACGAAATCATTGCGCATATCTCCGGACGCATGCGCAAGAACTACATCCGTATCCTGACCGGCGACAAGGTCAAGGTCGAGATGACTCCCTACGACCTGACCAAGGGTCGCATCACCTACCGCATGAAGTAAGCCGGCACTCCGCCGGTCGCGCCGCATCGGCGCCGCCTCCTGCACCGCGCCACGGCGCGAGAACCCGCACCCGGATCGCCCCTGCCATCAGTCGCATGGCGGGACCGGTCCGGCACGCCTATGCTCCGTGCATCCCCAACTGGAGATGCACCATGCAAAGGCCTGCCCTCGTCCGCACCCTCGCCCTGTCGGTCGCGCTCGCGCTCGCCGCGCCCATCGCCCTTGCGCAACAGGAAGCGCCGGTCGCGGCTGCCAGCGCTGCGCAGAGCGAGAGCCAGCGCCTGAATGCGTGGTTCGAGCAGAAATACCAGGAAGAGCTACGCTTCAGCCCCATCACCCTGACCTTCCTCGGCCGCAAGGAACTCTACGACCAGCTCGACGACATGTCCGAGCAGGCCCAGGACGAGCGCCTCGCCTGGCGCAAGGCCACGGTCCAGGAGATGGAAGCGCGTTTCGACCGCGATGCGCTCGACGACGAGGCCAGGCTGTCCTGGGACCTGTGGAAGCTCCAGTACGACAACGCTGCGGCCTCCAACGCCTTCCGCCGCAATGTCTACGTGTTCAACCAGATGCAGGGCGCGCAGTCGTTCCTGCCCACCTTCCTGATCAATTTCCACAAGGTCGCGACGGAGGCGGACTACCTGGCCTACCTCTCCCGGCTGAAGGAGGCGCGCCGCGCCATGGGCCAGATGCTGGAGCTGGCCCGGCGCAACGCCGACGACGGCTACCGCATGCCGCGCTTCGCCTACGACGGCGTGCTCAAGGAAGCGCGCGCGGTGGTCACCGGCGCACCGTTCGACGAGGGCTCCGATTCTGCCCTGTGGGCCGACCTGCAGGCCAAGGCCGACGGCCTGGTGAAGTCCGGCGCCATCGATGCCGGACGCGCCACCGCGCTCAAGGCGCAGGCCCGCGAGGCGCTGCTGGCCAATATCCAGCCGGCGTACCGCGCGCTGATCGCCTGGGCCGAGGAAGACCGCGCCGAGGCCATCGACAACCCGTCCGGCGTGGGCACCACCCAGCCCGACGGCAAGGACTACTACCGCCACCAGCTGCGCATGCACACCACCACCGATCTCGACGCGGAGGCCGTGCACAGGATCGGGCTGGACGAGGTCGCACGGATCCACGGCGAGATGGAAGCGCTGATGGAGCGCGTCGGCTTCGAGGGCGACCTGCAGGCCTTCTTCAGGCACATCTCCACCGATCCGAAGTTCAAGTATCCGGACACGGATGCAGGCCGGCAGGCCTACATCGACGATGCGACGCGCGCTATCGACAACATCAAGAAGGTGCTGCCACAGTACTTCGGCCTGCTGCCCAAGGCCGACCTTGTGGTCAAGCGCGTCGAACCGTTCCGCGAACAGCCCGGCGCCGCGCAGCACTACTTCCCGGGCACCGCCGACGGTTCGCGGCCGGGCATCTACTACGCGCACCTGTCGGACATGAACGCGATGCCCAAGCCCGAACTTGAGGTGATCGCCTACCACGAGGGGCTGCCCGGCCACCACATGCAGATCTCGATCGCGCAGGAGCTCACCGGCGTGCCCGAGTTCCGCACCCAGGCACGCTCCACCGCCTATTCCGAAGGCTGGGGCCTGTACGCCGAATGGCTGGCACGGGAAATGCCGGGGACCTACGCCGACCCCTACTCCGAGTACGGCCGCCTGGCGTCCGAACTGTGGCGTGCAGTGCGGCTGGTGGTCGACACCGGCCTGCACGCCAAGGGCTGGACCGAGCAGCAGGCGGTGGAGTACTTCAGCCGCAACTCCGCCACGCCCGAAGCCGCGATCCGCTCGGAGATCCAGCGCTACATCACCTGGCCCGGCCAGGCCACCGCCTACAAGATCGGCATGATCCGCATCCAGGAGCTGCGCGCGAAAGCCGAATCGGAGCTCGGCGAGCGTTTCGACATCCGCGGCTTCCACGACGCGGTGCTCGGCGGCGGCGCGCTGCCGCTGAACCTGCTGGAGCGCCGCGTCGACCAGTGGATCGCCAGCCGCAAGGCCTGAATCCGGAATCGGCCGGCCGGCGCGCCGCGGCCGGACAGGAAGCCAGAAAAAGGCGGCCAATGGCCGCCTTTTTTCCGTCGCGCGTACTCAGTTCACTCCACGGTGGCCGGGAGCAGCTTCTCCGGCTCGGCGAAGGTCTCGACCACCAGCTCGTCGTCCTTGACGTCGATGCCGACGCGGCCGCCGTTGACGAGCTTGCCGAACAGCAGCTCGTCGGCCAGCGGACGCTTGACCTTGTCCTGGATCACCCGCGCCATCGGCCGTGCGCCCATCTGCGGATCGAAGCCGTGCGCGGCCAGCCAGTCGCGCGCCGCCGGCGTGCTCGTCATCGCCACGTTCTTCTCGTGCAGCTGGGTTTCCAGCTCGATCAGGAACTTGTCGACCACGCGCAGGATGTGGTCCATGCCCAGCGCCTGGAACTGCACGATCGCATCGAGCCGGTTGCGGAACTCCGGGGTGAAGCCCTTGCGGATCACTTCCATCGCGTCGGTGCTGTGGTCCTGGCGGGTGAAGCCGATCGAACGACGCGAGGCCTGCGCCGCGCCGGCGTTGGTGGTCATCACCAGGATCACGTTGCGGAAGTTCGCCTCGCGCCCGTTGGTGTCGGTAAGCACGCCGCGGTCCATCACCTGCAGCAGGATATTGAAGATGTCCGGATGCGCCTTCTCCACCTCGTCGAGCAGCAGCACGCAGTGCGGCGTCTTGACGATCTTCTCGGTCAGCAGGCCGCCCTGGTCGAAGCCGACGTAGCCGGGAGGCGCGCCGATCAGGCGCGAGACCGAATGCGGCTCCATGTACTCGGACATGTCGAAGCGCACCAGCTCGATGCCCAGCTGCAGCGCCAGCTGGCGGGTGACCTCGGTCTTGCCCACGCCGGTGGGGCCGGCGAACAGGAAGTTGCCGATCGGCTTGTCCGGGTTGGCCAGGCCGCTGCGCGCAAGCTTGATCGCCGAGGTCAGGGTCTCGATCGCCGGGTCCTGCCCGAAGATCACCATCTTCAGGTTGCGCTCCAGGTGCTCGAGCACGTCCTTGTCGGACGCGCTGACCTGCTTGGTGGGGATGCGCGCCATCTTCGCGACGATGGCTTCCACTTCCTCGACATCGATCAGGTGCTTGCGGGCGTCGGCCGGCAGCAGCCGCTGGCGCGCACCGGCCTCGTCGATCACGTCGATCGCCTTGTCCGGCAGCAGCCGGTCGCCGATGTGCTTGACCGACAGGTCGACGGCCGCCTGCAGCGCCTCGTCCTGGTACTGGACGTCGTGGTGCTCCTCGTATTTCGACTTCAGCCCACGCAGGATCTCGTAGGCCTCGCCCACGGTGGGTTAGACGATGTCGATCTTCTGGAAGCGCCGTGCCAGCGCGCGGTCCTTCTCGAAGATGCCGCGGTACTCCTGGAACGTGGTCGATCCGATGCAGCGCAGTTCGCCGGAGGCCAGCGCCGGCTTGATCAGGTTGGACGCGTCCATGGTGCCGCCCGAAGCGGAACCGGCGCCGATGATGGTGTGGATCTCGTCGATGAACAGGATCGCGCCGGGGTGCTTGCGGATCGCCGAGAGCACGGCCTTGAGCCGCTTCTCGAAGTCGCCGCGGTACTTGGTCCCGGCCACCAGCGCGCCCAGGTCGAGCGAATAGATCGTCGCGTCGGCCAGCACCTCGGGCACCTCACCGTGCACGATGCGGCGCGCCAGGCCTTCGGCGATCGCGGTCTTGCCGACCCCGGCCTCGCCGACGTACAGCGGGTTGTTCTTGCGACGGCGGCAAAGCACCTGGATGGTGCGCTCCACCTCCTCGGCGCGCCCGACCAGCGGGTCGATCCGGCCCTCGCGGGCCATGGCGTTGAGGTCGGTGGCGTAGTCGGCCAGCGCGTCGCCCTTGGTTTCGCCCTCGGCGCCTTCGGCCCGGGCCGCGGCGTCCTCGCCCGGCTGTTCCGGCGCATCGCCGCCGCTCTTGGCGATGCCGTGCGACATGTAGTTGACGACATCCAGGCGGGTGACGTCCTGCTGATGCAGGAAATACACCGCGTGCGAATCCTTCTCGCCGAAGATCGCCACCAGCACGTTGGCGCCGGTGACCTCCTTCTTGCCCGAGGACTGGACGTGGTAGACGGCCCGCTGCAGCACGCGCTGGAAGCCCAGCGTGGGCTGGGTGTCGCGGCCATCGTCTTCCGGCAGCTTCGACACCGACGTCAGGATGGCCTGCTCCAGGTCGCCGCGCAGGCGCTCGAAGTCCGCGCCGGTGGCCTTGAGCACGGCTTCGGCCGAGGGGTTGTCGAGCAGTGCAAGCAGCAGGTGCTCGACCGTCATGTACTCGTCGCGCGCCTCTCGGGCGCGCTTGTAGCACTGGCCGATGCTGTACTCGAGATCCTTGCTGAACATGGGGAGGGAACCTCCAGGGAACTGCAGCCTGTATGGGGCCGCGTTTCCGGCTTTTCCATGCCCCGGCCTGAGCCCCTTTTAGGCCTTTTCCATGGTGCAGAGCAAGGGGTGCTGGTTGAGCCGGGCATATTCGTTCACCTGCGCCACCTTGGACTCGGCGACTTCCCGGCTGAACACGCCGCAGACCCCCCGCCCCCGGGTGTGGACATGCAGCATCACCTGGGTGGCCTTTTCCAGGTCCATGGCGAAAAACCGCACCAGGACGTCGACCACGAAGTCCATGGGCGTGTAGTCGTCGTTCAGCAACAGCACCGAGTACAGCGGCGGCCGCGCCAGCTCCGGCTTGCCGGTCTCGACGACGGTGCCGTGTTCGTGTTCGGGGTGCTTGCGGGTCATCGGCCAATTATACGGACGCTGCGCGACGCGACGGCCCCGGGAACCCGCCATGGACGCCGCGCTGCCCGGCGCGAGACAATCCCGGCTCCAACCGAGGGGGACCCGCAATGAAACACCGCATTCCGCTGATGCTGGCCATCGGGGCGCTGGCCGTCCTGGCCACCCTGCCCGCCTGGGCCGACACGTCGGTGGCCAAGCGCCTGGACGCGCGCGGCGTGACCTACACGGTCGACGAGGACGGCGACTACAAGGTGATCTACAACTACAGCGAGGAAGGCCGCACCCAGCTGGCGTTCGTCTCCGGCGGCACCGAGGACATCGCAGGCTTCCGCATCCGCGAGGTGTTCGCCCCGGCCGCGCGCCTGGAGCAGGACCGCGTCGATGGCCGCCGCGCCCTCGAACTGCTCGGGGACAGCCGCAGCCAGAAGCTCGGCGCCTGGGAGGTCGCCGGCGACGTGCTGTACTTCGTGATCAAGCTGCCCGACAGCGTCGACGGCGCGGGCCTGGAGGCGGCGCTGGACGTCGTGGCCCAGGTCGCCGACGACAAGGAAATCGAGCTCAGTGGCGATCGCGACGAACTCTGAGCCATGAGCTATCGCGAAGGCCGCTTCTGGCAACCGGACGTGACCGTGGCCACGGTCGTGGTCGACGGCGGCCGGCTGCTGTGCGTCGAGGAGCGGGCGGGCGGACGGCTGGTCATCAACCAGCCGGCCGGCCACCTGGAGCCGGACGAAAGCCTGATGGAAGCGGCGCTGCGCGAGACCCGCGAGGAAACCGGCTGGGACGTGCGCCTGACCTCCTTCATCGGCGCCTACCAGTGGAAGGCGCCGGAGACCGGCCGCCACTACCTGCGCTTCGCCTTCGCCGCCGAGCCGCTGCGGCACGATCCGAAGCGGACGCTGGACGAGGGCATCGAACGTGCCGTGTGGCTGGCGCCATCCGAGCTGCGCGCCGAATCGCCCCGCCACCGCAGCCCGCTGGTCTGGCAGGTGGTGGCCGACCACCTGGCCGGGCGCCGGCATCCGCTGTCGCTGGTGCAGCACCTGGAATGAGCGGTCCGCAGGTCATCGTCGGCATGTCCGGCGGCGTGGATTCCTCGGTCGCCGCGCTGCTGCTGCGCGATGCCGGCACGCCGATCGCCGGGCTGTTCATGCAGAACTGGGCGGATGATGGCAGCGGCGAATGCCGCGCCGAGGACGACCGCCGTGACGCGGTCGCGGTCTGCGGCCGGCTGGGCATCCCGATCCATTTCCGCGATTTCTCGTCCGAGTACTGGAGCGGCGTGTTCGAGCACTTCATCGCCGAGTACGCCGCCGGGCGTACGCCGAACCCGGACGTGCTGTGCAACCGCGAGATCAAGTTCCGGCATTTCCTCGACGCGGCGCGCGAGCTGGGGGCGGAGAAGATCGCCACCGGCCATTACGCCGGCGTGGCGCGCCGGGGCGGCCAGTGGCGGCTGCTGCGCGCGGCCGATCGCGGCAAGGACCAGACCTATTTCCTGCACCAGCTCGGCCAGGAGCAGCTGGCGGCGACCGTGTTCCCGCTCGGCGGGCTGGCCAAGGCCGAGGTGCGGACGATGGCGCGCGAGGCCGGCCTGCCGACCGCGGCCAAGAAGGATTCCACCGGCATCTGCTTCATCGGCGAGCGCGATTTCCGCAGCTTCCTGTCGCAGTACCTGCCCGCACGCGAGGGCGAGATGCAGACGCCCGACGGGCGCGTGGTCGGCCGCCATCCGGGCGTGTTCTATTTCACCCTCGGCCAGCGCGAAGGCCTGCAGCTGGGCGGGCTGCGAGGTTTCGACGCGGCGCCCTGGTACGTGGTCGGCAAGGATGTCGCGCGCAACGTGCTGGTGGTTGACCAGGGCAGCGACAGCCCCTATCTCAGATCGACGCGGCTGTGGAGCGAGCCGGCGCACTGGATCGGCGGAAGCCCGCCGGCGCGCCGCTTCGACTGCACCGCCCAGACCCGTTACCGGCAACCGGAGGAACCCTGCCAGGTGAGCATCGACGAATCCAGCGGCAACCTCGAGGTGGCCTTCCGCAATCCGCAGCGTGCGGTCACCCCCGGCCAGTCCGTGGTGCTCTACGACGGCGATGCCTGCCTGGGCGGTGCGGTCATCGCCGCCACCGACGCGGCGCTCGAGCAGCGCATGCGCGGGGCCGCGGCATGATGGACGATCGCGCCCTCGCCCTGGCCGGACTGGCGCAGGCGCTGCGGCAGGTGCGCCGCATCGCCGAAACCGGCCAGGCCGACGCCAGCATCCTTGCGACCTGCCTGGACAGCGTATTCCGCATCGATGCCGACTCGCCCGAGGAGGTCTACGGCGGGGCGCGCAACCTGCGTCCCGGGCTGCTCCTGCTGCGCGACTTCCTGTCCAGCCAGGGCGACGACCCGCAGCTGCCCAAGCTGGGCCTGGCGGTCAGCCAGCTGGAGCGGCGCTTCGTCGCCGACGAGGAGATGGCCGGCCGCGTGCACGAAGGCATCCTCGCCATTCGCCCGCAGGCGCAGGAACTGGGCAGCAGCCATCCGCAGGTGCTGTCGGCGCTGGGCACCCTTTATGCCGACACCGTGAGCCAGCTGCGGCCCAAGGTCATGGTCCAGGGCAATCCGCACTATCTGGGCCAGGCCGGCGTGGTGGCCGAGATCCGCGCGATCCTGCTTGCGGCGCTGCGTTCGGCGGTGCTGTGGCGCCAGGTCGGCGGCAGCGTCTGGGACCTGTTCCTGCGCAAGCGCGCCCTGCAGCAGTCGATCGAGGGCTGGCTGGACTGAGCCCGCCGGGCGCCGTCCGCGGCGCGGAAAGGCCGATGGCCCCGGCAGCCCAGCCGCGTGCGCGGCGAGGATCCCGGTAGCCTCGCTCCAGCCGATGTCGCGGATTCCGCCATCCGCGCCGCTGGCGGACGCAGGGCAAGGCCGGCGGCACCGGTTCGCGCCCATGGCCGGGGCTGGCGGCACTGCCGGTCGGCAGGGCGCGCGCCTGGCGTCAGCGGGGATCCGGCTCCACGGGAGCGGCCGTCGCCGGCGCCGACAGCAGGCCGCGGCGGCGGAACCACAGCTCAAGCGGCAGCGTGACCAGCGGCGGAATCGCCGCCAGCACCGCCAGCAGCATCGCCCACAGCGGCCAGCGCAGCCTGGCGCCCGCCACGAACGCCGTCGCCAGGTACAGCAGGAAGGCCGCGCCATGCAGGCGGCCGAACAGCCAGACGCCGAGGTCGGTCGTGCCGCTGACGTACTTGAGGTACATCCCGGCCAGCAGGCCGGCCCAGGTGAAGGCTTCGATCAGTGCCACGACCGAGAAGAAGCGGCCGGTCGTCGAGACCGGCTGTCGGATGGAGTGCATGCGTGGGAACCAGGGACGGGACGGAAGGTTGCCGGCGCGGCAACGCGGCATGCGCGGCACCGGCAGGCAAACGCCCGGACTGGCCGGGCGTTCGCCTCGATGCCGCTGCGTGGATCAGGCGGCCGGGACAGCCTCCGCCGTGTCGCGGTATTCCTCGATCTGGTCGAAGTTCATGTAGCGGTAGATCTCGGCGCCCTGTTCGTTGATCACGCCGATGTCCGCCATGTACTCCTCCCTGGAGGGGATCTTGCCCAGTCGCGAGCAGATCGCCGCCAGTTCCGCCGAGCCGAGGAACACGTTGGAGTTGCGCCCCAGGCGGTTGGGAAAGTTGCGCGTGGAGGTGGAGAACACCGTCGCGCCCTCGCGCACCTGCGCCTGGTTGCCCATGCACAGCGAGCAGCCCGGCATCTCCATGCGCGCACCGGCGGTGCCGAAGGTGCCGTACACGCCTTCCTTGGTGAGTTCGGAGGCATCCATCTTGGTCGGCGGTGCGACCCACAGGCGGGTCGGGATATCGCGCTTGCCTTCCAGCAGCTTGGCCGCGGCGCGGAAGTGGCCGATGTTGGTCATGCACGACCCGATGAACACTTCATCGATCTTCGTGCCGGCCACGTCGGACAGCGTCTTCACATCGTCCGGGTCGTTCGGGCAGGCAAGCAGCGGCTCGTGCACGTCGGCCAGGTCGATCTCGATCACTGCGGCGTATTCGGCATCAGCATCGGGCTCGAGCAGCTGCGGGTTGGCCAGCCACTCTTCCATCTTCGCGATGCGGCGCGCCAGCGAACGGGCGTCCGCATAACCCTCGGCGATCATCCACTTCAGCAGGGTGATGTTGCTGGTCAGGTACTCGATGATCGGCGCCTTGTCGAGCCGCACCGTGCAGCCCGCGGCCGAGCGCTCGGCCGAGGCGTCGGACAGCTCGAAGGCCTGCTCCACCTTCAGGTCCGGCAGGCCCTCGATCTCCAGGATGCGGCCGGAGAAGATGTTCTTCTTGCCCTGCTTGGCGACCGTGAGCAGGCCGGCCTTGATCGCGTAGTACGGGATCGCATTGACCAGGTCGCGCAGGGTCACGCCCGGCTGCATCTGCCCCTTGAAGCGCACCAGCACCGACTCGGGCATGTCCAGCGGCATCACGCCGGTGGCCGCCGCGAAGGCGACCAGGCCCGAGCCCGCCGGGAACGAAATGCCCACCGGGAAGCGCGTATGCGAGTCGCCGCCGGTGCCGACCGTGTCGGGCAGCAGCATGCGGTTGAGCCAGCTATGGATCACGCCGTCGCCCGGGCGCAGCGAGATGCCGCCGCGGGTGGAGATGAATTCCGGCAGGGTGTGGTGGGTCTTGACGTCGACCGGCTTGGGATAGGCGGCCGTGTGGCAGAACGACTGCATCACCAGGTCGGCGGAGAAGCCCAGGCAGGCCAGGTCCTTGAGCTCGTCGCGGGTCATCGGGCCGGTGGTGTCCTGCGAACCCACCGACGTCATCTTCGGCTCGCAGTAGGTTCCCGGGCGCACGCCCTGCCCTTCCGGCAGGCCGCAGGCGCGACCGACCATCTTCTGCGCCAGCGAGTAGCCCTTGCCGCTGTCGGCCGGCTGCTGCGGCAGGCGGAACAGGTCGGTCACCGGCAGGCCCAGGGACTCGCGCGCACGCGCGGTCAGGCCACGGCCGATGATCAGCGGGATGCGGCCGCCGGCGCGCACCTCGTCGAACAGCACCTCGGACTTGACCTGGAATTCGGCGATCACCTCGCCGTTCTTGAGCGCCTTGCCCTCGTAGGGGCGCAGTTCGACCACGTCGCCGTGGTGCATCTGCGAGACGTCGAGTTCGATCGGCAGTGCGCCGGCGTCTTCCATCGTGTTGTAGAAGATCGGCGCGATCTTGCTGCCCAGGCACACGCCGCCGGCGCGCTTGTTGGGGATGTACGGGATGTCGTCGCCGGTCCACCACAGCACCGAGTTGGTGGCCGACTTGCGGCTCGAACCCGTGCCGACCACATCGCCCACGTAGGCGACCAGATGGCCCTTGTCCTTGAGCGAGATGATTTCCTGGATCGGGCCGCGCTTGCCGTCCTCTTCCGGCACGAACGGGGCGTCGGGACGCCTGTTCTTGAGCATCGCCAGCGCATGCATGGGGATGTCCGGCCGCGTGGTGGCGTCGGGTGCCGGCGACAGGTCGTCGGTATTGGTCTCGCCCGGCACCTTGAACACGGTGACGGTGAGCGATGCGGGCACTTCCGGGCTAGAGGTGAACCATTCTGCATCGGCCCAGCTCTGCAGCACGGCGCGGGCGTTGGCGTTGCCGCCGCGCGCCTTCTCTTCCACGTCGTGGAAGGCGTCGAACACGAGCAGGGTCTTCTTCAGGCCTTCCGCGGCGATCGCGCCGACCGCGGCGTCGTCCAGCAGCTGGACCAGCGGCGCGACGTTGTAGCCGCCCAGCATGGTTCCGAGCAGCTCGGTGGCACGCTCGCGGCTGATCAGCGGGGTCGACTCGCTGCCGAAGGCGATGGCGGCCAGGTACGAGGCCTTGACCTTGGCGGCCTCGTCCACGCCTGCCGGGACGCGGTGGCTGAGCAGGTCGACGAGGAAGGCCTCCTCGCCGGCAGGCGGATTCTTGAGCAGTTCGATGGCCGCGGCGGTCTGCTGCGCGGACAGCGGCAACGGCGGGATGCCGAGTGCGGCGCGCTCGGCGACGTGGTGGCGGTAGGCTTCCAACATCGGGGTTCTCCAGGAAAAACTGTCACGAAAAAAAATCAGGCCTTGGGCACGACCAGCTTCAGGCCCTTGAAGTAGTCGCGGTGGAATGCGGTGTCGAAGGTGACCAGGGCGTCGCACTGCAGCAGCGCGTGCGCCCCGACCAGGAAATCGGCGATGGCGCGCGGCTCTCCACCGCGCTGCCGGTGACGCCGTTCCATCTCGCCCGCGCGCAGCGAGGACTTGGCCTCGACCGCGCTGAAATGCACGCCCATCTCCTCCAGCGCGGCCAGCGCGTCGGCGCCGTTGCGCAGGCTGGCGCACAGCTGCGCCAGGGCCACGTCGCACAGCACCACGCGTCCGCCGGCCAGGCACTGGCGCAGGCTGGCCTCGACCGCATCCGCGCGCGGACCGTCGGCGAGCAGTTCCACCAGCACCGGCGCGTCGACGGCGATCATCCGTCCTTCCTGGTGCCCTGATCGAGCGCGAACTTGCCGCGCACGCGGGAAATCGCGTCGTCCACGCTCTTGCGCAGGACGATCCGGCTGCCGTCGAGTTCGACCTTGAGCACGCTGCCCTTGGTCAGTCCCAGCGCATCGCGCACGGCCTTGGGCAGGGTGATCTGGCCGCGTTCGGCCACGGTGGCTTCCATCGCGCGTCTCCCATGCATGGAACGGTATGGACGGATTATACATACTTTCGACTCCATACTTGCGCTCCCATACTGTCCGCGACCCCGGCGGTTCTCGCATGCCGGCAACAACGATCCGCGTAGACTCGCCGGCAGACGCCGCAGCCAACAGCCAAAGGAGTCCCACCATGGCCGACACGTTCTCCACGCACGCCACCCTTGAGGTCGGCGACCAGTCCCTGACCTATGCCAGCCTGCCGAAGCTGGGCGAACGGTTCGATATCGCGCGTCTGCCGTACTCGATGAAGATCCTGCTGGAGAACCTGCTCCGCCAGGAAGACGGCGTGACCGTGCTCCCCAGGCACATCGAGGCGGTCGCCAACTGGGACCCGAAGGCCGAACCCGACATCGAGATCGCGTTCATGCCCGCCCGCGTGGTGCTGCAGGACTTCACCGGCGTGCCCTGCGTGGTCGACCTGGCAGCCATGCGCGATGCGGTGGTCCGGCTCGGCGGCAGGCCAGAGCAGATCAATCCGCTGATCCCGTCCGAACTGGTGATCGACCACTCCGTGCAGGTGGACGTGTTTGGCCGGCCCGACGCGCTCGACCTCAACGGCAAGATCGAGTTCGAGCGCAACAAGGAGCGCTACGGTTTCCTGCGCTGGGGGCAGAAGGCCTTCGACAACTTCAAGGTGGTGCCGCCCAACACCGGCATCGTCCACCAGGTCAACCTGGAGCATCTGGCGCGCGTGGTGATGACCGCCGAGCGCGACGGCAGGACCTGGGCCTATCCGGATACGGTGTTCGGCACCGACAGCCACACCACGATGATCAACGGCATCGGCGTGCTGGGCTGGGGCGTGGGCGGCATCGAGGCCGAGGCGGCGATGCTCGGCCAGCCCTCGTCGATGCTGATCCCGCAGGTGGTCGGCTTCCGCCTG
The DNA here is from genome assembly GCA_023395465.1 of Pseudomonadota bacterium. Taxonomy (GTDB): domain Bacteria; phylum Pseudomonadota; class Gammaproteobacteria; order Xanthomonadales; family Xanthomonadaceae; genus Luteimonas. The sequence continues at coordinate 17,989 of JAEWZE010000061.1, forward strand.
ACCGGGCGGCTGCCCGAAGGCGCGACCGCCACCGACCTGGTGCTGACGGTGACCCAGATGCTGCGCAAGCACGGGGTGGTCGGCAAGTTCGTGGAATTCTTCGGCGAAGGACTGCAGCACCTGCCGCTGGCCGACCGCGCCACCATCGGCAACATGTCGCCCGAGTACGGTGCCACCTGCGGCATCTTCCCGGTCGATGCGGAGGCGCTGCGCTACCTGCGCCTGTCGGGCCGCAGCGAAGAGCAGATCGCGCTGGTCGAGGCCTATGCCAGGGCGCAGGGGCTGTGGCACGAACCGGGCCAGCCGGCGGCGACGTACTCCTCGGTGCTCGAGCTCGACATGGGCGAAGTCAAACCGTCCCTGGCCGGTCCGAAGCGCCCGCAGGACCGCGTGCTGCTGGAGGAGGTGAAGCAGAACTTCCGCGACAACGTCGGCCCGCTGGTGGCCGCGCGCGACGCCGCCCGCGACCCACAGGTCGGCCGGTTCGAGAAGGAAGGGGGCGACCAGCCGCAGGCCGAACGCCTGGCCGCCAAGCCGGTCTCCACGATCAGCCTCGAGGACGGCGAACACGAGCTGCGCGACGGCTCGGTGGTGATCGCGGCCATCACCTCGTGCACCAACACTTCCAACCCCGCGGTGATGCTCGGTGCCGGCCTGCTGGCGCGCAACGCCGTCGCCAAGGGGCTCAAGGCGGCACCCTGGGTGAAGACCTCGCTCGGGCCGGGCTCGCTGGTGGTCACCGATTACCTGCGCAAGGCAGGCGTGCTCGACGATCTGGAGAAGCTGGGTTTCCACGTGGTCGGCTACGGCTGCACCACCTGCATCGGCAACTCCGGCCCGCTGCCCCAGGCGGTGTCCCGCGGCATTGCCGAGAACGACCTGGCCGTGGCCTCGGTGCTCTCGGGCAACCGCAACTTCGAAGGCCGCATCCACGCCGAGGTGAAGATGAACTACCTCGCCTCGCCGCCGCTGGTGGTCGCCTACGCGCTGGCCGGCACGGTCGACATCGACCTGACCCACGAACCGCTGGGCCACGACCGCGACGGCAATCCGGTGTTCCTGCGCGACATCTGGCCCAGCAACAAGGAAATCGGCGACTTCATCGCCAGGACGGTCGGCCCGGAAATGTTCAAGCAGAACTACGCCGACGTGTTCAAGGGCGACGCCCGCTGGGCCGGGATCGAATCGCCCGATGGCGACCTCTACGCCTGGGACGAGGCCTCCACCTACATCAAGAACCCGCCCTACTTCGACGGCATGACCATGGATGTCGGCGACATCGACGACATTCGCGGTGCGCGGGTCATGGGCATGTTCGGCGACTCGATCACCACCGACCACATTTCCCCGGCCGGTTCGATCAAGAAGGATTCACCGGCGGGCCTGTTCCTGCAGTCGCGAGGGGTGCAGCCCGCCGACTTCAACAGCTACGGTTCGCGCCGCGGCAACGACGATGTGATGGTGCGCGGCACCTTCGCCAACATCCGCATCAAGAACCTGTTCTTCGGCGGCGAGGAAGGCGGCAACACGCTTTACTTCGGTGCGCCGGGCGAAACGGCCTCGCCGGAGAAGATGTCGATCTACGACGCGGCGATGCAGTACCGCGCCGCGGGCGTGCCCACGGTGGTGTTCGC
>JAEWZE010000180.1 GCA_023395465.1 Pseudomonadota bacterium
GTTAGGGCGCTCGCTGAGGCATCCCATGATCGGTATGTGGTCGCAGCAGCTCAACCTCCCTAGCGGAAGCCTGCCGCTCCAGATCGGCGCGCAGCAACTCCAGCCCCGGGCGTTCCAGGCGCAAGCCGCTGGCTGGCGGTCTTCCACGGGGCGACCGACTGCCGAGTTGCCTCTGGGCAGCCCTGTCTGGCGATCGGTTGGCGTACAGTTCCGGCAACGGGGCCCGGCAGTTCCGTCGCCGGCGCCCTAACTATTCGTTCAAGCCGAACTTGCCCCGCTACGCGGGCCAAGTCGGCTTAACTCAAGTGTTATACGTAGGTCATGCTGCCTCGCGTTAGCGGGCTTCGCTTAGCTGGATTGCTGATGCGGCCAGGTCGCTTCGGCAAGCGTAGGCTCCGGGACGGGCTCCTGGAGGGTGGGTGTATCGCCATTTTTTGGCGGCTTCGGATACAGGGGAGGTCCATGCGGGTTCGCGGCTCCGCTTGGCAAGGCCACTCATTGCCTTCCCTTACGGTGGCTGTCTCTCGCATCGCCGGCCCAGCTCGCGTCGGGCTTGGGCGTTGGCTTCGGCCTGGTCCTGGACGTATAACTATTCGTTCAAGCCGAAACCGCTTCGCGGTTCGGCTTAACTCAGGGGTTAGGGCCCATGGGACTGCGCATCGCGATTGGAAGCGGTAAGTGTGCGGATCACGAGCACAGTCGTGATCCGGTTGTCCGTGGGCTATGCCAAGAGTTGTTCTCACGCCTCGCGCAGTTGCAGGCGCTAACGCCGGAACAGTTGAGCCGCCTTCCTTCGGAAAGCCACGAGCTTGTCCAAGTTGGCTCCAAGGACGCCTCCTTCTCTACGTACCGAGATCCAATAGAGGCAGGTGGAGAGATTGTGGTGGTGCAGGGCTTCTTGCCGTCATGGCGCCACGCACGCTATTTCGGCGCTGCTGGTGTAGGCCTTATGCTTGCGGAGGGTTTTTTGCTTCAGCCAGCCGGCCCAATCATCGCTCCTGATGATTTGCTTTGGGGCTACCGCTAATGGGCCCTAACGATTCATTCAAGCCGACGCCGCTTCGCGGCGCGGCTTAACTCAGGTGTTAGGCCTCATGCCATACATTCAAGCAATCTTTTCAGATCCTTGGGCGCTCGCGGCCCTTTTTTTGGTCTTGCTGGGATTGCTCATTGCTGCTCTCCGACGCCCCAAGAACCCGATATCTCGCAAGCACGCCATCTGGGTGCTTTGGGCCGTCTGCTTCGGGATTCTCGCAACTTGGGGCATGCGCCAAGAGCGGCTTGTCATTGCTGGCGGTCTGGCTCCGTCCAAAGACCAACCGGTCGCCGTTCCGGTCAAAGGCACCACTCGGTATGTCGCCCCGGTACTGGCTTACCGCCATGACTCGTCAATGTGGTTGCTGCTTATCTGCGGCCTTGGCTTCGTTGCTGCGTACAAGCTTGCGCGCGTCGGGGATGAGGCCTAACAATTCATTCAAGCCGAACCCGCTTCGCGGGTCGGCTTAATTCAGGCGTTAGGCCTTGTTTCCCGCACTGTTGTCGCAAGGGTACTGGGCCAGGTCGCAGTCTTCGCTCATCCGCACGGTTGGCACTTCGCACGCGCGAGACAGTTATCGGCAGCTGGCCTGCGGCATCTCGGCTTCGGACAGACGCGACTCTCCGCAAGGTTCGACCTACCGGGTCGGCTTCGGAGCGGGCGCGGTGAAGTTCTTGGCCGCGCGCCTCAACAGCGTGGCTTCGTTCGCGGCAGCGGCACGGCCAATCTCCTGGTCCAGACTTGGTGTACTGTTCGGCGCAGGGGTTGGGCTGCCGCAAGATCGGACGCAGGCTCGAGGTGCGGCGGCCTAACAATGCGTTCAAGCCGAAGCCGCTTCGTTACGCAAAGCACATGGCAGGTACAGCTTGCCATGTGCTTCGCTCCACTACGCGTCTCGGCTTAACTTAAGTGTTAGACCCGCATGACAGTCACTCGCAACTACCTACAAGAAGCATTGGCCTCGGGCGGTGACGTCTGGTCTGCTGGTGCCGCGAGCCCCAATCAGGTCTCGGCGCTCGAGGCTGCGCTCCAAACCGTGCTTCCTGATGGCTACCGTACATTTCTCGGCTCGGTCGGATCGCTGGCTATCGGCGACAACTCAATTTCCGGAATTATTGACGGCAATCCGCTCTCGCTGGATGGCGGTTCGCTCTTCGGTGACACGCTTCGCGCCAGGCAAGAGCAACATTTACCCAGCCATCTTGTTGTAGTTCAGCGCGACGGCGACGCCCCTTACTGCATTGATCTTTCCGCCCAGATCAGTGGCGCCGAGAGTCCCATAGTTTGCTTTGAGGCATCATCTTCCACGGCAACTCGTATAGCGGACTCGTTCGAGCAGTGGTTTTCCACATTCTTTCTCGGGCGGGTCTAACAATTCATTCAAGCCGAAGCCGCTTCGCGGCTCGGCTTAATTCTGGTGTTAGCGCCCACATCTGGATCACCGCGCAGTGAAAGAAGATCGCCCCACCGGCACTCCAGCTGGAACCATCCAAATTGATCCCGATCTGGGGTTCGGGCCTCATGTAACGGAGGCGTTCCTTCACCTGTACGGCGAGGACTCCGTCTTTGTAACCGCAACCGTTGACTCGCTTACCTGGCGGTTCGCCGGCGTGCTGATCCGGGCCAACAAACTTCCGACAGACTATGAGCCTGTTCAGTACGGCTCCCCGGAAATGCGGCAGTCGTTGGACGCACTACTCAGGGCGCTTGGGGCTCGTGGGCTGGATAACCCTCCTACGGCACTCATGCGATCTGCGCTGGGGCTCGAGCCGCCTCAGGCTTTTCAGGTCGCGGCCAGCTCCTTGCTCGGGGACAGTCTCGTCGCGAACTGGCTGCATCTCATGGAGCTAGAAGACTATGCTGGCGCAACGGCGCTGCTGGGGGTTCACTAGGTGGGCGCTAACAATTCGTTCAAGGGGATGCCGCTTCGCGGCACCCCTTAACTCAGGCGTTAGCCACTGTGAAAGAACTACAACCTCGACGCGTGATAGTTCTCTCGCTGCTGATAGGGCTTGCGGTCTCCGCAGCACTCGCCTGGTCTATGGCCCGGCAAGATCATCAAGCTGACGATCATCTTGAGCTCGAGCGACGAGCCGCATATCGCTTTGAGCACTATCGCGGTCTTACGCCATGCGATCCTGAGACTCTGGACATCACCTCGGCAGCACGAGCTGCGCTGAGACGTGAGGGCGTGACAGATTCCGGAATGGTCGCCATTGTCGCCCCTACATTTCATGGCGCAAAAGTTGCTGGGTTCGGCACATCAGCAATCGATGTGTTGCACTTCAAGGGAGACACAGGCTACACCCGGCCTGAGGCGTGGTTTCAGGTCGTAAACGGAAAGCCAGTCAGCATTCCCCTGTCACCCCGAGATCACTTTGCGATAGTCACCCCGCTTTCCAGGCATATCCGATTTGCTGATACGCGGTCGCGCTCGGGACTTGATGGTGTTACATATTTCCTAGAGCTCGGCGGGCACTGCGGGTACTCTTGGTCGCCGCGTCGGGAGGATGGGCCGTCCGGACTCATAGCCGAACTTCTAAAGGAACTCGCGCAGCCCCAGCCGTCTTTGGAGGCATTGCTAATTCTGGCCGCAGAAATCGACCAGCAGGATCGAAGCTTCGGCGGCGGCTAACGATTCGTCCAAGCCGACGCCACTTCGTGGCGCGGCTTAACTCAAGTGTTA
>JAEWZE010000085.1 GCA_023395465.1 Pseudomonadota bacterium
CTCTGATCCACCCCCCGCGGGGGGGGCTGGGGGCCCGTCGGGGGGGTTGGGGCCCGCTTTTCGCGAACCTGCGGCGCGCCCCCACCCCAGCCCTCCCCCGCAAGCGGGGGAGGGAGCACACAGACAACACCGACGGGATGACTCCATGTCCGCGACCGCACCGCTCACCGCCACGCCGCTCGAACGCATCCGCATCCTCGAGCCGCGCCATCCGAACCGATCGACCGGCATCATCAACGGCACCACCTCGGGCATCCTCAACTGGAACGACATCCCGTACCCGTCGTTCTACCGTGCCTACAAGGAGCTCTCGACCAACTTCTGGATCCCGGACGAGGTCGACATGAAGAGCGACGCCAGGCAGTACGGCGAGCTCTCCGCGCGCGAGAAGAACGCCTACGATTCGATCATCGGCCTGCTGGCCACGCTCGACTCGCCGCAGACGCGCTTCATCTACAACGTCGCCGAATACATCACCGATCCGGCCGCGCACGCCAATGCCGCGATCATCGGCCAGCAGGAGGTGATCCACAACGAGAGCTACAGCTACGTGCTGGCCTCGATCACCGACCTGGCCAACCAGAACCGCGTGTTCGAACTCGCGCGTACCCATCCCACGATCATCGCGCGCAACGCGCCGATCATGGCCTCGTACGACGAGTTCATGCGCGAGAAGACCGCCGAGACCCTGCTGCGCTCGCTGATCCAGTCCTCGATCCTGGAGGGCATCAACTTCTATTCCGGCTTCGCCTACTTCTACAACCTGGTGCGCCAGAACCGGATGACGGGCACCGGCAAGATCATCAGCTTCATCAACCGCGACGAGCTGGCGCACACCAAGTTCATCAGCGAGGTGATCCGCGCCATCGTCGGCGAAAACCCCGAGCTGCAGACCGATGAACTGACCGACTACGTGCACGGCGCGTTCGCGCATGCGATCGAGCTGGAGACGCAGTGGACCGGGGAGGTGCTCGACGGCATCGACGGCATCGACGTGGACGAGATGATCCGCTACGTGAAGTACCGCGCCAACAAGATGGCCGGCATGCTCGGCATCGACAAGCTGTACCCGGACGCCACCGACAACGTGATGCCGTGGATCCGCGCCTATGCCGACAACTTCACCGAAACCAAGACGGACTTCTTCGAGATGCGCAACGCGTCCTACAAGAAGACCAACCTCGACAACGGCTTCGACGACCTGTGAGTGCGGCCCGTCGCCCCGACGAACGCACGGCCCTGCCACATCCCCGTGGGAGCGGCCTTGGCCGCGAACGCCCCGGCCGGCGTCGCGCCTCCCCGACCTTCGCGGCCAAGGCCGCTCCCACAGACCGGGCCGCCACAGGATGGGTCGCGAATGGCTGCAGCTCCGCTGGCCGGACGGTACGCGCGTCATGCGGGTCCTGATCGCCTTCGCCTCGCTCAGCGGCAACACGCGCGACGTCGCGCGGATGGTGCGCGCGCGCTGCGAGCAGCGCGGGCATGCGGTGAGCTGGATCGAAGCCGACATCGAGGGCGTGGCCGCCGCCGGACCCGATCCGTGCCACGACCTGTACCTGCTCGGCGCCTGGACCGACAACGCCGGGCGCACGCCGGCGGAGATGAAGCGATTCATCGCCGAGCTGGTCGGCGCGGTCGGCAAACCGGCGGCCCTGGCGGCGTTCGGCACCGGCGAGACGCAGTGGGGCGAGGCCTACTACTGCGGCGCGGTGCGGCGCATCGCCCGCTTCTTCGACTCGCCCCTGCCGCGCCTGGAGATCGAGCAGATGCCGCATGGCGAACGCGACGCGCACCGGATCCGCGAATGGACCGACCTGATCCTCAATTCCATCGAGACCCCGCACCATGCTGACCCTGCACGCGTCGTCGCCTGACGACTACCGCGCCGCCATCAAAGCGCATCCGCGCCTGCTGGTGGATTACCACAAGGACGACTGCCCCGGCTGCAGGATGCTGGACATGTCGCTGCAGAAGGTCGCCGGCGAGGACGCCTGCGCCGGGCTGGTGCTGCTCAAGGTGAAGCTGGAGACCGTCGGCGAGGACTTCTTCCGCTCACTGGGCCTGCGCCAGACGCCGACGCTGTCGCTGTTCCGCGACGGCGTCGAGGCCAGGCGCCTGCCGGGCTTCCAGGCGCCGGGCCAGATCCTGCGCGCGCTGCAGCTGTGGCTGCCGGCGGCCGAGGCGGCCGGGGCATGAGCCGAGCGCCTGTCGGCACCGCGGTCGCGGTCGCGGCCGCCGACCAGGCACCGGCCACCGAGGCGCGGATGCTCGAGATCGTGTTTCCCGACCACACCAACCACCTGGGCACGCTGTTCGGCGGCCAGGCGCTGGCGTGGATGGACAAGGCCGCCTTCATCGCCGCCTCGCGCTATGCGCGGCGCACGGTGGTGACGGCGCGCTCGGAGCAGGTCGATTTCCGTCTGCCGATCCGCCAGGGCCAGCTGGTCGAGACCATCGCACGCGTCGTCGAAGTGGGCCGCACCTCGATGCAGGTGGAGGTCGAGGTGGTGTCGGAGGACCTGCTCAGCGGCGAGCGCGCGCTGTGCACGCGCGGACGCTTCGTGATGATCGCGCTCGATGTGCATGGTCGGCCGGCGCCGGTGCCGTCGCTCCCCGCGGGCTGACGCCCCGATCACATCGCGTTGCGGCATGCCCGGCGATGCTGCCGGCCCGGCCGGAGACCCGGCCATGACCTGGACCACGCGTGGACGAGACCACCCCCAGCATGACCCATCTGTTCGAACAGCTCGGGCTCGACGCCGACCCGGACGCCATCGCCGGCTTCATCGCCTCCCACCAGCTGGCCGGCGCGGTGCATGTCCACGAGGCTCCGTTCTGGAACGACGGCCAGCGCCAGTTCCTGGCCGAGAGCATCGGCGCCGACGCGAAATGGACCACCATCGTCGACCAGCTCAACGAATCGCTGCACGAAGATGCGGTGAAGCGGCAGACCGGCTTGTAGCGGCGCAGCGCCACGGTTGCGGCCGCAACCGACGTACCGCGCGCGCGGTGCGTGTGACATAGTCGCGCGCCCGCACGCCGCAGCGCACCGCCATGTCCCGCGACCACGTCCTCACCCTCTCCTGCCCCGACCGCACCGGCATCGTCCATCGCGTCTCCGGACTGCTGTTCGAGCATGGCTGCAACATCGTCGACGCGCAGCAGTTCGGCGATGCCGAGACCGGGCGCTTCTTCCTGCGCGTGCATTTCGACGTCCCGGCCGCCGGCGCCATCGACGCCGTGCGCGAGGCGTTCGCACCGCTGGCCGCCGCGCATGCGATGGACTGGGCGATGCACGACGTGCGCCGGCGCGCGCGACTGCTGGTGCTGGTGAGCCGGCAGGGCCACTGCCTCAACGACCTGCTGTTCCGCACCCACAGCCGGCAGCTGCGCGCGGACATCGCCGCGGTGGCGTCCAACCACGCCGACTACGCGCAGCTTGCGGGCAGCTACGGCGTGCGCTTCCACCACTTCCCGGTCGATGCCGACAGCCGCGAAGCGCAGGAGCAGCGGATCCTGGAACTGGTCGAGCGCGAGCGCATCGATCTGGTGGTGCTGGCGCGCTACATGCAGATCCTGTCGCCGCGTCTGTGCGAAGCGCTGGCCGGGCGCGCGATCAACATCCACCACAGCTTCCTGCCGAGCTTCAAGGGCGCGCAGCCCTACCACCAGGCGCACGCGCGTGGGGTCAAGATCATCGGCGCCACCGCGCACTACGTGACGCCGGACCTCGACGAAGGGCCGATCATCGAACAGGACGTGGCCCACGTGGACCACGCGATGACCCCGGCGGCGCTGATCCGCATCGGCAGCGACATCGAATCGCGCGTGCTGGCGCGCGCGGTGCGGCTGCACGTGGAGCACCGGATCCTGCTCAACGGGCACCGGACGGTCGTGTTCCGCTGAGAGCCGGCCCGCCGCCCGGCCCTCAGGCGCGGTCGTGACTGGCCGGATCCGCCTGTGGACCGGCGGTGGGCCGGTCGGGCTTCCCGGCATGCGCCGCCGGCGGCACCCGCATGGCGGCGCCACCACGTCGCCAGCGCCCGCCGGGACTGCGCCAACGCCCGCGGTGCCGAGGGCCTGACGCAGGTCCGGCAGCGGCCGCCGCAGCCCCGGCCGGCGACGATCCATCCGGTCGACGCAGCGGAGGCCCCGGCCCGGCCGACGGGAGGCTCGCGGCCCTGCCCTGCGGCGGGGCGGCGAACGCGCCAGGACCTGCCTCGGCTCACGCCGTCGCCACGGCCTGCGCGCTGTCATCGCCTCCCGGGAGGAGGGACCACCCACATTCGCCAGGAGCGTGCATGGACAACGACACCGAACGCAAACTCGACCTCATCGCGGAGGGCTTCGTCAGCTGGCCGCGGGCGCCGCTGCTGCACTGGCCCGACGAAGCGGGGCTGGACTTCGAGCCGGTCTTCTTCCCGTCCGAGGACGGTGTGCCGCTGGAAGGCTGGTTCATCCCGAAGGCCGGTTCGGACCGGGTGGTGATCTGCAACCATCCGCGCTGGTTCAACCGCGCCGGATTGCCCTCGCACCTGGAGCCGTGGAAATCCTTCGGCGCTTCGGCCGGGAACGACTTCGAGGTCGACTTCATTCCGGATTACCGCCTGCTTCACGACGCCGGCTACCACGTGCTGGCCTACGACATGCGCAACTTCGGCCACAGCGGCGCGGCCAACGGCGGCATCTTCACCGCGGGCATCTACGAATCGCGCGACGTCATCGGTTCGCTGGCCTACATCCGTGGCCGTGCCGACACCCGGGATCTGCGCATCGGCCTGTTCAGTCGCTGCATGGGCGGGAACGCCACCATGTACGCGATGAGCCGGCGGCCGGACGCGTTCGAAGGCGTGCGCTGCATGGTCTCGCCGCAGCCGCTCTCGCCCGGCGTGGCGCTGTCGCGCGCACTGGAGCGCCTGGGCATCGGGGTGGACGCGATGCCCGCGCTGGACGAGAGGATCCGGCTGAAGACCAGCTACCGCATCGCCCAGTTCTCGCCGGTGCCGTGGGCGGCCAGCGTGCGCATCCCGACCTTCCTCTACCAGGTGCTGGACGACGTCTATACCCGGCCGGACGACATCCAGGCCATGTTCGACGCGATCCCGGTGCGGGAGAAGAAGCTGTCGTGGATTCCCGGCACGACCCGGCGCTGGGACGGCTATACCCACTTCCAGCGGCAGCCGGGCGAGGTCCTCGACTGGTTCGCGCGGTTCATGTAGCGCCGGTCAGGCGGCGTCCACCGCCACCCCGGCGGCGTCCAGCGCGGCGCGCGCCGGTGCGTCGCCGTCGGGGCTCACCGGGCGGGTGAGATCCCACAGGACGCGTGCGCGAAAGCCGGCGTCGACCGCATCCTGCGCGCTCCACAGCACGCAGTAGTCGCGCGCCAGCCCGCACAGGTGCACTTCGGCGATGCCGCGCTCGCGCAGCCAGCCGGCCAGGCCGGTGGGCGGGCGGGTGCCCTCGGGACCGGTGTTCTCGCGGAAGGCGCTGTAGGAGTCGACCTGCGGATCCATGCCCTTGCGCAGGACCAGGTCGACCGGGGTCCAGTCCACCCGCGGATCGAGCGCCGCGCCCGGCGTGCCTTGCACGCAGTGGTCGGGCCACAGCACCTGCGGGTGGCCGTGCAGGTCGATCGTCCCGAACGGTTCGCGCCCGGCGTGGCTGGAGGCGAACGAGGCGTGGCCCGGCGGGTGCCAGTCCTGGGTGGCGACCACGGTGCGGTAGGCGCGCGCGGCGAGCAGTGCGGCGATCCCGGGCACCACATCGTCGCCCTCGTGGCAGGGCAACGCGCCGCCGGGCATGAAGTCCGGCTGCAGGTCGATCACGAGCAGGGCGGTGGTGGCGGAGTGGAGGGGCATCGGGGTGGATCCTCGTGGCGCGGTTGGCGTGGTTTCGGCGGAACCCTCCCCGGCCCTCCACCCGTGAAGGGCGCAATGCCCCGCAGGCGGGGAGGGAGCGGGGCGGCGGGACGCGGCTTGCGATCGACCATCGCATCTGCGAATGACGGGCCGGCTTCGCACCTGTGTCCGCTACCTCGCGCAACCGCAAAGGCGCCGTCGCGACGACGCAGCCTCCAGCAGCCTGATGCTGCTATCTCCCTCCCCCGCCTGCGGGGCATTGCGCCCTTCACGGGGGAGGATTGGGGTGGGGGCCCGACGCGGCGCGTGTCGCCGTGCCGGGCCGCGCGACCTCAGGCGATCGACGCGCGGTAGATCGACTCGATCGAGGCGTCCAGCGCCTGGTTGTAGGCGTCGTCGTCCTGCTGGGCGCTCAGGCCTTCGGTCAGCGCGCGGCTGAAGCTGGCGATCACGCCGGGGTTCCTGGCCAGCATGGCGTTGGCGTCGTCGCGGCTGTAGCCGCCGGACAGGGCCACGACCTTGAGCACGGCCGGGTGGTCGACCAGTTCCTGGAAGTAGCCGTCGACGCTGGGCAGGGTCAGCTTGAGCATCACCGGCGTGGCGGGATCGAGCCTGTCCAGGCGCTCGAGCAGGCCGCGCTTGAGCTCGACCTCGATCGCCTGCTTGTCGGCGCTGTTGATGTCGACCTCGGGCTCGATGATCGGCACCAGGCCGGCGGCGAGGACCTGCCGGCCCAGTTCGAACTGCTGGTCCAGCACCTCGGCGATGCCCTTGGCGTTGTTGGCCTTGATGACCGAACGTTCCTTGGTGCCGAACACGCCCCGCGCCTTGGCCCGCGCCAGCAGGTCGGCCAGGCCGGGGATCGGCTTCATCTTCTGCACGCCGTCGGCCTCGTCGGCCAGGCCCTTGTCGATCTTCAGGAACGGCACCACGCCCTTGTCTTCCCACAGGTAGGCGACCGCGTTCTTGCCGGCGAAGTCGTCGTCCATGGTGCGCTCGAACAGGATCGCGCCCAGCACGCGCTCGCCGCTGAAGGCCGGGCTGGTGACGATGCGGGTGCGCATCGCGTGCACCTGCTCGAACATCTCCTGTTCGTTGGAATAGGCCGATTCGTCCACGCCGTAGAGCTTGAGCGCCTTGGGCGTGCTGCCGCCGCTCTGGTCGAGCGCGGCGATGAAACCCTTGCCGGAGGCGATGCGGTCGCGTTGCTGGGGATGGATGGCCACGGTCGGTGTCTTCCTGTGCAATGGGCGGGTCATGCGCCGGAGCCGGGCATGATAGCGCCGCCCGCCGCTGGCTGCTGTTGCGCCTCCAGCCGCAAGACGCGCCACGGACGCGCTTGCCCGGCAGCGGCGCGCCGTTGCAAGCTTGCCCGTCGCCGCGGGCCTGCCGCGGCCCTGCACCAGGACCCGGCATGACAGCGCTGTTCCCTGCTTCCTGTTTCCGCGACCACGCGGTGGACGGCTGATGTCCCGCTTCCTGCCGCCCTGGCTGCAGGCCTGGCTGGGCGAACTCACCGCGCTGGTGCAGGTGGTGGTGGTGGTGCTGTGCGCCCTGCTGCTGCGCTGGCTGCTGCTGCGCGTGGTCAAGCGCGTGGCCGCGCGCTACGAGCTGCCGGCCGAGATCGTGATCATCGCCCGGCGCACGATCGGCTTCCTGGTCGGCTTTGCCGCGCTGCTGCTGGTGCTGCGCGTGCTGGGCGTGTCGGGCGCGGTGCTGTGGGGCGCGTTCACCGGCTTCGCCACGGTGGCGGCGGTCGCCTTCTTCGCGCTGTGGAGCGTGCTGACCAACGTGTTCTGCGCGCTGCTGATCCTGATCACGCGGCCGTTCCGCCTGCTCGACCACATCGAACTGGTGGAAAGCGGCGACAAGCCCGGGCTGCGCGGGCGGGTGATCGACATGAACCTGGTCTACGTGACGCTCGAGGAAACCCATCCAGCGGGCGGCGAGAGCGTGCTGCGCGTCCCCAACAGCCTGTTCTTCCAGCGCGCGACCCGGCGCTGGCGCGGCGAGCCGGTTCCGCAGCTCCAGGCCAGCGCCGCCGATCCCTCGGCTGGCGACGACAGCAGCCCGCGGCCGCCAAGCGGCGGCGGCGGGAGCGCGGTGATGGGCAACTTTCCGTAGCGTCGCACGGTGGGCAGCACGTCCCGGGGGTTTTCCAATGCACCTCCCACGGGGCGCGTAGCTCCGGATGGGCCGCAGCGCCCCGGACGGGAGTGGCGCACCGCTCGGGCAGACATCCTTGTCCGCACTCGCGGCCGCGGCACATCCATGTGCCGCTTGCGCCCCCCCCGCCCGGGTCACTGCGGCGTCGCGACGTTGACATCGTCTCTTCGGCCGGGAACGGCCAATCGCGTCCGGCCGTCGCCGCATCGGCGCTTTGTTGCCCGTGATGCGCGAAGGCTGGCTGCAGCGGCTGGGTGACTCGGTCGAACGCACGTCCGCACGCCAGGGTCCCGGCGGATACCGCACTCGCATACGATGCGGGCTCCGCGCACACGGACTTACCGCATGCATCGTTCCGCCGCCACCCTGCTCGCACTCGCACTGGTCTCCGCGCTGTCCCAGGCGCAGACCGCCCCCGACCTCGATGCCGCGGCGCAGGCCGTGCAGCCCAAGGTGGTGGAGTGGCGCCGTGACCTGCACCGGCATCCGGAACTGGGCAACGAGGAAGTGCGCACCGCGCGCGTGGTCGCCGACCACCTGCGCGCGCTGGGCCTGGAGCCGCGCACCGGCATCGGCCCGACCGGGGTGGTGGCGGTGCTCAAGGGCGCGCGCCCCGGCCCGCGCATCGCCCTGCGCGCCGACATGGACGCGCTGCCGGTGACCGAAGCCACCGGCCTGCCGTTCGCCTCCACCGTAAAGGGCGAGTACCGCGGGCAGCCGGTCGGGGTGATGCACGCCTGCGGCCACGACCTGCACGTGGCGATCCTGATGGGCGTGGCCGAGGCCCTGGCCGGCATGCGCGAGCAGCTCGCCGGCGAGGTGATGTTCGTATTCCAGCCGGCCGAGGAAGGCCCGCCGGTGGCGGGCGAGGTCGCGGGCGCGAAGCGGATGCTCGACGAGGGCATCTTCGATGACTTCAAGCCCGATGCGGTGCTGGGCCTGCACGTGTGGTCTCGGCTGCATGCCGGCCAGCTCGGCGTACGCGCGGGGCCCTTCATGGCCAGCGCCGACGAGTGGACGCTGAAAATCCGGGGCCGCCAGACCCACGGCTCGCAGCCCTGGGCGGGCGTGGATCCGCTCACCGTGGCCGCGCAGGTGCTGCTGGGGGCGCAGTCGATCATCGCCCGCCAGGTCGACATCACCGCGCATCCGGTGGTGCTGACCGCCGGCCAGATCCAGGCCGGCACGCGCTTCAACATCATTCCCGACGAGGCGACGATGGTGGGCACGCTGCGCACCTTCGACCCGGGCGTGCGCGAGGACGTGATCGCGCGCCTGCGCAACACGGCCGAGCACTTCGCCGCCGCCAGCGGCGCGACCGCCACGCTCGAGGTCGCGGGCAATGCACCCTCGACCAGCAACGATCCGGCCCTGCTCGAACGCCTGCGGCCGTCGCTGGAAGCGGCCGCGGGCCAGGGCAACGTGGTCGAGGTGCCGCGCTACACCATCGCCGAGGATTTCTCGCAGTTCGCCAACGTGGTGCCGGGGCTGTACTTCTTCGTCGGCACCACCCCGCGCGGCCAGCCGCTGGAATCGGCGCCGATGAACCACTCGCCGCAGTACGCGCCGGACGAATCCGCGCTCGACCTGGGCCTGCGCGCGATGCTGCAGGCCACCGTGGATTTCCTGGGCGGCGGCTGAGGCCTACAGCCCCAGCCACTGGCGCAGCGGATGCGCCGGATCGGCCAGCAGGCGCAGCGCCAGCGCGATCGACACCACCACCAGCAGCGGCCGGATCACCCGCGCGCCTTGGCGCATGGCGAAATGCGAGCCCAGGCGCGCGCCGATCCACTGGCCCACGCCCATCACCAGGCCCACCTTCCACAGCACCGCGCCGGCCGCCAGGAATACCGCCAGCGCGCCGACGTTGGAGCCGAAATTGAGGAACTTGGTGTGGGCCGTCGCCTTGAGAATGCCGAAGCCGGCCAGCGACACGAAGCCCAGCATCAGGAACGAGCCGGTACCCGGCCCGAACACGCCGTCGTAGAAGCCGATCGCCGGCACGAACGCCAGGCCGAACAGCAGCGGGCTGATCCGCCGGTGCCGCTCGAGTTCGCCGACCCCGCGCTTGAGCCCGAAGTACAGCGCGATGGCGACCAGCAGCAGCGGCAGCACCGCGCGCAGCCAGTCGGTGGGCATCGCCGTCGCGAGCAGGGCGCCGCCGGCCGCGCCGACCGCGGCGGCCAGCGCCATGCGCCACTGCGTGCGCAGGTCGACGTGGCCGCCGCGCGCATAGCTCCAGCTGGCCGCGCCCGAGCCGAACACCGCCTGCAGCTTGTTGGTGCCCAGCACCTGCAGCGGCGGAATGCCGGCCAGCAGCATCGCCGGGATGGTGACCATGCCGCCGCCGCCGGCGATCGCATCGATGAAGCCGGCCAGCAGCGCAGCCAGGAACAGCCACGCCAGCGCCTGCAGGGCGAGTTCGTACACGGAAGCGGGACAGGGAGATCGCGCGGGTGCCGCGCGGGAGGCCGGATTGTACGCGGCCACGCCGGCGCAATCCCGGTAGCATCGGCCGCATCCCGACTGGAGAAGCCCGATGCGTCCTGCCCGCCCGCTGTCGTCGCTGTGGTTCGCACTCGCGGTCTGCTTGGCCCTGCCCGTGGCGGCGCAGGAGGCGCAGGAGGCGCAGGACGGACAGCGCCCCGAAGTCGCCGCGGCCGCGCAGCGGCTGCAGGCGCAGGTGGTGGAATGGCGCCGCGACCTGCACCGGCACCCCGAACTGGGCAACCGCGAAACCCGCACCGCGGGCGTGGTCGGCGACCACCTGCGCGCGCTGGGCCTGGAGCCGCGCACCGGCATCGCCACCACCGGCGTGACCGCCGTGCTCAAGGGCGGCCGGCCAGGCCCGCGAATCGCCCTGCGCGCCGACATGGACGCGCTGCCGGTGACCGAGCGCACCGGACTGCCCTTCGCCTCCACCGCCACGGCCACCTATCGCGGCGAGACCACGGGGGTGATGCACGCCTGCGGCCACGACGCGCACACCGCGATCCTGATGGGCGTGGCACAGGCGCTGGTCGCGATGCGCGAGCAGCTGGCCGGCGAGGTGCTCTTCATCTTCCAGCCGGCCGAGGAAGGCCCGCCCGACGGCGAGGAAGGCGGCGCCGAGGAGATGCTGGCGCAGGGCCTGTTCGAGGACTTCAAGCCCGATGCGGTGTTCGGCCTGCACGTGTTCTCGACCCTGCAGGCCGGCCAGGTCGGCGTGCGCGGCGGGCCGCTGATGGCGGCCTCGGACCGCTTCAACATCGTGGTACAGGGCCGCCAGACCCACGGCTCGCGGCCCTGGGGCGGGATCGATCCGGTCGTGGCCGCGGCCGACGTGATCGGCACCGCGCAGAGCATCGTCAGCCGCCGCCAGAACATCTCGAAGCAGCCGGTGGTGGTGAGCTTCGGCTCGATCCGCGGCGGCATCCGCTACAACATCATTCCCGACAGCGTGGAGCTGGTCGGCACCATCCGCACCTTCGACGAGGACATGCGCCAGCAGGTCTTCGCCGATCTGGCCAACGTCGCGGAGAAGGTCTCGCAGGCGCACGGCGCCAGCGCCGTGGCCCAGGTGCCCGACACCAAGGGCAATCCGGTGACGGTCAACGACCCGGCGCTGACGCAGCGCATGCGGCCCAGCCTGGCCCGGGTGGTGGGCGCCGGCAACGTGGTCGACCCGGGCCTCACCATGGGCGCGGAGGACTTTTCGTTCTACGCGCGCGAGGTGCCGGCGATGTTCTTCTTCGTCGGCGCCACGCCCGCCGGGCAGGATCCGCTGAAAGCGCCGAGCAACCATTCGCCGGAGTTCTTCCTCGACGAATCGGCGCTGGACGTAGGCCTGCGCGCGCTGCTGCAGGTCAGCCTGGACTACCTGCAGCCGGCCGGCTGAGCGGCGCCGGGCCTGCGCGAACGCCGGGGCGGCCGACGCGCGCGGCGATAGAATGCGCGCATGTCCCGACCCGAAGATTCGCTGCTTGGTCGCGAGGTCGCCTACCCCAGGCAGTACGACCCGTCGCTGCTGTTCCCGATCCCGCGCGCCGCCGGCCGCCAGCCGCTGCGGCTCGCGGGCGCGCTGCCGTTCACCGGCCACGACCGCTGGCAGGCCTACGAGCTGTCCTGGCTCGACGCGCGCGGCAAGCCGATGGCCGCCACCGCCACGGTGACGGTGCCGGCCGATACCCCGAACCTGGTCGAATCCAAGTCGTTCAAGCTCTACCTGAACTCGCTCAACGCCACCCGCTTCGACGATCCCGCGGCGCTGCGCGCGCGCCTGGCGGCGGACCTGTCGCAGGCGGCCGGCGGACCGGTCGAGGTCGCGTTCGGGCTGCCGCCCCTGTCGGGCGACGACGACGACGCGATCGGCATCGACGCGCTGGAGCTGGACATCGACTGCTACGGCCCGCCGGATGCCGGGCTGCTGCAGGCCGATGCCGGCGCCGAGGCCACCGAACGCCTGCGCAGCGCGCTGCTCAAGTCCAACTGCCCGGTCACCGGCCAGCCCGACTGGGCCACGGTGGACATCGCCTACCGCGGCCCGCGCATCGACCACGCCGGCCTGCTGCGCTACCTGGTTTCGTTCCGCGAGCACGCCGGTTTCCACGAGCAGTGCGTGGAGCGGATCTTCATCGACGTGCTGGAACGCTGCCGGCCGCAGTGGCTGTCGGTGGAGGCGCGCTACACCCGCCGTGGCGGCCTGGACATCAATCCCTGGCGGGCCACGCCGGGGCGCACGCCGCCGCCGACGCGGCGCGATCCGCGGCAGTAGCGCATCGGCGTCGCGATGCGGTCTTAACATCCCGCGTGCCACCGTCGTCGCCGCACATTCCACTGGCGGGAGCGCCCGGTCATGAGCAACGACAGGAAACCCGATTTCTCCAACGTCCAGAGTGGTGCCAGCACCACGCCGGGCGGCGGCAGCGGCACAGGCACCGGCAGCGGAACGCTGGCCGGCGCCAGGCCCGACTTCTCCAACGTCTCCAGTGGCGCCGACAGCGTGCCCACCGCGCAGGGCGGGCCGGGCAGCATCGGCGCGCGCAGCTACACGATCGAGCAGGGCGACACGCTGTCTTCGATCGCGCAGCGGGTGTACGGCAAGGCCAGCCACTGGCGACGGATCTTCGAAGCCAATCGCGATGCGATCGACAACCCCGACCGGATCTTCCCGGGCCAGGTGATCACCCTGCCCGAGCTCGAGCAGGACGGCGAAGGCAAGGGCCCACCGCCCGCCTCCGCCTGACCGCCGATCCCGACGACTCCATCCAAGAGGACACCGCCATGAACCAGACCCGTCTTTCCCAGGCCCTGCTGGTCGCCGTCGTCGGCGCAGCCGCCCTCGCCGGCTGCCGCAAGGACGAACCCGCGCCCGTGGTTCCGCCGACCACCCCGACCGAGACCGCGCCGCCCGCCGCGCCGCCGCCGGCCGCGCCAGTGACCGCGCCGGCCAGCACCGCGTCGGTGACGCTGGGCAACGCGATCGATGCCAACAACACCATCGCCACCCCGCTGACCTCGTTTGCCGCCGGCGACACGATCCACGCGTCGGTGGCCACCGACAGCCCCTCCGCCAGCACGCTGGTCGCCAAGTGGACCCACCTGGACAGCAACCAGACGGTGGCCGAGGAAACCAAGCAGATCGCAGCGGGGGCGCAGACCACCGACTTCCACATCAGCAAGCCCGACGGCTGGCCGACCGGCCGCTATCGCGTGGAGATCTCGCAGGACGGCAGCGTGATCAACACCAGCGAGTTCGACGTGAAGTAGGCCTTCCGCGGCCCGATCCCCGGAAAGGCGCGGCGCGAGCCGCGCCTTTTTTCGTGGTGCATCGCGGCGACGCGCCATACCCGTGCGTTTTGCCCTGCTGTGGCCGAAGCGCGACAATGGCGCGTTGACCGCACCCGTCCTTCGAGCCGAGACCCGCGCATGCCCGACACGCCCAAGATCCTCTACACCCTGACCGACGAAGCGCCGTTCCTGGCCACCGCCTCGCTGCTGCCGATCGTGCAGGCGTTCGCCGGTGCCGCCGGCATCTCGGTGGAGACGCGCGACATCTCGCTCTCGGGCAGGATCCTGGCGCAGTTCCCCGACCGGCTGGCGGATGCGCAGAAGGTCAGCGACGACCTGGCCGAACTGGGGGCCCTGGCCAAGACCCCCGAAGCCAACATCATCAAGCTGCCCAACATCAGCGCCTCGGTGCCGCAGCTCAAGGCCGCGATCAAGGAGCTGCAGGCGCAGGGATATCCGCTGCCCGACTACCCGGACGACCCGCAGGACGACGCCCAGCGCGACATCCGCGCGCGCTACGGCAAGGCCATGGGCAGCGCGGTCAACCCGGTGCTGCGCGAGGGCAACTCCGACCGGCGCGCGCCGCTGTCGGTGAAGCAGTACGCGCGCAAGCATCCGCATCGCATGGGCAAGTGGTCGGGCGAATCGAAGTCGCACGTCGCGCACATGGACGAGGGCGACTTCTACGGCAGCGAACAGTCGGCGACGATGGCCGCGGCCGATACCCTGCAGATCGCCTTCCACGGCGCCGACGGCAGCCGCGCGGTGCTCAAGGAATCGCTGAAGGTCCAGGCCGGCGAGATCGTCGACGCCGCGCGCCTGTCGCGCAAGGCGCTGGCCGGGTTCGTCGCGCGCCAGATCGAGGATGCCAGGGTGCAGGGCGTGCTGTTCTCGCTGCACCTGAAGGCGACCATGATGAAGGTCTCCGACCCGATCATGTTCGGCGTGGTGGTCGAGGAGTTCTACCGCCCGGTGCTGGAGAAGCATGCCGCCGCGCTGGCCGAGGCCGGCTTCAACCCGAACAATGGCATCGGCGACCTGTACGCGCGCATCCAGTCGCTGTCCGACGACGCGCGCGAGGCGATCGAGGCCGACATCGCCGCGCTGTACGCGCAGCGCCCGGCGCTGGCGATGGTCAACTCCGACAAGGGCATCACCAACCTGCACGTGCCCAGCGACGTGATCGTCGACGCCTCGATGCCGGCGATGATCCGCGACTCCGGCGGCATGTGGAATGCAGACGGCAAGCTGCAGGACGCCAAGGCGGTGATCCCGGACCGCTGCTACGCCGGCATCTACCAGGTGGTGATCGACGACTGCCGTGCCAACGGCGCCTTCGATCCGGCCACGATGGGCAGCGTGCCCAACGTCGGCCTGATGGCGCAGAAGGCCGAGGAGTACGGCAGCCACGACAAGACCTTCCAGGCGCCGGGCGACGGCCACATCCGCGTCACCGACGCGGCCGGCAACACGGTGTTCGAGCACGCGGTCGAGGCCGGCGACATCTGGCGCGCCTGCCAGACCAAGGACGCGCCGATCCGCGACTGGGTGAAGCTGGCGGTGGACCGCGCCGCGATCAGCCAGACGCCCGCGGTGTTCTGGCTCGACCGCGCGCGCGCCCACGATGCGCAGGTGATCGCCAAGGTCGAGCAGTACCTGAAGGAACACAGCACCGGCGCGCTCGACATCCGCATCCTGCCGCCGGTGGAGGCGATGCAGGTTTCGCTCGCGCGCATCCGCAAGGGCCAGGACACCATTTCGGTGACCGGCAACGTGCTGCGCGACTACCTCACCGACCTGTTCCCGATCATGGAGCTGGGCACCAGCGCCAAGATGCTGTCGGTCGTGCCGCTGATGGCCGGCGGCGGCCTGTTCGAGACCGGCGCCGGCGGCTCCGCGCCCAAGCACGTGCAGCAGTTCCTGGAAGAGAACTACCTGCGCTGGGATTCGCTGGGCGAGTTCCTGGCGCTGGCCGCCTCGCTCGAGCACATCAGCCACCGCTGGCTGAATTCGGCCGCGCCGGCGCTGGCCAATGCGCTGGACGCGGCCAACGGCCGTTTCCTCGACAACGACAAGTCGCCCGGCCGCAAGCTGGGCACCATCGACAACCGCGGCAGCCACTACTACCTGGCCCTGTACTGGGCGCAGGCGCTGGCCGCGCAGGACGAGGACGCGGGCCTGAAGGCGAAGTTCGCGCCACTGGCGAAGACGCTGGCCGACGCCGAGGAGAAGATCGTCGCCGAGCTCAACGGCGTGCAGGGCCGCGCGGTCGACATCGGCGGCTACTACCGCCCCGACCAGGACAAGGTGTCGGCGGCGATGCGGCCCAGCGAGACCTTCAACGCCGCGCTCGCGGCCTTCGCCGCCGGCTGATCCGGCCCGCCGCCCCGGCCACGCGCCGGGGC
>JAEWZE010000221.1 GCA_023395465.1 Pseudomonadota bacterium
TAGCGGAAAGTTCTTTTACCCTCAGCCGAAATGCCTGCCGTTGCTAGACATTGCCAGCCAGTGCCCGTCACTCCCACTCGATCGTCGCCGGCGGCTTGCCGCTGATGTCGTAGACCACGCGCGAGACGCCGCGCAGTTCGTTGATGATGCGGTTGCTTACCGTGCCGAGGAAGTCGTACGGCAGGTGCGCCCAGTGCGCGGTCATGAAATCGATGGTTTCGACCGCGCGCAGCGCGATCACCCATTCGTAGGCACGCGCGTCGCCGACCACGCCAACCGACTTGACCGGCAGGAACACCGCGAAGGCCTGCGAGGTCCTGTCGTACAGGTCCGCCTTGCGCAGTTCCTCGATGAAGATCGCATCGGCGCGCGCCAGCAGCTCGGCGTATTCGCGCCTGACCTCGCCCAGGATGCGCACGCCCAGACCCGGGCCGGGGAACGGATGGCGGTAGACCATGGTGCGCGGAAGGCCGAGCTCCACGCCCAAGCGCCGCACCTCGTCCTTGAACAGTTCGCGCAGCGGCTCCACCAAGCCCAGCTTCATGTGCGCGGGCAGGCCACCGACGTTGTGGTGGCTCTTGATGACGTGCGCCTTGCCGGTGCTGCTGCCGGCCGATTCGATCACGTCCGGGTAGATCGTGCCCTGCGCGAGCCACTTCGCGTTCGCCAGCCTGCCCGCCTGCTCGTCGAAGATCTCGACGAACAGGTTGCCGATGATCTTGCGCTTGGCTTCGGGGTCTGACACGCCTTCGAGCGCCTTGAAGTAGCGATCGGCCGCATCCACGCGGATCACCTTGACGCCCATGTGCTCGGCGAACATCGCCATCACCTGATCGCCTTCCTGCCAGCGCAGCAGGCCGGTGTCGACGAACACGCAGGTCAACTGCTCGCCGATGGCCTGATGCAGCAGCGCGGCGACCACGGACGAGTCGACGCCGCCGGACAGGCCGAGGATCACTTCGTCCGACCCCACCTGCTCGCGCACGCGGGCGATCTGGTCGTCGATGATGTTGGCCGCGGTCCACAGCGTCCGGCAGCCGCAGACATCGACCACGAATCGGCGCAGCAGGGTCTGGCCCTGCAGGGTGTGCGTGACTTCCGGATGGAACTGCACGCCGTACCAGCGCTTGTCCTCGTTGGCCATCGCCGCGACCGGGATGCGGTCGGTGGTGGCGGTGACGCTGAAGCCCGGCGGCACCTTCGCGACGTGGTCGCCGTGGCTCATCCACACGTTCAGGCGGCTCTTGCCGGGATGGTCGGTCAGGCCCGAGAACAGGGCGTCGGCATGGACCACATCCACTTCGGCGTGGCCGAACTCGCGCTGGTCGGCGGCCTCGGTGGCACCGCCCAGCTGTGCGGCCAGGGTCTGCATCCCGTAGCAGATGCCCAGGATCGGCAGGCCCGAATCGAACACCTCCTGCGGCGCTGCCGGTGCGCCCGGCAGCGTGGTCGACTCCGGTCCGCCCGACAAGATGATGCCCTTCGCACCGAAGCCGGCGATCTCGGCCGGATCATGGTCCCAGGCCCAGATCTCGCAGTACACGCCGATCTCGCGGATGCGGCGTGCGATCAGCTGCGTGTATTGCGCGCCGAAATCGAGGATCAGGATCTTGTCGTCGTGGAGCCGGGATGACCGGCCTTCGGCCGTTGAAGAACGCTCGGGATTCGGGAGCCGGGATTGGGAAACGCTGGACATGGTCTTGTTGTGCTACCTGCTTGATCGAATCCCGGATCTCGAATTCCGAATCCGCCAGGGCGGCCTCAGTCAGCCGATCTGGTAGTTCGGCGGCTGCTTGGTGATCGTCACGTCGTGCACGTGGCTCTCCCTCTGGCCGGCACCGGTGATGCGCACGAACCTGGGCTGCGTGCGCATGTCCTCGATGCTGGCGCAGCCCACGTAGCCCATGGTGGCGCGCAGGCCGCCGGCGAGCTGGTGGATGATGCTGCTGAGCGGACCGCGGTACGGCACGCGGCCTTCGATGCCCTCGGGCACCAGCTTGTCGGCATCGCTCGCATCCTGGAAATAGCGGTCCTTGGACCCCTTCTCCATCGCGCCCAGCGAACCCATGCCGCGATAGCTCTTGTAGCTGCGGCCCTGGAACAGTTCGACCTCGCCCGGCGATTCCTCGGTACCCGCGAACAGTCCGCCGATCATCACCGTGGACGCGCCCGCCACCAGTGCCTTGCCGATGTCGCCCGAATAGCGGATGCCGCCGTCGGCGATCAGCGGGATGCGGTCCTGCAGCGCCTCGGCCACCAGGTCGATGGCGGTGATCTGCGGCACGCCCACGCCCGCCACCACGCGCGTGGTGCAGATCGAACCCGGGCCCACGCCGACCTTCACCGCGTCCGCACCCGCGTCCATCAGCGCCAGCGCGGCGTCGCCGGTGACGATGTTGCCTCCGATCACCTGCACGTTCGGGAAGTTCTTCTTGACCCACGCCACGCGGTCGATCACGCCCTGCGAATGCCCGTGCGCGGTGTCGACGATCACCACGTCCACGCCGGCGGCGGCCAGCGCCGCGACGCGTTCCTCCGTGTCGCCGCCCGTGCCCACCGCGGCGCCGACCAGCAGCTGCTCGTCGGGGTCGTAGGCGGCGTTGGGGTTGTCGCTCTTCTTCTGGATGTCCTTGACGGTGATCAGGCCGCGCAGTTCGAACGCGTCGTTGACCACCAGCACCTTCTCGATGCGGTGCTTGTGCAGCAGCCCGATCACTTCCTCGTCCGAAGCGCCTTCCTTCACCGTGATCAGGCGATCCTTCTTGGTCATGATGTTCCTGACCGGATCGTCGAGCTTCTTCTCGAAGCGCATGTCGCGGCCGGTGACGATGCCGACCAGCTGCCCGCCGTCGACCACCGGCACGCCGGAGATGTTGCGCGCCCGGGTGAGCTTGAGCACTTCGCCGATCGTGGTCGTGGGCCCGACCGTGAACGGTTCGCGGATCACGCCGGCCTCGAAGTTCTTGACCCGCGAGACCTCGGCCGCCTGCTGCTGCGCGGAGAGGTTCTTGTGGATGATGCCGATGCCGCCGAGCTGGGCCATGGCGATAGCCAGGCGGGCTTCGGTCACCGTGTCCATCGCGGCCGAGACGATCGGCAGCTTGAGCTGGAGCGAGCGCGTGAGGCGGGTGGCGAGGGAGACGTCCTTGGGCAGGACGGTGGAGTGCGCGGGGACGAGCGAAACGTCGTCGTACGTCAGTGCTTCAGCCTGGATGCGGAGCATCGGCAGTCCCGGGAGAGGTGGGGAAGCGCGTCATTATACCGCGCTGCGGCATCGCCGCGCGCCACCGGCGCTGCCCTGCCGGCGCGATCACCGCTCATCCACCCGGGCCGGCCCAGAATGTCGCCCTGCCCCGCCCTTACCGGGCCTGGCGCAGCCGCCCGAACTCCCGCGCCAGCAGCCAGATCGCCCCGGCCAGGTACGGCAGGCAGGACGGCACCCACATGATCAGGCCCGCCAGCTGCTGGTCGGCGAGCACATCCAGGCCCAGCCGGGGCGCGCGTCCGGCATAGAACGGGTACAGCGCGCGCCGCGAGAACGTCAGCAAGGCACCGAGGAATCCCATCTGCATCATGACCACGACGATGGCGACCGTTCCGGCAAGTGCACCGCCGGCCGCATCGTCGCGCAGGCGCTGCCACAGCAGGGTCCAGAGCCAGAGTCCGGCCGCGAGGAAACTCGCATGCATGAGCCAGTGCACGGCCTCGCTCGCCAGCGCCAGCGCCAGCGCCGCCGGCATGTGCCAGCCCCACATCACCGCCACGTTGGCCAGGGTAGCCGCGGCCAGCGAGCGCAGGGGGGAGATCGCGCAGGCCTGCAGGCCGCGATGCAGTGCGCGCGACCAGTCCGGCGGCAGCGC
>JAEWZE010000285.1 GCA_023395465.1 Pseudomonadota bacterium
GTTGCCATGGATGCGTGCCCGGCACTGCATATGCCGGCCGCAGCGGAAATCGGCCAGGAGGGGCAGGGACTGCAACTGCATCCCGGATGGCGATCGGTACTCCCGACCTCACAGGAGAAGGCCGCCCGGAAGCGGCCTCTTCCTGTGCTGCAGCAATCATGCCTTGGCGCTACGGCCCGAGGATCTGTTCGATCAGGCCCGTGGCCAGCTGCACCATGTAGTACTGGTCGTCGCGTGGATCCGGGCGCACCCAGGTATACCCCGCGGGCGGCGCCGCCAGTCCGTACGCGCCGTAGTCGCGCACGTAGTAGGCGTCGCTCAGGTAGCTGCGCGGCAGATGCTCTCCGCGCGCCCAGCGGCGTTCGGCCCGCGCCAGGTCGCGACGGTATTCGCGCTCGGCCTTGCGGCGGTCCTTCCAGTACTCGTGCTCGGCCTTGCGGCGATCCTTCTCGTACTCGCGCTGCGCCTCGCGGCGCTCCTTGGCCACTTCTCTCCCGTGCTTCCACGGATTGTCGGCCTGGGCCACGCCCGAGGCCGCCACCATCAATGCGCCGGCAATCAGCAGGTGCTTCATCACGTACTCCCGGTGGAACGGTGGGTCGACCCTAGGGCGGGGCGGGTGAACCGCGGGAGAAGGTGCTGGCCTGTGTTTAGGCGGCGGTCGGACTGGAAGCTCCCGGGCCGGCTGCCGACGAGGCGCGGCAAGCCCGGGCGCGACGGGCATTTTCGTTCGGCGCATCCAGGTCCGGGCGATTGCCCGGTTCGCCGTCCTCGACCAGGAACAACCGTTGCGGCGCGTGTGCGAGCACTTTCACCGTGTCACCTGGCGACGTCCCTCGCAAACGAGCGGTCGGGCATGGTGTACGGATGGGCCGGTGCGGCCGGCAGTCACCACGGCGGAACAGCTGCTGCGCTGATCAGTTGCACCACTGCTGCTCGCAGGGTTCGCCATCGTTGTTGCCATCCATCCTGACGTTCGGGCAGTTACGGAGAAAGTACTCCGCCTCCGCGCACGACGTCATCTGCGAGCAATGGGTGCGGCCGTCGCATCGGAACGCGCTGCTGGCCACGGCGGAGGACGTTACGGTCGCCGGCGCGACCGGGACCGCCGGGGACGCGGAGCCCGTCCCCCATGCAGGTTCGCCTGCAGGCGTCCGGGGCTGCATGCGGGCGGTGACCCCGGCCGGGGGTGCCTGCGCGACATCGGTCATGCGGGACCTGTACTGGTCGAATCCGACCAGGGCAACGGCGCCCAGACCCACCAGCGCCAGCACATGGATGACTTTCATGAGGGTTCCCGATCTTCTACGGCATGAGGTGTGGACCTCGCGGCCGGCGCGCCCGTCCATCCGGTCCACGTCCGATGGCATGGGCCCGGTGTGACGCGCCACGCGGTCGCGTTGCGGGACGTTCTGCCGAAACCATCGACGTGGTCCTTTTTATCATCCACCGGTTGGCGGTCGATACGGGGTGCGGCCGCGCTGCCGGTGATGTGCAAGCGCGGGTCGGGTGATCGCGCCTCGCGTGCCCGGTTCCGGTTCTGATCGCGATTCGCCGGCCAGCTGGTTCCCACCGTCAACGAGCCAGCAGGCGCCGGGTCCAGTCCAGCAGCACCAGCGGCAGGCGCTCGGGCTTCGACAGCAGGGCGTAGTGGCCGGGGCCGAACACCTTGGGCAGGTAGCCCGGGGCCTGCAGGTCGACGGTCAGGCAGAACGGGAAGATGCCCTGCAGCCGCGCTTCGGTCACCGACTGGCGCATGTCCTCGACGCCGAACAGGCCGTCGTAGCGGTCGGCGTCGTTGGGCTTGCCGTCCGACAGCATCAGCAGCAGGCGGTGCTCCGCGGGCTGGCGCATGAGCAGTGCGGTGGCATGGCGGATGGCGGCGCCGGCGCGGGTGTAGTTCTCCGGTTCCAGGCCGGCGATGCGCAGCGCAACCTCTTGGCCATAGGGCTCGGTGAAGTCCTTGAGCATGCGCATGGTCACGCCGTGCGGGCCCTCGCCGGAGAAGGCCATCGCCGAGAACGGTTCGCCCAGGCCCTGCAGGGCCATGCAGACCAGCAGCAGCGCCTCGCGCTCGACGTCGATGACGCGCCGGCGATCGCCGATGAAGCCGTCGGTGGAGCCGCTGGCATCGACCAGCAGCGACACCGCGATGCTGCGCCGGCCCGGTCGCCGCGCCTCGTACAGCCCGTCGCGCAGGAAACCGCCCGCGCGCAGGTCGGCGCGGCCCTGCACGCAGGCATCGAGGTCGATGTCCTCGCCGTCGCTCTGCCGGCGCAGGCGCACGCGCTCGGGCCGCAGCGCCTCGAACTGGCGACGGATGCCTTCGAGGTGCGTGCGGTGGCGGGCGAGGGTCGCGTCGATCCAGGCCGGATTTCCGGGCACCGGCGCGAGCATGCGGACCGTGGTGCCGTGCTCGATGTAGGACGCGTCGGTGTGATTCCACTCGGGATACCGGAATCGCGCGTCGCCTTCGTCCTGCGCTTCGAACTGGAGCATTGCCCGACTGGTGGGCGGGTCGTCCGACAGCAGCACCTCGCGCGGCGGATCGGGCGCGGCGATCATCCGCGTCGAGGCCAGCTCCGAAAGCATGTCGCCGTATTCATCGGCGCTGGTCTCGTCGTCGCGATCCACCGGCCGCTGCAGGCCGAAGGGATCCTCCGCGACCTCGTGCGGGGCGTCCTGCTGGATCATCCACACGCCGGACTCGCCGGGCCTGTCCTCGTCTTCCACCGCTTCGCGCTCTTCGGGCCGGCGCTCCATGCGCGCGCTGCGGAGCGGCTGGTCATCGTCGGGCCGGTCCCCGGAAGGAGCACCATCGACGAGATGGGCAGTGGCGCCGCCACTGGTGCGCAGTTCGCCGGTCCACCAATCGCGGTAGAGCGGCATCGGTCCCAGCCGCCGGGCATCGGCGGCGCTGATCGACCAGGCCTGCAGCAAGCCTCGCGCCTGCGCCAGACAGTCCCCGGCCGTGTCCGCCGCTGGCGTCGACGACCCCGGCTCGCGCGCCAGGATGTCGCGGACCAGCCGTTCCAGCGGCTGCCTCGCCGGCGCGAACCCGGCCAGGGGCGGGCGCGCCGCCAGCGCCAGCTGCCGCAACCTGTGCAGGGCAGGCATCAGCCCG
>JAEWZE010000008.1 GCA_023395465.1 Pseudomonadota bacterium
AACAACCAGCAGTCGATGTCGGCCGAGCTGGATGATCCCTTCATCCTGCTGCACGACAAGAAGATCTCGAACGTGCGCGACCTGCTGCCCGTGCTGGAAGGCGTGGCCAAGGCCGGCAAGCCGCTGCTGATCGTGGCGGAAGAGGTCGAGGGCGAGGCGCTGGCGACCCTGGTGGTCAACACCATCCGCGGCATCGTCAAGGTCTGCGCCGTCAAGGCCCCGGGCTTCGGCGACCGTCGCAAGGCGATGCTCGAAGACATGGCCGTGCTGACCGGCGGCACCGTGATCTCCGAGGAAGTGGGCCTGCAGCTCGAGAAGGCGACCATCGCCGACCTCGGCCGCGCCAAGAAGATCCAGGTCTCCAAGGAGAACACCACGATCATCGACGGCGCCGGCGAGACCGCCGGCATCGAGGCCCGCATCAAGCAGATCAAGGCGCAGATCGAAGAGACCTCTTCGGACTACGACCGCGAGAAGCTGCAGGAGCGCGTGGCCAAGCTGGCCGGCGGCGTTGCGGTGATCAAGGTCGGTGCCTCGACCGAGATCGAGATGAAGGAAAAGAAGGCGCGCGTCGAAGACGCCCTGCACGCCACGCGTGCGGCGGTGGAAGAAGGCGTGGTCCCGGGCGGCGGCGTGGCCCTGGTGCGCGCGCTGCAGGCCATCGGCCAGCTCAAGGGTGCGAACGAAGACCAGAACCACGGCATCGTGATCGCCCTGCGCGCGATGGAAGCCCCGCTGCGCGAGATCGTCACCAACTGTGGTGAAGAGCCCAGCGTGGTGCTCAATGCGGTCAAGGACGGCAAGGGCAACTACGGCTACAACGCCGCGACCGGCGAGTACGGCGACATGATCGAGTTCGGCATCCTCGACCCGACCAAGGTCACCCGTTCGGCGCTGCAGAACGCGGCCTCGATCGCCGGCCTGATGATCACCACCGAAGCGATGGTGGCCGAGCTGCCGAAGAAGGAAGAGCCGGCGATGCCGGGCGGCGGCGGCATGGGCGGCATGGGCGGCATGGATTTCTGATCCGGCGCCAACCGTTCCACCGCGACACGGAAAACCCCGCCGCGAGGCGGGGTTTTTCTTTATGGGGCCAGCCCGCGCTGCAGTCAGTCGGAAGCGTCGCGGCGCCACGCTGTGGAGGGCGCACACAGGTTCGCGCCCGGACCGCGCATCCCGCCAGGCCGTGAACAGGTTGGCGCCACGGCCATGCCGGACGCGGGCGCAGCGTGCTTCGCCGGAACTCAGTTCCCGAGCAGACCGCGCAACAGGCCTTTGGCAGTGTCCCGGGCAGCGGGTCTGGCGGCATCGCGCGCGGCGCCGGCGCCGAGGCCGGGCATCAGCATCGCCGTGGACTTGCTGCGTACCCGTACGGCCCACGTCGGTGTCCAGCCGCGAGCGGCGTCGGCGGGGCGCGGTTCGGAGACGGTGCGTTCGTTGCCATAGGCGATCATCTGTACCATCGGCGCACTCCCAGTGCCGGCGAGCACCTCGCGCGGAATCGTGCAGCTGCGCGCGTCGGTGCCAAGTACGGTGCGCTTGCCGGTCCACTGCGCAACCAGCGACGTGGGCAGGTATTCCATCATTTCCGGGCCGGCATAGCCGTCCTCGGAACTGCTCCACATCACGACGGTGTCGCCATGCGTGGCCATGGCGTGGATGAAGTAGCCACGGGCACCCCGGACGCCCTGCCAGGACAGGACCATGCCCTCGTCGTCGTCGTGCGCCGTCTCCAGCTCGAGCTGCGGCAGGAAGTCGTCCTCGCTGGTCAGTGCGAACTCCATCGACGCCGGCAGGCCATCGCCGCTGAGGCGGTGCATTCCGGCCAGGGAGGCCTTGTCGGAAGTCGTGCGTCGCGCGTCGGGATTCGGCCACAACACGTGCTGCGGGCCGACGTCCGGGCCCGATTGCGGCACCTGGCGCGGCGCCATCGCGCGACCGCTCTGCACCGGTTTGCCATTGCGGACCGTCATCGAATACCTGGCCGGTTGTCCGGCACCGGCCTTGCTCCCGCAGCCCCAGTAGTAGTGGACGGTGTACGTGCCGCCGTCGGCGAGGCCGGGCGGCGCCGCGCCACCGATCTGGCCATCGGTCGCGGCGGCGGGCTTCGCGGGCGGCAGCAGGTCGATGCTGTCGCCCACATGCAGGCTCTTGGGGACGGCCTGGCTGGCCGGCTGTCCCGGCGCGCGGCGGTTGTACAGCGCGACGTCCAGGTACTTGCCGGGCATGCCGGGGTGCCGCGCCATGCCGTAGCTGGCGCGCTGGCCGCCCATGGCGCCGGCAAGCCGGCCGAGCGCGCCAATTCGGGGCGCGCCCGGCATGGCGTGGGTGGCGACATCGAGGTAGAGATCGGTCTGCGCCGCCTGCGCGTGCGCGGGCAGGCTGGCGGACAGGGCGAGCGCCAGCGTCGAAGCGGTGGCGATGAAGGAAACATGCATGATCGTGCCCTTGCAGGAAGACAGGCCGAACGGCGGCCCGGCCGGACCCGGTGCATCCAGGTTCCCCATCCACGAGAAACCGCGGCGGGAACTGACAGCGGCGGCGCGGATCGCCCTGGCCTCCCGGACCGGAAGAGACGCAAGCCCCGTTCTTCTCGTGAGCGGAGTTGCCAGGGTTTTCCGGGTGCGGGCATCGATGCGTGCCACGCGCCGATGCCTGCAGGTCGCGGCACAGCGGTAGTCAGCGCGGGGTGTGCCGCAGGGTGGCGATGCCGACGTCCTCCACCGAGGCGTTGGCGTTGAGCCGGTTCATGACGGACCACTCGGAGGTGGCGGTGACGAACGCCCGGCCTGCGGCGGTTGTGGCGCCATGGATCTGCCAGTCGCGGATGAAGCCATCGCCATGGTTGAGCAGGTAGGCAGCCGGTGCGCCGGCAAGATCGGCCGAGGGCGGCGCCGCTACCCCGCCGCAGGAGAGTCCGGAAATCGTGACCTGAGGGGAGGGAAGTTCGAGTTCGACCACGATGTCCTGGACGCCTCCGCCGCCGCTTTCCATGTCTCCTGGGTCGAGCGAGAAATCCATCCCGCGGAAATGCCCGGTATCGCGCCAGGTCGACACCGTGCCCGGAACGCAGCCGGGGGCTTTCTGCCGGTAGACCTGCTTGCGCGATTCCATCGGCCCGCTGGAAGGCTCGAAGGCCGACGTGCCGTGGCTGTTGAAGACACGGTCGAGATTGAAGGCGACTTCGGTGGCGAGTCCGGTGCTTTCGGCGTACGACAGATAGCTCTGGTTGATGGACCGCGTATCGAGTTCGAACCGCGTATCGAGCTTGAACTCCAGATCGAAGTGCAGGCAACCCTCCACCTGCTGCTGCATCTTGCCGAACACCGGAGAGTGGTCGATGCCCAGCAGTGCGAGCTGCCTCTTCATTCCGAGATAGACCGAGGCGATCCGGTGGACGATGTGTTCGTCCACGCACATCTGGTATTCCTCGTCCATGCACTTGGGTACGACGGTCTCTTCGAGCAGCGTGGCGACCTGCCCGAGGGCTCCCGAGTCGTCGTCGTAGCCGAGCAGTTCCCGCTGGCGCGCATAGCCGAGCACGGTGAAGATGGCCGAGCGCCCGGCTGCGCAGCTCTGGCCCACGGCGGCCAGGCGAGGATCCACGACTTCGCGCTCGAACTGCTCGAACAGGGGTTGGAGCTGCGAGTGCAGTGCAAGCGGCGGCGGCGCCTCGCCGCGCTGGTGGGCCTGCTGCGACGCCTGCATCACCGCCCGGATCTCGCTGGCGATGCGTTCCTCCGCCGATCCGCCGATGCGCTTGCGCGCCGCCTCGACGTCGCCCATCAGTCCTCTGGCGGCCCCGTAGCCGCTGAAGTGGCTCACCGCGATGGCAATGCCGTCGGCGTCCATCACCGGCTCGGCGAAGCTGAGCAGATCGTCCGAATAGCCATACAGGATGCGTTCGCCGGGCGGGATCGCCGTCGCCGGCGCGATGGTCAGCGTGGCTGGCACGTCGAACACCAGCCCGGAGGGCTGCAGGTCCACGGTGACGTCGCTGCCGTCGCCGAACGGCAGGCCTTCGAGCCGGGTCACCGGGGTCATCGTGATGCGCGTGAGCTGGCGCAGCGAGTCGGCGGGGACGGCGAGGGTGAACACGGTCCCGTCGGCGCCGGTGGCGGTGATGGTACCGCCGGCGAAGCCGATGGTCTGGGTGACCGCGTGTCCGGAATCGAGCGTGGGAACCACCCGGATCGGGTTTTCGACGGTGCCCAGGTCGACCGGAGCGGCGGCGGCACCGCCATCGCCGGGCGTGCAGGCCGGAAGCAGGAGCGATGCGCAGGCGGCAAGGATGGCCAGGCCCGTGGCGAACAGTCTGTTGTGCATGGTGGGTGTCTTCGATGGAATGGGTGCTGCGCCACTCCCGGGCGGTTCGCCAGGGGCGGCGGGTGGATGCGGCTGCGCCTGCCTCAGTCGGCGACTGCAGCCAGGTCCATGTAGCGCGTGTACAGCGGCTGCAGCTCGGACATGCGTGCCTGCATCGTGTCGCGTTCGGCTGCCGACAGGGCCGCGTACGGATCGCGTGCCAGCACTTCCAGCGCGTGTTCGCGCTTGTGCGGCTCCAGCCGCGCCAGCCGCGCCTGGCCGTCCGCGCCGGCGTAGCGCGCGTGCAGCATGCGTTCGTACAGCAGCGTCTGCATGGCGTTGCGCAGGCCACGGTACTCGGCCGGCGACAGCTCGGCCGCCGTGGCGATCTGCCGGCCCTGCGCGTCGTACTGCGATAGCGATACGAAATGGCTGCCGCTGGCCCGCATCAGCGCGATCTCTTCGCCCATGCCGCGCACGTAGGCGTCGAGCATGGCGTCGTCGAGGACCGGGCGCGGATCGGCTTCCCGTGGGCGCCGCTCGGCGGGCGCGGCGGACGTGGCAGGCGTGGCGCCCTGCGCTGCGGCCACCGGGCAGCGGACGCGGATCGAATGGATCCGCTCCCGGGCCGTAGCGGCTTCCGTGCCGAAACGCGACTGCAGCCCGGCGGCGTCCACGCCGGCCACCCAGCCTTCCGTGGCCATCGCCACGATCGCTGCGCTGTCGCAGGGCGCATCCCCACCCTCCGTCCACGACGCGTCGAGTTGCCGCCACGACGCTTCGAGGGCTTCGGCCAGCTGTGGCTGGGCCAGGCGCACCGCCGGATGGGCCGGTGGCGTCTCGTCGCAGCCGGCGAAGACGGCCGACAGGGCGAGCAGGGCGCCGGCAGCGACGCTGCGCGTGATCGACCGGCATGACAGGAGGGTGGACATCGACGCTGTGCCTCGGCGGAACGGGACGGGGGCCGGGCCGTCCGCAAGGCCGGGCACGTCATCCACGAGATCCGCTGGCGGGAACTGACACGATGCGGGCGCCTGCCGCCCCGAAACGGCGCGGTCTGTCGCCATCGGGGGCCTCGTCCAGTCATCCGGGTGCCGGTTGGCTCCGCGTCCCCAAGCCACCTGGACCGACGGGCCGGAGATTCAGGGCAGCGCCAGACAGGTCGTTTCGCCCGGGTTGGCCAGGCACCGCGACAGCGGCGCGGTGGCGGCGTGGGCGCCGGCCGCGACCGCCAGCGGGGCGACGGCATCCGGGTCGCCGGTCGCCCGGGCCAGCAGCGCCGACAGCATCCATGGGCGCATCCAGTCGCGCTGGATGTCCTCGGGCGGCTGCCGGCTGCGCAGCGTTTCCAGCAGGCCGGCGGCCTCGACGTGCGCGCCGGTGGCCACGAGCCATTCGGCGCGCGCCTGCAGGTAGCCCGGCGGGGCCTTGTCCGTATCGGTCGGGACGCAGCCGTCCAGGGTGCGGCCGGCCGCGCCGGCATCGCCCTGGCGCAGCTGGACGGAGGCGCGCAGGCCGCAGACCGCGAGCGCGTCGGGATGCCGCGCGCGTCCATTGGCCGCCAGGATCTCCGCGCTGCGCGCGAGCGCGGCCAGCGCCGCCGGGTGGCGGCCGGCGGCCGCGGCGGTGTAGGCCAGGCCGGTGAAGCAGCGTTCGGTCGACAGGTTGCTGCCGCCCAGTTCGTCGAGCAGGCGGGCGCTTTCCCCGAACGTGTCCAGCGCCTCGTCCAGGCGTCCGCGCTGGAGCAGCACCAGGCCGAGGTTGCAGCGCGACAGCCCGCGCAGCATCAACGGATTCTGCAGGCTGCGGTCGGCGACTTCGACCGACTCGCGCGCCAGCTGCTCGGCGCGGTCGAACATGCCCAGCACGCGGAAGGTGTGGGTCACGTCGCTCAGGGTGTGGGCCAGTCCGCCGCCGTCCTCGCCGTACAGCGTGCGCGCGATGCGCAGTCGCTCCTCCTGGATCGGCACGCGCAGGCGCTGGTCGTGCTTCGGGCCGGAGAGCGCGATCGACAGGCCGTTGAGGGCATTGATGTGGCGTACCGAGTCCTTCAGCTCGCTGGCCTCGATTTCCGCCACCAGCGTGCGGAACGTCTCCGCGGCCGCGTCGCGGTCGGTGTACAGCAGCGCCTCGCCGACCGCGATGCGGGCACGGAAGGTTTCGTTGGGCGGCGCGTCCCACAGCGCATTGAGTTCGACCGATTCGCGCGCGTGGGCCAGCATCGCCTCGTGGTCGCCGCGGTGCTTGGCGTGGCGCATCAGCTCCCAGTGCGCCCGCGACATCTCCCCGGCGGCAACGTCCCTGTGCGGCGCGAGCAGGGCCAGCGCGTCCTCCAGGTCGGCGAGCGAGCCTTCGTAGTCGTCGAGGTTGTAGCGCACCGTGCCGGTGAGCAGCAGCACGTCGGCGCCGGTCAGCGGCTGGTCGGCCAGGGCGTCGCCGCGCGCGCCGTCGGCCGCGGCGCGCATCACGTCGATGACCCGGGCGCTGCCGCCGTCGTCGGCGCGGGTGGTGATGAACATGCTGCCGAGGAAGTCGCGCACGGCCTCGGTCCGGCGTGCGCGCTGGCTGGCATTCTCGGCCTCCTGGCGGGCGAGCGCGGCCTGCTGCTGCGCTTCGGACGCGTGCCGCCGCGCTTCGCCGGCCTGCCACAGCGTGGCCGCCACGCCGGCGGCCAGGCTCGCCGCCAGCAGCACGCCGCCCGCCACCGCGCCCCGGTGGCGCAGCACGAACTTGCGCAGGCGGTAGCCGGCGCCGGGCGTCTGTGCCAGCACCGGCCGGCCGTCGAGCCAGCGGCGCAGGTCGTCGCCCAGCGCGTCGGCGGTGGCATAACGCTGCTCGGGTTCCTCGGCCAGTGCCTTGAGCAGGACCCGGTCGAGGTCGCTCCTGAGCGGCACGTAATGGCGGTGGTAGGCATCGGATGCGTCGCGCACCAGCAGCGACGGGCGCGTGGTGTCGTGGCCGGCGGTCGCCGACTGCGGGGTGCGTCCGGTCAGCAGCCGGTGCAGCAGGGCGCCCAGGCCATAGACATCGACCGCGGTGCTGGCCGGTTCGCCGCGCAGCTGTTCGGGTGCCGCGTAGCCGGGGGTCATCGCGCGCCACAGGGTGCGGGTGCGCTCGCCGGTCGCGTCGGCGAACTGGCCGATGCCGAAGTCCAGCAGGCGCACGTGCCCACTCGCGTCCACCAGCACGTTCGACGGCTTCAGGTCGCGATGGATGACCAGGTTGCGATGCGCGTAGGAGACCGCGCCGCAGACCTGTAGGTACAGGCGCACGATCGCCTGCGCATCGGGCGCGTTCGCGTCGCACCAGCGGTCGATGCGCTCTCCCTCCACCAGCGGCATCGCCAGCCAGCAGGTGCCGTCGCCGGCGACGCCCGAATCGATCAGGGCCGCCGCGTTGGGATGGTGCAGCCGCGCGAGGATCTCGGCCTCGCGCTGGAAGCGCTCCTGTCCGGCGGCGCCGAGCGCGCCCAGGGTCAACACCTTGACCGCGGCCTGCTGGCGCGCCATGCCGCTGTCGCGCCAGGCGCGATAGACCACGGCCATCCCGCCGCGGCCGAGTTCTTCCTCCAGTGTCCAGTCGCCAAGACGGCGGCCGGCGAGTTCGCCGCCGGCGGATTCCAGCACCGGCTGCGGCTTTACGTGCGCGGCGATCATCTGGTCGAGCCGGCGGCGCACCTGGTCGGGGATGTCCTGTGCCCGCAGCCAGGCCTCGCGTTCGGGTCCGGGCACGTCAAGCCACTGCCCGAAGAGCGCATCCGCGGCGTGCCAGTGCGCGAGGCGGTCAGGATCCATCGCCATCACTGCCAGCCGCACTGTCGTCGAGCATCGCCTGCAGGAAGGCGCGCGCGCGCTCCCATTCGCGGTACACCGTGCGCTCGGAGATTTCCAGCAGGCGCGCGATCTCGGCGAACTCCATTCCGGCGAAGTAGCGCAATTCGACGATCTGCCGGCGCTGCGCACTGATCGATTCCAGCGCCTCCAGGCACTGCTCGAGCGCCAGCACGCTGGTCCGCGCCTGCGGGGCGTCGGCGATCCGTTCGTCGAGGCTGACCATGACCTGGTCGCCGCCGCGCTTGTCGGTGGCGCGCTGGCGCGCGTGCTCGACCAGGATCCAGCGCATCGCGCGCGCCGAGGCGGCCATGAAATGCTGGCGGTCGACCACCGACAGCGGCGTTCCCTGGCTGATGCGCAGGAACAGCTCGTGGACCAGCACGGTCGGGGTCAGCGTCGACTCGCGCCCGCGCATGCGCGAATTGGCCAAGCGTCGCAATTCCGGATACAGCGCCTGGAAGACCGCGTCCATGCGCGCCGAATCCCCGTCGCGCGCCTGCGCCAGCAGCTGTGTGATCTCGTCGCCCGACACGTCCTGCGTCCCCTGCTTTCCGGGGGCGACGCTAGCATCCGGGTCGGGACGGCGCAAACCGCTGGGAACCCGGGCTGCGCGCGCGCCAGGGTTCAGGCATCCTCCCGCGCATGCGCACGCCCGCTTGCCCAACGCATGCCCGTCCGGACGATGTGCCGCCGGCCCAGCCCCAGGGGCAGGGCGGCGATGGCTGGTGGCTGTACCTGGTCGAATGCGGCGACGGCAGCTGGTACGCGGGCATCAGCAACGATGTCGCCGCGCGGCT
>JAEWZE010000111.1 GCA_023395465.1 Pseudomonadota bacterium
TCGCTGCGCGCGCGCTCGAAGAAGGCCACGTAGCGCGCGTGGTAGACCACGCCACCCGCGTCGGTATCTTCCCAGTAAACCCGGGTCGGCAGACTGAACAGAGTCGATACGGCGTCGTTCAAAACAGCGTCTCCGCGGCCGGGCCCCGGGGCTGCAGTCCCAGGTGGCGCCAGGCCTTGTGGGTGGCCATGCGGCCGCGCGCGGTGCGCACCAGGAAGCCCTGCTGGATGAGGTAGGGCTCGATCACGTCCTCGAGCGTGCCGCGCTCCTCGCTCAGCGCCGCGGCCAGCGAATCCACGCCGACCGGGCCGCCGTCGAAGTTCTCGATGATCAGGTGGAGCAGGCGCCGGTCGAGTTCGTCGAAGCCCTCCGGGTCGACCTTGAGCATCTTCATCGCCGCGTCGGCCACGTCGCGGTCGATGCGGCCACCGGCGCGCACCTGGGCGTAGTCGCGGACCCGCCGCAGCAGGCGGTTGGCGATGCGCGGGGTGCCGCGCGAACGGCGCGCGATCTCGCTCGCGCCCTCCTCCACGCAGTCCACGCCCAGGATCGCCGCCGCGCGACGGACGATGCGGGTCAGCTCGGCGGCGCTGTAGAACTCCAGGCGCTGGACGATGCCGAACCGGTCGCGCAGGGGCGCGGTCAGCAGGCCGGCGCGCGTGGTGGCGCCGATCAGGGTGAACGGCGGCAGGTCGATCTTGATCGAGCGCGCGGCCGGGCCCTCGCCGATCATGATGTCGAGCTGGAAATCCTCCATCGCCGGGTACAGCACTTCCTCGACCACGGGCGAGAGGCGGTGGATCTCGTCGATGAACAGCACGTCGTGCGGCTGCAGGTTGGTCAGCAGCGCGGCCAGGTCGCCGGCCTTCTCGATCACCGGTCCGGAGGTGACCCGCAGGCTCACCCCGAGTTCGTTGGCGATCACGTGGCTGAGCGTGGTCTTGCCCAGGCCCGGCGGGCCGAAGATCAGGACGTGGTCGAGCGCTTCGCCGCGGTGCTTCGCGGCCTCGATGTACAGCCCCATCTGCTCGCGCACCGGCTGCTGGCCGAGGTATTCGTCCAGCCGCTTGGGGCGGATGCTGGCCTCGACCGCCTCGTCCTCGCGGGTGGCGCCGGCGCCGATGATGCGTTGTTCTTCCATCGCGCTATGGTCGCACGGCGCCCCGGCGGACGCATCGGCGCTGGCCCATGGCCGACCAGGCCGACCTGGTCTACCCGGCCCTGGCAGGGTGAGCCTGCCACCGTTCCGGCCATCAGGTTACGACTGCACCACGAACGCGAATCCAGCCGTCCCAGTGATCCCGGAGATATGGATCCCCGCATTCGCGGGAATGACGGCAATGATCCGGCGCTTCCCTAATGCGGGCTGGCGGTGGCCGGCGCCGCCTGCACGCCCTGCGGCACGCCGGCCATGCTGGGCAGCTTGTGGGCGATGCCCTTGTGGCAGTCGATGCAGGTGGCTTCGCCGGTGGCCAGGAAGGTGCGGTGGGTCCGCGCAGCGCGGCTGGCCTGGCGGGTCAGGTCCATCGAGTCGTAGTCGTGGCAGTTGCGGCACTCCAGCGAGTCGTTGGCCTTGAGCCGCGCCCATTCGTGGGTGGCGAGCACCAGACGATGGTCGAGGAATTTCTCGCGGGTGTTGATGGTGCCGAAGATCTTGCCCCAGACCTCCTTGGAGGCCTGCATCTTGCGCGCGATCTTGTCGGTCCAGTCGTGGGGCACGTGGCAGTCGGGACAGGTGGCGCGCACGCCGGACCGGTTGCTGTAGTGGATGGTGGTCTTGAGCTCCTCGAAGACGTTGTCGCGCATCTCGTGGCAGCTGGTGCAGAACTCCTCGCTATTGGTCGCCTCCAGCGCGGTGTTGAAGCCGCCCCAGAACATGATGCCGGCGAGGAAGCCGCCCAGGGTGAGGAAGCCGAGGCTCAGGTACCGCGCCGGCGCGTTGAACTGGCGCCAGAAGGCGCGCAGGGTGTCGGTGACACGGCGCAGCAGGTTCATTGATGCGCCTGCCCGGCCTGCCCGGCGCGCTCATCGCGCAGCATGC
Organism: Pseudomonadota bacterium; assembly: GCA_023395465.1. GTDB lineage: Bacteria > Pseudomonadota > Gammaproteobacteria > Xanthomonadales > Xanthomonadaceae > Luteimonas. The sequence continues at coordinate 2,042 of JAEWZE010000111.1, forward strand.
TGTCGATGTCGCGGAAACCGTTCGCGACCAGCGGCCTGGCGTCGGTCTGCACCACGTGGCACTGCACGCAGAAGTAGCGCCTTGGCGAGACCTCGGCCAGGAACTGGTCGTCGCGGTCCATGTAGTGGGTGACGCTGACCGGGATCGCCTGGAACTGCGCGGCGGTGTTGCGCGCGTGGCAGAGCATGCAGCGGTTGGAGTTCAGGTCGACCTGGTAGCCGTCGATGCTGTGCGGGATGGTCGGCGGCTGCATCGGGTAGGCGCGCTCACGGCGCAAGTCGAAGTTCTCGACCGCCGCCATCGGCAGCGGCGTGACCTCGGTGGTGATCGGGATATTCCGGCGCAGCCCGTCGATGTCCTGCGCGGGGTTGCCGCGCGCGCCCACTTCGGGAGCGGGCGCGACCACCTGCGGTCGGGGCTCGTCGCGGCCGCAGGCGGCCAGCACCAGCAGGAACAGCGCGAGCATGGAGTTCACGAGGATCGCGCGCATGTCAGGCCCCTCCCACCGCGGCCACGCGGACCGCGCATTTCTTGAAGTCGGTCTGCTTGGAGATCGGATCGGTGGCGTCGAGGGTGACCTTGTTGATGAGTTGCGCGGCGTCGAACCACGGCACGAAGATCACCCCGCGCGGCATCCGGTTGCGGCCGCGCGTCTCCACCCGCGTGCGCATCGCGCCGCGTCGCGAGGCCACTTCCACCTCGTCGCCGCGCTTGAGTCCCCGCGCGCGCGCATCGTCCGGATTCATGAATACCACCGCCGACGGCACCGCCTTGTACAGCTCGGGGATGCGCATGGTCATCGAACCCGAATGCCAGTGCTCGAGCACCCGCCCGGTCACCAGCCACAGGTCGTACTCGGCATCGGGCGATTCCGCCGGCGGTTCGTAGGGCAGCGCCCAGATCACCGCGCGGCCATCGGGATTGCCGTAGAACTCGAAGCCCTTGCCCGCCTTGACGTATGGATCGGCGCCCTCGCGGTAGCGCCAGCGGGTTTCCTTGCCTTCGACCACCGGCCAGCGCAGCCCGCGCACCTGGTGGTAGGTGTCGAAGGGCGCGAGGTCGTGCGCATGGCCGCGGCCGAACTCGGCGTACTCCTCGAACAGGCCCTTCTGCGGGTAGAAGCCGAACGCGTCGGCCTCGTGGTTGGCGTAGCCGGCCTCGATCTGGTCCACGCCGAAGGCATCGACCTTGCCGTTGCGGTACAGCACCTCGAACAGGGTTTTGCCGCGGAACTGGGGGTTGGCCGCCAGGATCTCCTCGGGCCAGCACTCGTCGGTGGTGAAGCGCTTGGAGAACTCCATCAGCTGCCACAGGTCCGACTTCGCCTCGCCGGGCGCGTCCACCAGCTGGTGCCAGAAGTGGGTGCGGCGCTCGGCGTTGCCGTAGGCGCCCTCCTTCTCCACCCACATCGCGGTGGGCAGGATCAGGTCGGCCGCCTGGCAGGTGACGGTGGGATAGGCGTCGGACACCACGATGAAGTTGTCCGGGTTGCGATAGCCCGGGTAGCCTTCCTCGAGGATGTTGGCGCCGGCCTGCATGTTGTTGT
>JAEWZE010000063.1 GCA_023395465.1 Pseudomonadota bacterium
GTAGACATCGGCATCGAGCACGCCCACGCGCGCGCCACCGGCGGCCAGCGCGAGGGCGAGGTTGACGGAAGTGGTTGATTTTCCTACGCCGCCCTTGCCGGAGCCGATGGCGAGGATGTTGCGGATGTGGGAATGGGGCTTGAGCGCGCCCTGCACCGTGAAAGATGGAATCGTCATCCGGACAGCATTCCTGAAGGGTGGACGCGACGCAAACCGTGAGGTCAACGCTCCAGATGGTTGCACTCAGATGTAAATTGAGTTAAGTATCCGTTAATGTTTTCAGGCGGAAACATGCGCTCGGGATCGGATGCCGCAGGGCGATATTCATAGATTGGATCTAACTTCCTAATTTCCGGGGATTTTTCACGATGAAGAACAGCACCTTGAAGCGTCCGGTCCGTCGGCGCCTCAGCTCGGCCATTGGCTTTGCCGTCTTGGTCTCTTTCGGTGGCGGCGCTTTCGCACAGGACTCCGAGGACGCAGAGCAGCGACCTGCGCAGGATCAGCAGGACAGCGCGCCGACGACGCTCGACTCGGTGACGGTCGTGGGCTCGCGCATCAAGCGCGCTGAGATCGAAGGTCCCGCTCCGGTAACGGTCATCAGCCGGGCCGACATCGACCGGGAAGGCTTCCAGAACGTCGCCGACATGCTGCAGACGCTCTCCCAGAACACTTCCTCTTCATTCACCGGCGACCTCGGCGTCACCGGCTTCACCCCCAACGCGCAGGTGGTCAACCTTCGTAACCTGGGTCCCGGATACACGCTGACGCTGATCAACGGCCGGCGCCCGGCCCAGTATCCGCAGCCGTACAACCGCGACAACAACGTCGTCAACGTGCGCGCCATCCCGAGTTCGGTCATCGAACGTGTGGAAGTCCTGACCGGTGGCGCCTCGGCGATCTACGGTTCCGACGCCGTCGCCGGCGTGGTCAACATCGTGCTGCGTGAGAACTTCGACGGCAACCAGATCCGGGGCACGGTCGGCACCACCAAGGAAGGCGGCGACAGCGTCAACCTTGAGTTCACCGGCGGTCGCACTGGCGAGAACTGGAGCACGACCTTCGCTTTCCAGTATGCCGAGAACGAGCCCGTCTTCGGTTCCCAGCGCGATTTCCTCGCCGATACCCGCAACAATCCCTGGGGCCTTTCGGTCAATCCGTCCCTGTCGCTGGTGGCACTGAGTGCCGCCGGTATCGCCGGTCCGGCAGGCCACAACCTGCTCGAACTCACGCCCGAGCAGTGCGCCGCATTCGGCTACGAGCCAGGCCAGAGCGCTGCTCGCGGCGAATGGTGTGGCTCGTACACCCAAAGCGGTTCGCGCAGCATCTGGAATGGCAGCCGCTTCTACTCGGCCTACGCCCAAGGTGCGTACGATTTCGACAATGGCATGCAGGCGTTCGGCAGCTTCACGCTTTACACCGCTGACGCCAAATCGAGTGGTGGCACCGAGTTCTGGGGCACCGCCGGAGACGTGTTCCTGCGCTCCCAGGGCGACGGCCAGCTGAGCGTCTTCTTCGACCCCAACTACGGGGATCTGCTACAGCTGCAGCGTGTGTTCAACCCCTTCGAACTGGGCGGCAACGAGGCTGCCTCGACGCTTTATGATGAGCGCACCTGGGACGTCACCGCGGGCCTGCGCGGTACGTTCGGCGAGCGTTTCGACTGGGAAACCTTCGCCTCGCACTCCCGTTACGACTACACCGCGGACCGTCCGCGCCTGCTCGCCCAGGCTGTGCACGATTACTTCTTGGGCGATCAGCAGGGCTTCTTCGCGGGCTATCCGGTATACGAACTGAACCTGGATCGCTACACCAACCCGATCACGCCTGACATCTACCGGTCGTTCGCGACCCGCGTGCAGAACGTCGCGGAAACCTCGTCGTCGACGCTGAACTTCAGCGTGTCGGGCGACCTGTTCGAACTTCCGGCAGGTCCCATCGGCTTCGCTGGCGTGATCGAAGGCGTGCGACAGTCGACCCTGCTCGAAAGCGACCCCAGGACCGATCCGCTGCGTCCGCGCGACGACCAGACCGTCTACAACCTCACCAGTTCCGGACGCACCGACGGCGAGCGCGACCGGTATGCTGTGGGTGCGGAGTTCCGCATCCCGCTGCTCGAGAGCGTCACTGCGAACCTCGCCGCACGCTACGACAAGTACGATGACATCACCGAGGTCGACGACGCGGTGACCTACAACGTCGGCCTGGAATGGCGCCCCTTCAGCAGCCTGCTCGTGCGCGGCACGTATGCCACCAGTTTCAAGGCGCCTGACATGCAGCTGGTGTATGCCGAAGGCGCGGCTTCGTTCTCGACCATTCTGGACGTTTACTCGTGCCGCACCGGCGAGGGTCTGGGTCAGCCGACCGACGACAATGGCAACCCGATCCCACGCACCACGGCGGACTGCGACGTTTCCGGCGATCGCACGATCTACCAGGCGCAGTCCACGATCGCCGGCAACCCGGGGCTCAAGGAAGAGGAAGGGACCTCGTGGGGCGCCGGCTTCGTCTGGGACATCGTCGAGGGCATGTCCCTTTCCGTGGACTACTGGAACATCAAGCTCGAGGACGCCGCGACCCAGCTGAGTTCCGACTACCTGCTTGACACGGAGGCAGCCTGCCGCCTGGGTGGTTACGAAGAGCCGGGCCGCCCAACCCCGAGCCAGGCCGTGTGCGACAACGTCCTGGGCCTGATCACCCGCCAGAACGCTCCGGGCACGACCCTCGACGGCCGAATTGAGCGCATCAACACCGCGTACATCAACGCAGCGCTCCAGGAGATCAGCGGCATTGATGCGAACTTCCGCTATCGCCTCGATACCGACCGGCTGGGGACGTTCCGTTTCGATGCCAACTACTCGCTCAACATCTCGAACAAGTACAAGGAACTCCCGGAAGACGACCTGGTCGACTATCGCGACCTGCCACCAGTCTACTTCTACCCCGAACGCAGCCGCGCCCGCGCTTCCGTAAGCTGGGAGCGCAATGACTGGTCCAGCACCTTGTTCGCAAACCGCCTCGGCTCCGCTTGGGGTGCGCAGGCCCGCGAAGGTTGCTTCACCGGCGCCAACTCGGACGTTTGCTACGGTCGTCGCCTGGCGCCGTTCATCACCTGGAACGCACAGGTCGGCAAGAAGTTCGGCGAGAACGTGCTGGCGCAGTTCACCGTGGTCAACGTGTTCGACAAGCAGTATCGCCACGATCCGGGCCAGTCGGCCTATCCTTACTTCAACCCGTGGCTCGGAGCTGATCCGCTGGGCCGTCGCTTCTTTGCGAGCCTGTCGTACAAGTTCTAAGCTCGGCGACTGAAACGCGTGGAAGGCCCGGGTTTCCCGGGCCTTTTTTTGGGTTCTTCGCAGATCACCGGGGAGTCTTTCGCGGCTGCCGTTACGCTTGAGGCCTGATTTCCAAGGGCTCAGGGGTATGCCGATGTTCGACCGCAAGACCATCGAGAAGCTTGGGGGCTGGGAAGGCTACCGGGTCGAGCGGATCGAGTGGCCCCAAGGCGAGAGCCGGACAGTCACGATCCATCTCAAGCCGTCGTCCCGGGCGATGTCCTGCGCGCACTGCGGCAGCCGGTGCCGGCAGGTCCACGAGACCACGGTGCGCCGGGTCCGGGATCTGCCGCTGATGGCGTTTCGCGTCGTGCTGGCGGTGCCTCGCCGACGCGTCTGGTGCGTCCAGTGTGGCGGCCCGCGGCTGGAGAAGCTCAGTTGGCTGGGGCGCTACCAGCGGGTCACCGACCGGCTGGCCGAAGCAGTCAGCCAGCTGCTTGCCTCCAGCAACATCGTGGCCGTTGCCCGCTTCTTCCAGCTGGGCTGGCACACCGTCAAGGCACTGGACAAGGCCCAACTGCGCCAAGCTGTCCGGGCGCCGGATTGGACCCGGATCCATTACCTGGCGATGGATGAGTTCGCCCTGCACAAGGGTCACCGCTACGCCACGGTGGTGGTCGATCCGGTCCGCGGCCAGGTGCTATGGGTCGGCAATGGCCGTTCCCGCGAGACCGCGCGCGCCTTCTTCGAGCAGCTTCCCGCCGGCGTTGCCGCGCAGATCCGGGCCGTCGCGATCGACATGACCACCGCTTACGAGCTGGAGATCAAGGCCAACTGTCCTAATGCCGAAGTCGTCTACGACCTGTTCCATGTGGTGGCCAAGTACGGCCGCGAAGTGATCGACCGGGTGCGGGTCGACCAGGCCAACCAGCTGCGCCACGACAAGCCCGCCCGTCGGGTGATCAAATCCAGTCGTTGGCTGCTGCTGCGCAATCGCGAGAACCTGGATCGGCACCAGTCGGTGAAGCTGGACGAGCTGCTGGAAGCCAACCAGCCACTGCTCACGGCCTACCTCATGCGCGATGAACTCAAGCGGCTCTGGTTCTACCGCCACCCCTCCTGGGCCAGGAAGGC
>JAEWZE010000074.1 GCA_023395465.1 Pseudomonadota bacterium
GCCAAGAAGGCCGCCAAGAAGGCCGCCAAGAAGGCCGCCAAGAAGGCCGCCAAGAAGGCCGCCAAGAAGGCCGCCAAGAAGGCCGCCAAGAAGGCCGCCAAGAAGGCCGCCAGAAAGGCGGCCGCCAGCAAGGCCGGTCGCGCCTCCGCACGCAAGCGCGCGCGCAAGGACTGACGGTTCCCGCGCCTGCGGTCGCGCCGACTCGATCGATCCGGGGCACTGGATCAGCGGGGCGGTGTGATCGCTGCCAGGGCCGCTGACGCCGCGGTCAATCGTCCGCAGCGTCCGGCCCGTGGGTTGCGAACGAGGCCAGGTGGGCGTCGTCCACCGACACGATCCGGTCCAGGCGCAACACCTCTCCCGTCTGCAGCGTCATGTACTCGCCGCCGACGCCGGTGCCGAGATCGACGATCCGCGCCTCGACGGTCTGGCGCCGGCCATCCTGGTCAAGAAACACGATGCGCGCGCGGGCACGACGCGTGGCCGTGGCCTCGAGGATGTCGTGGAAGTCGCAGCTGATCGGGCGGTAGGTGCCGGCGGTCATGGCAGGATTCTTTGGGCGGATCGCGTCTCGCCGTGCCCATCCTGCGGCGCGGCTGTGCGCGGTGCATCGACATGCTGGCCAGATGACGGGCAGGAAAGCGGTGATGGACCGTTTGTGCGGACCGGTCGCCGCAGTGGGGCCGAGGCCGTGATCGAACAGGCTTGCGCGGGCCGTTGCGAAGCCGCGGTCGCGCGCTGGTCAACAGCTTCATCGCCGGCCATGATCGACCACGTCATCGTGCCAGATTGCGCAGCTGAATGACGGGACAGACCGGATCGTCGGACCGTGCCCGGCACGCATGTTCGCTGGCATCATCGGCCGCCCGTCCAGGAACCCTGCCCGCATGTCCACCCTGCCGCCGATCCCCACGACGTTCGACCACCCCATCGCCGCCCGCGAGATGACGGTGATCCGCCACTGGCAGCCGTCGCCGCTGCACATCGAGATCGGGCGGCCGGTGCAGGATGTCGAAACGATCGGTGGCACCGACTGGCGCTGCCCCGTCCGCTGGCGCGATGGCGACAGCGTGCGCGTGCACAACGCCTGTGGCATCGACTCGTTCCAGGCGCTGCAGCAGGCGCTGGAATCGATCCGGATCGAGCTCGAGGCCCTCGCCGGCGAAGAGGGTGTCGGCCTGGAGTTCCTCGACTTCCCCTACGATGTGCGCACGCAGCTGCCGGACCAGCAGCATGTGCGCGCGTCGCTGTCGAGGCGGACGCGCGAGGGCGGGAACACCGCGGACTGAGCCAGCACTCGGCTCCCGATCCGGCAAGGCGCCCTAGAGCGGACTGACCCGAACCCTGCGTCCCTTGATCCTGCCCGCGCGCAGCGCCGCGAGCGCGCGTGGCGCATGCTTGCGGGCGATGGCGACATAGCTGCGCGTGGCGAACACGTCGATCCGCCCGATCGCATCCTTGTGCAGGCCCGCATCGCCGGTGAGCGCGCCGACGATGTCGCCGGCGCGCAACTTGTCGCCGCGGCCCGCATCGATGCGCAGCGTGGCCATCAGCGCAGTGGGAACGTTGGCGGCCTTGCCCGACAGCGGCTGAAGCGGCTCCCAGCGCAGCGGCCGTCCCTGGCGTTCCTCGATCGCGCGCGCGCGCGGCAGTTCGCGCGGCGCGCACAGGCTCAGCGCCAGCCCGTCGCGGCCGGCGCGGCCGGTGCGACCGATGCGGTGCAGGTAGGTGTCCGCATCGCTGGGCAGCTCGTAGTTCAGCACCGCGCCCAGGTCCTCCACGTCCAGTCCGCGCGCGGCCACGTCGCTGGCCACCAGCACGCTGCAGCTGCGGTTGGCGAACTGCACCAGCACTTCGTCGCGGTCGCGCTGCTCCATCTCGCCGTGCAGGGCGAGCGCGGAGAAGCCGTAGTGCGACAGCGAACCCACCACCTCGACCGTGTCGGCGCGGGTATTGCAGAACACGACCGCCGACTCCGGCCGGTGGCGCAGCAGCACGGCCGCCAGTGCCGGTGCGCGCCGCGCGGCGTCGACCTCGAAGAACAGCTGCTCGATCGCCGCCGGCTGCATGCCGTCGCCGATGCTCACCTCCAACGGATCGCGCAACATCGCGGCACCCAGGGCTCGGATCCCGTCCGGATAGGTCGCCGAGAACAGCAGCCCCTGCCGATCCTTCGGCAGCCGCTTGACGATGTCGCGGATGGCCTCCTCGAAGCCCATGTCCAGCATCCGGTCGGCCTCGTCGAGCACCAGCGCGCGCACGCCATCGAGCTGCAGCGCCCGCTGCTTGACCAGTTCCTGGATGCGCCCGGGCGTGCCGACCACGACGTGCGGCGCGTGCGTCAGCGACGCCAGCTGCGGCCCGAGCGGGATACCGCCGCACAGGATCGACAGCTTGAGGTTGGGGATGCCGATCGCCAGCTTGCGCAGCTGCTTGCCGACCTGGTCGGCAAGCTCGCGGGTCGGGCACAGCACCAGCGCCTGGGTCCGGATGCGCGCCGGATCGAGCCGCGACAGCAGGCCCAGCCCGAACGCGGCGGTCTTGCCGCTGCCGGTGGGCGCCTGCGCGATCACGTCGCGGCCGGCGAGAATGGCCGGCAGCGCCTGCGCCTGCACCGGCGTCATGGACTGGTAGCCGAGCGCATCGATGCCCTGCAGCAGGGTGGCGGGCAGGTCGAGGCTGGCGAAGGCGGGGGCTGTGCTCATGCGCCATGATCGCAGGTCGTGCGCCGGGAGGGCGCGGATGCAGGCGTTCCGGCGCACAATCGATGTCCCTGGACGATCGGGCGAGGCCGCGCGATGCGCAACGAACTGACCATTGCCGTGGGCGAACTGCACCAGGGCATCGGCCACCACCACTGGCACGGCAAGACCTTCCGCCAGTTCTGGGAGTGGTTCAACCATCGCTGCATCGAGCTGGTGGCCGCCGCCGGACAGGACGAACTCGACGAACTGGAAGGCGCGCTGCTGGAGGTGCGCGCGGCGATCGAGGAGGGCGGCTACGTGGTGTCGTCCGATCGGCTCGACGAGGTCATCGAGCCGCCGATGTAGCGTGGCGCCCTATCGCCACGGCGACGGTGGATCGACCGGCTGGTCGGGGACCGGGTCTGTCGGACAGTCCGGGACCGGGTCGATCGGCTGGTCGGGGATGGGGTCGACCGGCTGGTCCGGGACCGGATCCCGCATCGGATGCGGCACCTGGCCGGGAATCTCGCGCCGGGGAAACGTCATGGCAGCACTCCGTTGGGGGCTGAACGGAGCGGACACCGTAGCGGACCCGCAGGCGGGCATGCGTGAATCCCGTCCTGCGACCGCCGTACGTTCCACCGCGCGAAGGCTGCGGCCGGACGGGTCGCGCGCGTCCCGGAGGTCAGGTTGGCGTGGGGGGCGTCGGCACCGCCCACGAACTCGACAGACAACCCGCGCCTCCTGACCGGAAGCTTTCCTTCCGGGCTGCAGGGCCGCTACCCGGCATGCCGGCGGCAGGCCGACGCGTTACGATGCTGCGCCGCCGGCCGTCCCCCGATCCTGCATGAAGGCCCACCTCCCCGATCCGCCTCCGGCGGCATGAGCCAGGCGTCGCGCCTGGCCGATGCCAGGGACGAACCCCGGATCGAACGCCTGCAGCCCTGGATCGCCGCGCTCCTGAGCGCGCTGCTGCATCTGGCCTGCCTGCTGCTGGCGCTGCTGGCGCCGCCGGTCACCATGACCGCGCCGCAGGGCGCGTCGGCCGGCAGCGTGACCCTCGTCGACTTCATCGGCGACACCCCGCCGCAGCCGGTGCCCTCGCCCGTGCCGCCCGCGTCTCCCGAACCGCCCGCGCCCGCGCCGCCGGCCACCTCGCGCCTGCAGTCCACGCCGGTACCGCGCGCGGACGCGGCATTGCCACAGGTGGTGGACGAACCGCTGCAGGCAGCGCCCGCCCGCAGCCGACCCTCACGGCCGGCATCCGCGCCGCGTCCGCAGGCTGCGGT
>JAEWZE010000103.1 GCA_023395465.1 Pseudomonadota bacterium
CGCCGCCATCGCCGCGCAGCATCCGGCGCTCGGCGGCGACGGCCCGCTGCTGCTCCTGCCGGGGCGCGGCACCCGGCTCAAGGGCCATGCCGACGCGCTGGCGCTGCTGGCCACCCTGCGGGCGAACGGCCTGGATGCGCGGCTGTGGATGCCCGGCGCGCGCGAACGCGGCCGCGAGCGCTACATCGCCGAGCTCGAGGACGAGGCCCGGCGCCATGGCGTGCTGGCCGCGCTGGCGATGACCCCGCCGACCTCCGCCATCGCGGCGGCCTATGCGGCCAGCGACCTGGTGCTGCAGCTCTCGCGCAAGCCCGAGGCCTTCGGCCGCACCGTGATCGAGGCATTGTCTTGCGGCCGTCCGGTGATCGGCTGGGAGCATGGCGGCAGCGGCGAACTGCTGCGCGACCTGCAGCCGGCCGGGGCGGTGCCGCCCTTCGACGCCCCGGCGCTGGCGCTGGCCGCACGTACCCTGCTCGAACGGCCGCCGCCGCTTCCCGATACCATTCCCTTCACCCTGCAGGCGATGCAGGACGCCACGCTGTCGGTCTATGACGAACTCCGCGACGATCCCACCGCACTCCCTGTCCGCTGAGACGCCGTCCGCCGGGTGGCGCTGGGCGCCGCACTGGGTGCTGGCGTTCGTGGCGCTGTGGCCCGCGCCGGGCTACGCCGAAGCGGTGATGGTGCTGGGCGCGCTGGCGGCGATCGTGCACCTGCTGGTCGGGCGCTTCCGCGGCGGCATGCGCCTGCTCAGCCACCAGGCCTGGGCGCTGACCAGCGTGCTGTTCTGCGCCTACTGGCTGCCGCAGCTGGTGTCCTCGTTCGATGCGCTGGACCACGGTCGCGCGTTCCGCGAGTCGCTGGTGGACCTGCGCTACCTGCCGTTCCTGTGGCTGGCGGCCTCGGCCGTCGCATCGGCGCGCGGGCGCCGGCTCACCTTCGGCGGGCTGGCGGTGATCGTGCTGGCCTGGACCGTCGACGCACTGATCCAGGTGGTGACCGGCACCAGCCCGCTGTTCTGGGGGATCGACACGCTCAAGCAGGCCATCAGCGGGCGGCCGATGTGCAGCGCCGAGCAGCTCGCGCTCGCCGACCGCCTCGGCGGCGTGCTGGGTCCGTGCAACCTCAAGCTGGGCGTGGTGCTGGCCAGCCTGTCGCCGTTCGCGCTGTACTTCGCGGGGCGGCGCCTGGGCAGCGCCGGCTGGATCGTCGCCGCGCTGCTGGTCGGCGTGGTGGTGCTGTTCGCCGGTTCTCGCGCGTCGTGGATCACCTTCGCCCTGGTGCTGGCCTCCAGCGGCTGGAGCCTGCTGGGCTGGAAGAAGCTGCTGGGCGTGTTCGCCGCGGGCGCGATCGCGCTGGCGGCGCTGGCCTGGTTCTCGCCGCAGGTGCAGCAGCGCGTGGCGCGGACCGCCCAGGCCTGGACCGCGGACGGCGGCGACGGCGTCGATACCGCGCTGTCCGGTCGCACCCGCATCTGGGGCGCCGCGCTGTGCATGGCGCGCGAGCACCCGGTCAACGGCGTCGGCGCGCGCGGCTTCCGCAGCGCCTTCCCGGCCTGCGACCCGGAGCCCGGCGAACCGGCGGCCTGGGGCGAAGGCCCGGCCTTCCACGCGCACCAGATCGTGCTGGAGGTGTTGAGCGAGACCGGCCTGTTCGGCCTGCTGCTGTGGCTGGCCGGCGCGGCGATGGCCTGGCGGGCCTGGCGTTTCGCCGGGGCCGAGGCCCGCGACCGCGCGCGCCCGGCGATGCTGGCGCTGGCGGTGACCGTGTTCCCGTTCAACACCCACCTGGCGTTCTATTCCACGTTCTGGGGCGGCCTGACCCTGCTGCTGGCCGCGCTCTACGCGGGCAGCCTGCTGGCCGGGCGCGAACCGGTGCAGGCGCGCTGACGCGGCTGCGGTTGCGCGCCCGCCCCAGCGCATTGGCGACGCCTGTCCACGACGTCGGCATTCGCGAGCAGTGATCGGACCTGATCCTGCATCGCAATCCGGGCCGCGGTCCCGCGCCGTCAGGTCGCGATGTCTCAGTAGACCGAGCCGCCGTCCGGCTGGCGCTTGAAGCGCCGGTGGATCCACAGGTACTGATCGGGGGCCGCACGCGCCATGTCCTCGATCCCGGCGATCACCCGTGCGGTGTCGGTGGTGGCGTCCTTCGACGGGAATCCTTCCAGCGCCGGCCACAGGCACAGCGCATAGCTGCCGTCGGCCCGGCGCCGGTGCTGGAACAGCACGACCGCCGCGCCCGACAGCCGCGCCAGCGAATGGGTCGAGGTGAGGCTGTGCGCCGGCTGGCCGAAGAAGGGCACGAACACCGCTTCGCCGCGACTCGGATCCTGGTCGGGCGCATACCACAGCAGCCCGCCCTTCTTCAGGTGGCGGACCGCACCGCGCACGTCCTGCTTGGGAAACATCGCCGCCGCGTAGCGCGCGCGTCCGCGCCGCACCGCCCATTCCATGGCCGGCGAGGCGTGCGGCCGGTACATGCCGGCCAGCGGCACGTGGTCGCACATCAGCCGGCCGCAGATCTCCAGCGTGCTGAAGTGTCCCGACACCACGATCACCCCGCGGCCGCCAGCGCGCGCGGCCTCGATGTGCTCCAGGCCTTCGACCGTCAGGCCGCGCCGCATCGGATCGACCGAGCCCCACCAGGCGCGCGCGAATTCGAACAGGCCGGTGCCCAGCGAGGTGAAGTGCGCGCGCAGCAGCGCCTCGCGCGCCGCGGCGTCCAGTTCCGGGAAGCACAGCGCCAGGTTGCGTGCGGCCACTTCGCGACGGTCGCGCAGCAGCACGCGCAGCAGCGTGCCCAGGCCGCGCGCGATGGCGCGCTGCCACAGCCAGGGCAGGCGCGCGGCCAGCGCCATCAGGCCGATGCCCAGCCACGTCGGTAAGTGGCGAGGCGACAGCGGCGGCGGGGGCAGGGGGGTGGTGTCCGAAGCCATGCGCCGATTGTAGTCGGCGGGGCGTGGCGGGACGCTGCGCCGGCGCGACGAGGGACGCGGCGCATCGCGAGTCTTGCGTGCAGCGCCGCTACGCCACGCGCCGCGCCGCGCCGTCATCGCCGGCGCACCCGCAGCACGCACGAGGCGCGGACTCCGGCTCCCGGCCGCTCGGCCATTCCCGCTATCCTGTCGCCATGCCCGCCGCCGACAAGACCGAACGCCTGTTGCGCGGCCTGTACTCGGCGGCGCTGTACCTGCTGGTGCCGGTGACGGTCTACCACCTGATCTGGCGCGGCTTCCGCCAGGAGGCCTATTTCGAGCGCTGGAGCGAGCGCTATGCCCGCTATGCGACGCCCGCGCGCGACACGCCGGTATGGGTGCACGCGGTGTCGGTGGGCGAGGTGAACGCGGTCGCGCCACTGGTCAATGCGCTGCTGGAAGCGGCGCCGGAGCGGCGCCTGCTGGTGACCACCATCACCCCGACCGGCTCGGCGCGGGTGCGCGCGATCTGGGGCGAGCGCGTGGACCACGTCTACCTGCCGTACGACCTCGTCGGTGCCGTGCGCCGCTTCCTCGAGCATTTCCGGCCGCGGATCGCGCTGGTGGTGGAAACCGAGTTGTGGCCCAACCTGCTGCTGTGCTGTCGCGATGCCGGCGTCCCGGCCTACCTGGTCAACGGCCGCCTGTCCGAACGCTCGCTGCGCGGCTATCGCGTGCTGCGGCCGCTGCTGTCGCGGGTGCTGGCCACCTTGCGCCGGGTCGTGGCGCAATCCGCGGACGACGCGCGCCGCTTCGGCGAGCTGGGCGCGCCGGAGGCTTCGCTGGTGGTCGCCGGCAACCTCAAGTACGACATCGCCATCGATGCCGGAGCGCTCACGCTTGCGGCCGGCCGCTTCCGCGAGCGCATCGGCGACCGGCCGGTCTGGATCGCCGCCAGCACCCATCCGGAGGAGGAAGCGCCGGTGCTCGAGATGCACCGGCGCCTGCGCGAGCGCTGGCCGGACCTGCTGATGCTGTGGGCGCCGCGCCATCCCGAACGGTTCCGCGGCGCCGCGCAGCAGGCGGTCGACGCCGGTTGGCGGGTGGCCACGCGCCGGCTGACGCAGTGGCCGGACGCGGGCGACGCGGTGTTCGTGCTCGATACGCTGGGCGAGCTGCAACAGTTCTACGCCTGCGCCGACGTGGCCTTCGTCGGCGGCAGCCTGCAGGACATCGGCGGGCACAACCTGCTCGAGCCGGCGGCGGTCGGCACGCCGGTCACCAGCGGCCCGCACCTGCACAACTTCGCCGACATCGCGCGGCAGATGCAGGCCGCCGGCGCGCTGCGCGTGGGCCAGGATCCCGAGGCGGTATCCGCCATCCTCGCCCAGCTGCTGGACGACGCCACCGCGCGCGGGGCCATGCGCGAGGCGGGCCTGGCCCTGGTGCGCGACGGCCGGGGCGCGCTGCAGCGCACCCTGGATGTCATCGCGCCGGATCTTCCGGCGGCCGACGCCTGACCGGGAGGCCGGCGACGCCGGCACGCACGGGAGCGCAGGTGCGACACCATCCCGCGGCGGCGGTGTCTGTTTCCTGCTGCCAAGGCGAACACGGGGTGGCGACCCGAACGACGAAGCCGGCGCAGGCGCCGGCTCCGGGGTCGCACCGGCGCGTGTGCCTACTGCTGCGGCGCAGGCGCCGTGGTGTCCACGGTCAGCAGGCGATTCACGTCCTGCACGGTGGACGCATCCAGCGTGCCGGCGGCCTGCTCGAGCAGCAGCCGGTTGCGCAGGTAGTTGTAGCGCGCGGTCGCGTAGTTCTGCCGCGCGACGAACAGGTTCTGCTGGTTGATCAGCACGTCGATCACGGTGCGGGTGCCCACTTCCAGGCCGACCTGCGAAGCGTCGTAGGCGCTCTGCGCCGATACCAGCGCCAGGCGCCGGGCCTCAACCTCGCTGATGCCCGCCACCAGCGCCTGGTAGGCATAGCGGGTGTTGCGCTCGATGGCGCGGCGGCCCTGCTCGAGCTGGTCCCGGGCGATGTCCCGGCTGTTGATGGCCTGGCGCACCTGCGACTGGGTGGCGCCGCCCGAGAAGATCGGCACGGTCAGCGTCAGCCCGATCGAATGGCCTTCCTCGGTGAGCGAGACCTGGCCCGGCGACGGCGAGTACCAGCCGGTGTTGTTGCTGTAGGTCACGCCCAGGCCCAGCGACGGCAGGTGCCCGGCGCGGGCGGTGGTCACGCCGTGCTCGGCGCCCTGCACCGCGTACCGGGACGCCTGCAGGCTCGGATTGGTGTCCAGCGCACGCTGCACCCACGCTTCGGCATCGCCGCCGGCCGGCAGCTCGGGACGGAAATCCTCGGGCAGGGCGCGCAGCGCATTGATCGGCGTGCCGGTGATCTCGGCCAGCGCCTGGTAGGCATCCTGCAGGGCGTTGCGCGCGAGGATGGTGTTGGCGCGCGCGCCGTCGTACTGGGCGCGGGCCTCGTGCACGTCGGTGATCGGCGCCAGGCCGACCTCCAGGCGCCGGTCGGCGTAGTCGAACTGCTTCTGGAACGCCGCTTCCGCAGCCTCGGCCGCGTTCAGCGTTTCAAGCGCCACCAGCACGTCGAAGTAGGCGTTGGCGGTGCGCGAGATCAGTTCGTCGCCCGCGGCCTCCAGGTCGTAGTCGGCGGCGATCGCGTACTTGCGCTGCGCGCGCACGTTGGAGATCGTGCCGAGGTCGAACACGCTCTGGCTGAGCCTTGCCGAGTAGTTGCGGCTGCGCGAGGAACCGGTTTCGCCCGCATCGTGACCACGGCCCAGGGTCGCGGTGCCGTCGATCTGCGGCAGCAGCGCCGCGCGCGCCTGCACCGCGTTCTCGCGGGTCGACAGGCGCTGGGATTCCGCGATCGACAGCTGCGGATCGTTGACCCGCGCCAGCTCGTAGGTCTGCATCAGGTCTTCGGCGAAGACCGGCGCGGACGACAGGGCCAGGGCGAGGGAGAGAACGAGGGGGCGGCGGAGCATCGGGAATCCTTGGCGAAGAATGCGGGAACGTGTCAGAACTGGAATTCTGCCGGCGGCTCGGCGCCGGCCAGGTAAGCCAGCCCGGTTTCGAACAACGACTCGATGCGGTGTCCGTTGACGTCACCGTGCACCAGCACCGCATCCATCGCCGGCGCGCGGCCCTGCACCACGAACATGCGCCCACCGGGACGCAGCCATTCGAGGAAACGTGACGGGATGGTGTCGACCGCGCCGGACACGCAGATCGCGTCGAACTGGCGGCCGGGCGTCCATGCGAATGCGTCGGCGGCGACGACCGCCGCGTTGCCGATGCCCTGCACGCGCAGGCGGTCGCCGGCGGCCTCGGCCAGGTCGGCGTGGCGTTCGATGCCGACCACCTCGCGCGCCAGCGACGCCAGGCAGGCGGCCATGAAGCCGCTGCCGGCACCGATCTCGAGCACCGATTCGCCGCCCTGCAGCTCAAGCGCCTGCAGCGCACGGCCTTCGAGCACGGGCTTGAACATGGTCTCGCCGCGGCCGATCGGCAGTTCCAGGTCGGCATAGGCCAGGGCCCGGTGGCGCTCGCCCACGAAGGCCTCGCGCGGCAGGCGCGCCAGCACGTCCAGCACGCGCCCGTCGAGCACGTCCCAGGGACGGATCTGCTGCTCGACCATGAACTCGCGGGCCTTGGCGAAATCGAACGTCATCTTGCGGTCCGGGAAATGGAGGGAGGGAACGCGATTCTACCGGCCGGATCGCGCGAATTCCCCGGTGGCCATCATCGCCAGCGGCCCGGGGGCGGCTGAGTGCCGGAAGTCACCGCGACCGATGGCCTGCCGGTTCACGCCACCGGCCGCGGTCCGCGGCCATAGGCGCGCAGGAACATGTCGACCGTAGCCGCGATGTGTTCGTCCACGCCGGCCGTGCTGGGCCGCTCGCACAGGCCGCAGGCCATGCGCGTGTGCAGGTCGCCCTTGAGCAGCGCGAAGAACTGCCGCGCCGCGCGCGCCAGGTCGGGAATGTCCAGTTCGGCCTCGCGCGCCTCGAGGAGGGTGGCGAAGGCGCGCTGCACGCGCTCGGGCCCGGCCTGCCAGAACAGCTGGCGCAGGCGCTCGTCGCCGCCGGGGCTCATCATCATGCGGTGCGTGGCCAGCGCTTCCTCGCTGGTGATCATCGTGAAGAAGGCGCGGGCGATCCCGACCAGCTGCGAGCGCAGCGGCGCCGACGGATCGGCCACGAACAGGTCGTCGGGCATCAGCGAGTCGCAGACCAGCCGCACCGCCTCGCCGAACAGGGCTTCCTTGTCGCCGAAATGGCTGTAGACGGTGAGCTTGGACACGCCGGCCTCAGCCGCGATCTGGTCCATGCTGGCGCCTTCGAAGCCGAGCCGGGTGAACATGCGTGCGGCGGCATCGAGGATCGCCGCGCGCTTGGCCAGGTCCTTGGGGCGGCCGGGGCCGGCGGAGGGCCTGGACTGCGCGGCTGCGGACGGAAGCTTGGGTGCCATGCAGGTAATACTAGACTAATCGGTTTGCTATTTATACTCTGCGCGTCCTGGCATTCACACGGCGCTCCGGATGCACACCATGGGACGTTGCTTCCCCGCATGGATCGTCGGCCTCGCGCTGGCCGGCCTGCTGTCGGCCTGCGGCAGCGAAGACGAAAAAGCGTCCGGGCCGCGTCCGGTCCTGGTCGTACAGCCGCGCGGCGGCGCCGGGGCGGCGGTCTCGACCTATGCCGGCGAAATCCGCGCGCGCGAGGAAAGCCCGCTCGCGTTCCGCATCGGCGGCAACCTGGCGCGGCGCCACGTCGATGCCGGCGAGCACGTGCGCGCCGGCCAGGTGCTGGCCGAGCTCGATCCGGGCGACCAGCGCCTGCAGGCCGAGGCTGCACGCGCGCAACTGGCGGCCGCCGAGGCCGAACTGGCGCGCGTCCGCGCCGACCGGGCCCGCTTCCAGGCGCTGGCGCAGGAGCGGCTGGTCAGCCAGTCGGCCATGGACGCGCAGGACTCCGCCTGGCGCGCGGCCGAGGAACAGGCGCGCGCCGCGCGGGCGCAGCTGGACGTGGCCCGCAACCAGGCCGCGTACGCGCAGTTGCGCGCGCCGCGCAACGGCGTGATCGCCAGCCGCCTGGCCGAGGCCGGGCAGGTCGTCGCCGCCGGGCAGGCGGTCTACACCCTGGCCGGAGATGGCGGCCGCGAGGTGGCGATCGCGCTGCCCGAATCGCGCATCGGCGAGGTCCGCCTGGGGCAGCCGGTCGAGGTCGAACTGTGGGACGCGGCGGACCGGCGCCTGCCGGGCCGCATCCGCGAGATCGCCGCCGCGGCCGAACCGCAGGCGCGCACCTTCGCCGCGCGCGTCGCGCTGGAGCCGGGCGCCATCGACCAGGTGGCGCTGGGCCAGAGCGCGCGCGTGTACGTGCGCCAGGACGGCGAGGGCGCGGCGCTGAGCGTGCCGCTGTCGGCGCTGCAGCCTGCCGCGTCCGGCGGGCATGCGGTGTGGGTGGTGGAGCCGGGCAGCGGCGCGCTGCGCCTGGTTCCGGTGGAAACCGGGCGGCTCGGCCAGTCGCGGGTGCCGGTGCTGTCCGGACTCGAGGCGGACGCATGGGTGGTGGCGGCCGGTGGCCATCTGCTGCGCGAAGGCCAGGTCGTGGCGCCGGTCGATCGCGACAACCGCCCGGTGGTCGCGGCCACGGACGCGCCGCGGTGACGGCGGTTCGCCAGCGCCGCGACGACGCCGGCCGCGCGGGACGCTGACCGATGCGCTTCAACCTCTCCGAGTGGGCGCTGCGCAACCGCAGCCTGGTACTGTACGCGATGATCGTGGTCGCGATCGGCGGCGCGCTGTCCTACCTGCAGCTCGGGCGCTCGGAAGACCCGCCGTATACCTTCAAGGCCATGGTGGTACGCACGCTGTGGCCCGGCGCCACGGCCGAGGAGGTCGCGCGCCAGGTCACCGAGCGCATCGAGAAGAAGCTCATGGAAACCGGCGAGTACGAGTACATCCGCTCGTACTCGCGGCCGGGCGAATCGCAGGTGATCTTCATGGCGCGCGATTCGATGCGGTCGCGCGACGTGCCGCAGCTCTGGTACCAGGTGCGCAAGAAGGTCGGCGACATCCGCGCGACCCTGCCCGAGGGCGTGGTCGGGCCGTTCTTCAACGACGAGTTCGGCGACACCTTCGGCAACATCTACGCGCTCACCGGCGAAGGCTTCGACTACGCGGTGCTCAAGGACTATGCCGACCGCGTGCAGCTGGAGCTGCAGCGCATCGACAACGTCGGCAAGGTCGAGCTGATCGGACTGCAGGACGAACGGATCTGGATCGAGGTCAGCAATACCCGGCTGGCGACGCTCGGCATTCCGATGCAGGCGGTGCAGCAGGCGCTGTCGCAGCAGAACGCGGTCTCGCCGGCCGGGTTCTTCGAAACGCCGAGCGACCGCGTGCAGCTGCGCGTGGACGGCGCCTTCGGCTCGGTCGAGGACATCCGCGACTTCCCGATCCGGGCGGGCGACCGCACCGTCCGCCTGGGCGACATCGCCAGCGTCAGCCGCGGGTTCTCCGACCCGGCCGCGCCGCGCATGCGCTTCATGGGGCAGGACGCGATCGGCCTGGGCGTGTCGATGCGCGAAGGCGGCGACATCCTGCGCCTGGGCAGCACCCTCGATGCCGCGTTCGAGCGGCTGCAGCGCACCCTGCCCGCGGGCATGGAGCTGCGCAAGGTCACCGACCAGCCGGCCGCGGTGCGCGATTCGGTCGGCGAGTTCGTCAAGGTGCTGGCGGAGGCGGTGGCGATCGTGCTCTTGGTGAGCTTCTTTTCGCTCGGCTTCCGCACCGGGCTGGTGGTGGCGGTGTCGATACCGCTGGTGCTGGCGATGACCTTCGTGGTCATGGAGTGGTTCGGCGTCGGCCTGCACAAGATTTCGCTCGGTGCGCTGGTGCTGGCGCTGGGGCTGCTGGTCGACGACGCGATCATCGCGGTGGAGATGATGGCGATCAAGATAGAGCAGGGCTTCGACCGCTTCCGCGCCGCGGGCTTCGCCTGGACCAATACCGCCTTCCCGATGCTCACCGGCACCCTGGTCACCGCCGCCGGCTTCCTGCCGATCGCGACCGCCGCCTCGGGGGTGGGCGAGTACACGCGTTCGCTGTTCGAGGTGGTGACGATCGCGCTGGTGGTGTCGTGGATCGCGGCCGTGCTGTTCATCCCCTGGCTGGGCGAGAAGATGCTGCCGGACATGGACGGACATGCCGGCAAGCCGTCGGTGCTTCGGCGCGCGTCGGCATTCCTGTCGGGATTGCGTTCCCGCTCCCGCCCCCGCATGCGGACGAGGGCCGGGGCGGGCGAGCGCGGCGAAGCGTCGCCGGCGGACGCGGCGACCGGCCTGCCCCCGTCCCATCCCTCCCCCGCGCGCGGGGCAGGGAGCGAACGAGCAGATGTCGGCGGAGCCGCACCACCTGCACACGATCCCTACCAGACGCGCTTCTACCAGCGTTTCCGCGGCCTGCTGGACTGGTCGCTGCGCCACCGCTGGCTGGTGATCGGCGCGACGGTGGGCGCTTTCGCGCTGTCGCTGGCGCTGTTCCGTTTTGTGCCGCAACAGTTCTTCCCCGACTCGACCCGCCTCGAGCTCATGATCGACATGGAGCTGGCCGAGGGCAGCTCGCTGCGCGCGACCGAAGCGCAGGTGCGCAGGCTCGAGGCGCTGCTGGAGGGGCGCGAGGGCATCGACAACTACGTTGCCTATGTCGGCACCGGTTCGCCGCGCTTCTACCTGCCGCTGGACCAGCAGCTGCCGCAGACCAACTTCGCCCAGTTCGTGGTGCGCACGCACGACCAGGACTCGCGCGAGGCGGTGCGCGCCTGGCTGATCGACGAGGCGGCGTCGCAGTTCCCCGAGCTGCAGCTGCGCGTGACCCGGCTCGAGAATGGGCCGCCGGTGGGCTACCCGGTGCAGTTCCGCGTGTCGGGCGAACACGTCGAGCGCGTGCGCGAGCTGGCCGCGCAGGTGGCCGACCGCGTGCGCGACAACCCGCACCTGGTCAACGTGCACCTGGACTGGAGCGAGCCGAGCAAGGTCGTGCGCCTGCGCATCGACCAGGATCGCGCGCGCGCGCTGGGCATCAGTTCGCAACGCGTCGCGCAATTCCTGTCCAGCTCGCTCAGCGGGCTGCAGGTGAGCACCTTCCGCGAGGGCAACGAGCTGATCGGCGTGCTGCTGCGTGGCACCGGCGAAGAGCGCACCCACCTGGAGCTGCTGGGCAGCCTGGCGATCCCGGGCGGCGAGGGCGGTCCGGTGCCGCTGTCGCAGCTGGCCACGCTCGAGTACGGCTACGAGGACGGGATCATCTGGCATCGCGACCGGCTGCCCACGATCACCGTGCGCGCCGACATCCGCGACGGCGTCACTCCGCCGACGGTGGTGGCGCAGATCCTGCCCACGCTGCAGGACATCCGCGATGCGCTGCCGCCGGGCTACCTGCTCGAGACCGGGGGCACGGTCGAGGATTCGGCACGCGGACAGGATTCGATCAAGGCCGGCCTGCCGCTGTTCCTGCTGGTGGTGGTGACCCTGCTGATGCTGCAGCTGCGCAGCCTGTCGCGCTCGCTGCTGGTGCTGCTGACCGCGCCGCTGGGGCTGGTCGGCGTGACGCTGTTCCTGCTGGCGTTCCGCGTGCCGTTCGGCTTCGTGGCGATGCTGGGCACGATCGCGCTGGCGGGCATGATCATGCGCAACTCGGTGATCCTGGTCGACCAGATCGAGCAGGACATCGCCGCCGGGCACGCGCGCTGGGACGCGGTCATCGACGCGACGGTGCGGCGTTTCCGGCCGATCGTGCTGACCGCGCTGGCGGCGATCCTGGCGATGATCCCGCTCTCGCGCAGCGCCTTCTTCGGGCCGATGGCGGTGGCGATCATGGGCGGCCTCGCCGTCGCCACCGTGCTGACCCTGCTGTTCCTGCCGGCGTTGTATGCGGCCTGGTTCAAGGTGCGCCGGGACGAGCCGGCGCCCGGTCCGGCGCACTGAACGCCACGGGTCTCGCGCCGGCGGGCGGCTGCGCCCGCCGGTGATTGCGAGTCCGCTGCCGCAGCCGCTCAGCGACGCCGCGTGGCGTCCGCGTCCAGCAGCGCCATGAACGCGCGCGCCGCATTCGACAGCGTGCGCCCGGTGTGGGTCACGTAGCCCAGCCGGCGCCGCAGCCGCGTGCCGGGCACGCGCAGCACCACGGTCGACGCATCGAGCATCGTGTGCGGCAGCACGCTCCAGGCCAGACCGACGCCGGCCAGCATCTTCAGCGTTTCCATCGCATTGGTGGTCATGTGCAGTCGCAACGCGATACCTTCGTCGGCGAAGCGCCCGGCCACGATCCGGTGGGTGAAGGTGCTGGCGTCCGGCAGCACCGCCGGGTGCGTCGCCAGTTCGGCCAGCGTGGCGCGGCCGCGCGCGGCCAGCGGATGGTCCGGCGCGACCACGAACTCCAGCGGGTCGTCCCATACCGGCACCGCGCGCAGCGGGGGCGCGGCGGGGCCAAGCGTCGTGATCGCGAGCTCCAGCCGCCCGTGCAGCACCTCCGACCAGGCGTGTTCGGAATCGAGGAAGCGGATGTCCACTGCCGCCCGTGGGTGTTGGTGGACGAAGGCGCGCAGCATCGGTGGCAGCCGGTGCAGGCCGATGTGGTGGCTGGTGGCGAGGTTGAGCCGGCCGCCCACGTCCGCATCGAGGTTGCCCAGGGCGCGCCGCGTGTCCTCCATCTCGCCGAGGATGCGGCGCGCGCGCGGCAGCAGTGCGCGGCCTGCCTCGGTCAGCGCGACCTCGCGGCCGATGCGGTCGAACAGGCGCCGGCCGAGGTGCTGTTCCAGCACCGCGATGCGCTTGCTGACCGCCGGCTGGGTGAGATGCAGCCGTTCACCGGCCGCGGAGAAGCCGCCGCTGTCGGCGACCGCGACGAAGGCGTCCAGGCTGGCGAGGTCCATCCAGTCGTTCCAGTTATGCGATGAATGAAAAATATGAATTGGAGTTATCCAAAACAAGTGCCTACGATGGGCTGGACCGGACGCCTGACGCGCCACCGCACTGCCGCATTCGCGCACGGAGGCGGGGAAGCGCCGCGCGCCACGCAACGACACCAGGACCCACGCCCATGCCCGGCCAGACCCTGTACGACAAGCTGTGGGAGATGCACGAAGTGCGGCGTCGCGACGACGGCTCCTCGCTGATCTACATCGACCGCCACATCCTGCACGAGGTCACCTCGCCGCAGGCCTTCGAAGGCCTGCGCCTGGCCGGGCGCAAGCCCTGGCGGGTGGATGCCAACATCGCCACGCCCGACCACAACGTGCCGACCACGAAGGCCGAGCGCCAGGGAGGCCTTGAGGCGATCGTCGACGAGGTCTCGCGCCTGCAGGTGCAGACCCTGGACGAGAACTGCGACGACTTCGGCATCCTCGAGTTCAGGATGAACGACGCGCGCCAGGGCATCGTCCACGTCGTGGGTCCAGAACAGGGCGCGACCCTGCCCGGCATGACCGTGGTCTGCGGCGATTCGCACACCTCAACGCACGGCGCGTTCGGCGCGCTGGCGCACGGCATCGGCACTTCCGAGGTCGAGCACGTGCTGGCCACGCAGTGCCTGGTCGCCAAGAAGATGAAGAACATGCAGGTGCGCGTCGAGGGCCGGCTCGGTCCGGGCGTGACCGCCAAGGACGTCGTGCTGGCGGTGATCGGCAGGATCGGCACCGCGGGCGGCAACGGCCACGCGCTGGAGTTCGCCGGCAGCGCGATCCGCGAGCTGTCCATCGAAGGCCGCATGACCATCTGCAACATGTCGATCGAGGCCGGCGCGCGCGTGGGCATGGTGGCGGTGGACGACAAGACCATCGAGTACGTGCGCGGCCGGCCCTTCGCGCCGAAGGGCGCCGACTGGGACGCGGCGGTGGCGCTGTGGCGCACGCTGGTATCCGACGACGACGCGCACTTCGACACGGTGGTCGAACTGCGCGCCGAGGACATCAAGCCGCAGGTCAGCTGGGGGACCTCGCCGGAGATGGTGCTGGCCGTCGACCGGAACGTGCCGGACCCGGCGTGCGAAACCGATCCGGTGAAGCGCGATTCGATCGAGCGTGCGCTCAGGTACATGGGCCTGCAGCCCAACCAGCCGATCGCTTCGATCCGGCTCGACCGCGTGTTCATCGGCTCATGCACCAATTCGCGCATCGAGGATCTGCGCGCCGCCGCGGCGGTGGCCAGGGGGCGCAAGGTCGCCGCCAGTGTGAAGCAGGCGCTGGTGGTGCCGGGTTCGGGCCTGGTCAAGGCGCAGGCCGAAGCCGAGGGCCTGGATCGTATCTTCATCGAGGCCGGTTTCGAATGGCGCGAGCCGGGCTGCTCGATGTGCCTGGCGATGAATCCCGACAGGCTCGGCAGCGGCGAGCACTGCGCGTCGACCTCCAACCGCAACTTCGAAGGGCGACAGGGCGCCGGCGGGCGCACCCACCTGGTCAGCCCGGCCATGGCGGCGGCCGCCGCCGTCGCCGGCCACTTCGTCGACGTGCGCGAACTGGCACCGGCCTGAGGACCTGACTACATGAAAGCCTTCACTACCCACGCCGGCCTGGTCGCCCCGCTCGACCGCGCCAACGTCGACACCGACCAGATCATCCCCAAGCAGTTCCTCAAGTCGATCCGGCGCAGCGGCTTCGGCCCCAACCTGTTCGACGAATGGCGCTACCTCGACGTCGGCCAGCCCGGACAGGACAGCAGCACGCGTCCGGTCAATCCCGATTTCGTGCTCAACTTCCCGCGCTACGCCGGCGCCAGCGTGCTGCTGGCGCGCGAGAACTTCGGCTGCGGCTCCTCGCGCGAGCACGCGCCCTGGGCACTCGAGGAATACGGGTTCCGCGCCATCATCGCGCCGGGTTTCGCCGACATCTTCTACAACAACAGCTTCAAGAACGGACTGCTGCCGATCGTGCTGGCGGAGCCGGAGGTCGATGCGCTGTTCGCGCAGTGCGAGGCGAACGAGGGCTACTCGCTGGCGGTCGACCTCGCCGCGCAGACGGTGACGCGCCCCGATGGCGTGCAGTACCGCTTCGAGATCGATGCGTTCCGCAAGCACTGCCTGTTCAACGGCCTGGACGACATCGGCCTGACCCTGCAGGAGCACGAAGCGATCGCCGCGTTCGAGGCCTGGCACCGCGCGAGCCAGCCCTGGCTGTTCGACGCGCTGGGCTGAGCGTCGCGCGGTCGGTCCGCCGGAGGCCGCAACGAAGAACGCCGCCCGGGGGCGGCGTTCTCGCATCGCGCGGTGGCGATGTCAGTACACGCCCTGCGCCAGCATCGCATCGGCGACCTTGACGAAGCCGGCGATGTTGGCGCCGTCGACGTAGTTGATGCTGCCGTCCTCGCGCTTTCCGTGGCGCACGCAGTGGCCGTGGATCTCCTTCATGATCGCGTGCAGGCGCTCGTCGACCTCGGCGTGGTGCCAGGACAGGCGCAGCGCGTTCTGGCTCATCTCCAGCCCCGAGGTCGCCACCCCGCCGGCGTTGCTGGCCTTGCCCGGCGCGTACAGCGTGCCGGACTCGAGGAACACGTCCACCGCCTCCAGCGTACTCGGCATGTTCGCGCCTTCGGCCACGCAGACCACGCCGTTGCCGACGAGGGTGCGCGCATCCTCGCCGTCCAGCTCGTTCTGGGTGGCGCAGGGCAGGGCGATCTCGGCCGGAATGTGCCACGGCCGCCTGCCGGGCAGGTATTCGAACCGCGCGTCCTCCGCCAGTTCGGACAGGCGGCCGCGACGCAGGTTCTTGAGCTCGGCGACTTCGCGGATCGCGTCCGGGTCGAAGCCTTCGCGCGCGTACAGGGTGCCGTCCGAATCGCTGAAGGTCAGCACCTTGCCGCCCAGTTCCTCGGCCTTGAGCGCGGCGAACTGCGCCACGTTGCCCGAGCCGGAGATCAGCACCCGCGCGCCCTGGGTTTCGCGCCGCGCGTGGTGCAGCATCTGCTCGACGAAGTACACCGTACCGTAGCCGGTCGCCTCGGGACGCATCAGGCTGCCGCCGTAGGACAGGCCCTTGCCGGTGAACACCGCGCCGGCGTGGTTGGACAGCTTCTTCATCATCCCGGCCATGTAGCCGACCTCGCGCGCGCCCACGCCGATATCTCCGGCGGGCACGTCGGTGTCCGGACCCAGGTGCCGGTGCAGCTCCAGCATCAGCGCCTGGCAGAAGCGCATCACCTCGCCATCGCTCTTGCCCTTGGGGTCGAAGTCGGCACCGCCCTTGCCGCCGCCCATCGGCAGCGTGGTCAGGGCGTTCTTGAAGGTCTGCTCGAAGGCGAGGAACTTCAGGATCGACAGGTTCACCGACGGATGCAGGCGCATGCCGCCCTTGAACGGGCCGATCGCGGAGCTGTGCTGCACGCGCCAGGCGCGGTTGACCCGCACCTTGCCGTGGTCGTCCACCCAGCTCACGCGGAACTGGATCACGCGCTCGGGTTCGACCAGCCGGTCCATCAACCCGTCGCGGCCGTACTCGGGAAAGCGTTGCAGGAAAGGCCAAAGACTGGCCGTGACTTCCTTGACCGCCTGCAGGAACTCCGGCTGGCCTGGATCGCGACGCTCGACGCGCGCAAGAAACTCGTCCCTGGAAAGCGGCATGCCATCCCCCTGTCTGTTCGATGTCGTCGGCCGGCGCTGCATCCCTGCGCGCCGGCGGTGGGCCTCAGGCGAGGCGTTCGATCACCGCCTGCGCGGCGTCGGTCGTGCCCACCGCCTCGCCCGCGGCGGCGAGATCGGCGGTGAACACCCTCGCGTCGAGCGCGGCGGACACCGCCGCCTCCACGGCGGCCGCCTCCGCTTCGAGCCCGAGCGAATGGCGCAACAGCATCGCAGCGCTCAGGATGGTGGCGTAGGGATTGGCGATGCCCTTGCCGGCGATGTCCGGTGCCGAACCATGGATCGGCTCGTAGATTCCCACCTTGCCCGCGCCCAGCGAGGCCGAAGCCAGCAAACCGAGCGATCCGGCCAGCATCGAGGCCTCGTCGGTGAGGATGTCGCCGAACATGTTCTCGGTGACGATCACGTCGTAGGCGCGCGGCTTGGACAGCAGGTGCATGGCCATCGAGTCGACCAGCTGGTGCTCGACCGTCACGTCCGCGAACTCGTCGCGCATCACCCGCGTGGTCACGTCGCGCCACAGGCGCGAGGTTTCCAGCACGTTGGCCTTGTCGACCGAGGTCAGGTGGCCGCGGCGCTGGCGGGCGAGCGCCGCTGCGCTGCGCACCACGCGCTCGATCTCGGCCACGCTGTAGCGGCACAGGTCGGTCGCCTCGGTGTCGCTGCGGGTCTTGTCGCCGAAGTAGATGCCGCCGGTCAGCTCGCGCACCACCACGATGTCCACACCCTGCAGCAACTCGGGCTTGATCGGCGAGGCGCCCAGCGCGGCGGCGTGCGGCTTGACCGGGCGCAGGTTGGCGAACAGGCCCAGCGCCTTGCGGATCGCCAGCAGGCCCTGTTCCGGGCGCACCTTCGCGTTGGGATCGGACCACTTCGGCCCGCCCACCGCGCCCAGCAGGATGGCGTCCGCCTTGCGTGCGGCCTCCAGCGTCGCCGCCGGCAACGGCTCGCCGTGGCGGTCGATGGCGATGCCGCCGATGTCGTGCTTGGAGAAGGCGAAATCGTGGCCGAAGCGGCGGCCGACGGCCTCGAGGACGGGAAGGGTGGCGGAGACGATCTCGGGGCCGATGCCGTCCCCGGGCAGTACGACGATGTCAGCGTGCATGGACTTCGATTGCGGACGTGGAAGGGAGCCGCCGGCGCGGACCGCCGCGGCGTGTACGATCCGGCGGTCGCGCGCAGGCGCGGGCCGTCGGGGGCGGAACGGTCAGGCGCTGGCGCGGCTGTCGAGACCGGGCGTGGCCGCCGGCTGGCGGCGCAGGATGCGGTTGGCCACGTCCAGCCAGGCCAGCGCGCTGGCCTCGATGATGTCGCGGCTGGTGCCGGTGCCCTGGTATTCGACGCCCTCGTGATGGACGCTCAGCGCGGCCTCGCCCTGTGCGTCGGCGCCGAGTCCGACGCTGTGCACGCTGTAGCTCTCCAGCGACAGCTTCACCCCGGTCGCGTTGGACAGCGCGGCGAACAGCGCATCCACCGGGCCGTCGCCCAGCGCGCTCTCGCTGATCCTGCGGCCGTCCGGATCGGACAGCTCGACCTGCGCGCTGGCGCGCTGGCCGCGGTCGCTGATCGTCATCGACGAGAGCCGGTAGCCCTGGCCGACGACGCCGCCATCGATCAGGCGCTCCAGATCGTCGTCCTCGACCACCCGCTGCTGCTCGCACAGCTCCTTGAAGCGGGCGAACACCTGGTCGAGCTGCTCGTCCTCCATCGTGTAGCCCAGTGCGCGCAGGCGGTGGCCGACCGCGGCGCGGCCGCTGTGCCGGCCCAGCACCATCTTGGTGTCGGGCCAGCCCACGTCGGAGGGATTCATGATCTCGTAGGTGCTGCGGTTGCGCAGCATGCCGTGCTGGTGGATGCCGGACTCGTGCGCGAACGCGTTCTGGCCCACGATCGCCTTGTTGCGCTGCACGGGCATGCCGATCAGGCGCTGCAGCAGCTGCGAGGTCGGTACCAGGCGGCGCGTGTCGATGCGGGTGTCGATGTCGTAGAAGGCGTTGCGTACCTTCAGCGCCATCACCAGTTCTTCCAGCGCGGCGTTGCCGGCGCGCTCGCCGATGCCGTTGATGGTGCATTCGATCTGGCGCGCGCCGCCCTCCATCGCCGCCAGCGAGTTCGCGACCGCCAGGCCCAGGTCGTTGTGGCAGTGGGCGCTGAACACCACGTCGCGGGCGCCGGGGATGTTGCCGATCATGCGCTCGAACAGGCCGCGGATCTCTTCCGGCGTGGTGTAGCCCAGGGTGTCGGGCACGTTGATGGTGGTGGCGCCGGCGGCGATCGCCACGGCGACCGCCTCGTGCAGGAAGTCCTCCTCGGTCCGGGTGCCGTCCTCGGGCGAGAACTCGATGTCGTCGACGTAGCGGCGCGCCATCGCCACGTGCGTGCCGATCGAGTCGAGCACCTGTTCGCGACTCATCCGCAGCTTGTGTTCGCGGTGCAGCGGGCTGGTGGACAGGAACACGTGGATGCGCGGGCTGGCCGCACCCTCGAGCGCGCGTGCCGAGGCCTGGATGTCGCCCGGCAGGCAGCGCGAGAGCACTGCCAGCGTGGTGTGGCGCAGCTCGCGCACGATCTGCGCGGTGGCGTCGCGGTCGGACTGGGAACTGGCCGGGAATCCGGTTTCGATGATGTCCACGCCGAGCTCGGCGAGCGCGCGTGCCATCACCACCTTCTGCTGCGGCGTCATGCTGCAGCCGGGGGACTGCTCGCCATCGCGCAGCGTGGTGTCGAAGATGCGTACGAATTCGGGGTTGCTGCTCATGCGAGGAGTTCCTCGGGAAGGTCCTTGCGGATGTTACTCGGTGCGGATTTCTGCCGCGGCGACGGTGCATCGGATGCGGGGAAAAGGCCGGCGGGAAGCGGGGGTTGCTTCGCCGCCGGCAAGGGAAGTCGCTCGCGCACGCGCCGGCGCGGCTTGCGCGGCGGGCGCGGGCGGACCTCCGACAGCAGGGCGGCCAGCACGCCTGCGTCGACGTTGCCGCCGGACACGACCGCGCACTTGCGCTTGCCCGCCACGCGCTTGCCCGCGGCCAGCGCGAGCGCGCCGGCGCCTTCGGCGATCACGTGTTCTTCCAGCGCCAGCCGCACCAGCGTCTCGCGCAGCTCGGCCTCGCGCACGATCACCACGTCATCGAGCAGGTCGCGCAGGATGCGTTCGGTGAGGTAGCCCGGTTCCTTCACCCGCACCCCGTCGGCGAGCGTGGGGCGTGGATCGACCAGGCTGCGGTCGCCCTTGAGCGCGCGGCTCATCGCATCGACGCCCTCGACCTGGGCGCCGACGATGCGCACGCCCTGCGACTTGAGCGCCAGCGCCACGCCGGAGGCCAGGCCGCCCCCGCCGATCGGCACCAGCACCACGTCGGGATTCATCGCCGCGGCGATCTCCAGCCCGACCGTGCCCTGGCCGGCGATCACGTCCGGATCGTCGAAGGCCGACAGCAGGCGGAAGCCGTTGTGTTCGGCGAGCTCCTTCGCGAAGGCCTTGGCCTCGTCGTAGGTCTCGCCGTGCAGGCGCACCGTGGCGCCCCAGTGTGCGACGCCGGCGACCTTGGTGTCCGGCGCGGTCCTGGGCATGACGGTGATCGCGGGAATGCCGAGCCGGTAGGCGGCCCAGGCCATGCCCTGCGCGTGGTTGCCCGCCGAGGCGGTGATCACGTAGCGGTCGTCGCCGCGTTCGCGCGCGGCCAGCAGCGCGTTGAGCGCGCCGCGCACCTTGTACGAACCGGTGCGCTGCAGGTTCTCGAGCTTGAGCCAGGTGCCGAAGCGCTCGGCGTAATGGGTGGGCGTGACGTCCAGATACTTGCGCAGCCGCGCCTGCGCCGCCAGCACGTCGCTGGCGGACACGTCGATGGTGCTGGCTACGGCAGGGTCCATCAGACCGTCGTCAGCCAGTGGCGGTACGCGGCTTCCTGGCCGCGGACGACGCGACCGTACAGCGCCTGCAGCTCGCGCGTCACCGGGTTGTCGCCATACACGCGATCCTCGATCTGCGCGACCGGCGCCACCTCGGCGGCGGTGCCGCAGGCGAACACCTCGTCGGCGTCCAGCAGCTCCGACAGCGGCACCATGCGCGATCCGGCGCCACTGAGCTGCAGCAGCGTGTCGCGGGTGATGCCGGGCAGGGCGTCGCGATGCTCGACCGCGGTGATGCGTCCGTCCTTGACCATGAACACGTTGGCGCCGGTGCATTCGACCACGTTGTTCTCGCGGTCGGTGAACAGCGCCTCGTCGAAGCCGCGCGCCTTGGCCTCGCGCTTGGCCAGGATCGAATTGACGTAGCTGCCGCAAAGCTTGAGCGGCGGCAATGAGTCGGCCGGATTGCGGCGCCAGCGGCCCACGCCCAGGCGCGCGCGGCTGCCATTGAGATGCACCTGGGTGGCAGTGGTGGCGACCATCAGGTGCGGCACGTGGCCCTCCACGTCGAGGCCGAAGCTGCCCTCGCCGAACCAGGCCAGCGGGCGGATGTAGGCATCGCGATGGCCGTTGGCACGCAGCGTGGCGAGCGTGGCCTGCGCGCACTGCGCAGGATCGAAGGGCAGGCCGAACATCTCGGCGCCCTGGCGCATGCGCTCGAGGTGTTCGGGCAGGCGGAACACGGACGCGCCCTCGTCGGTGGCATAGGCGCGGATGCCCTCGAACACGCCGCTGCCGTAGTGCATGGCATGGGTGGTCAGGCCGGCCTGCAGCGTGTCGGCAGCGACCAGAGCGCCGTCGAACCAGGCGAGTGCCTGCGCGGGCGAGGCGGCCGGCTGCGCGGATGCGGCGTGACGGGCGTGGGCTTCGGCGATGGGAGTGACGGTAGCGCTCATGAGGGGTCCGTGGGGCGGGTCGCGGTGGGGGTGATGACGGCAGGGCGGTGCCCGATCAGGGGCAGGGCTGGACCTGTACCGACAGGCAGTCGTAGAGCTTGGCCAGCTGGGACTGCAGGGTCGCGTCGGGCCGCTCGCCCTCGACGGTCAGGCGCAGCCGCCATTGCTCGCCGTCGGCACCGGCCTCGCCGTCGACCGCGAGCGGGCGGAAGCCGCGCCGCTCGGTCGCGCCCAGCACGCGCGGCAGCACGCCCTCGGCGCGACGCAGGATGAAATCAAGCTGGTAGCGCATTGTTCGGCTCCCCGGAGGCCGGCGAAGTGGAGGAGGGCGTCGACGGTTCGCCGGTATCCAGCGTGCCGGCATCGTCCGGATCCATCATCTGGGCGTTGTTGTGGTTCGGCGGCACCAGCGGCCAGACGTTGGCGGCCGTGTCGATCGCCACGTGCAGCAGGGTCGGTCCTTCCGCGGCCAGCAGCGCCTTGAGCGCGGCGTCCACGCCGGCGGCCTTGTCCACGTGCAGCGCCTGGATGCCGAAGGCGCGCGCGACCTCGGCGAAATCCGGGTTGTCGGACAGGTCGATCTCCGAATAGCGCTTCTCGAAGAACAGTTCCTGCCACTGCCGGACCATGCCCAGCGCGGAGTTGTCGAGCAGCACGATCTTCACCGGCAGCCGGTAGCGGCGGATCGTCGCCAGCTCCTGGATGTTCATCATGAACGAGCCGTCGCCGCTGACGCAGATCACCTGCGCGGCCGGGCTTTCCACCTGCGCGCCCATCGCGGCCGGCAGGCCGAAGCCCATTGCGCCCAGCGCGCCACTGGTCAGGTGCTGGCGCGGGTGCTGGAAGCGCCAGTGCTGCGCGACCCACATCTGGTGCTGGCCGACGTCGCAGGCGACCACCGCGTGCGGGGCCAGTTCGCTCAGGCGCCTGAGCAGCGACGGCGCGTAGACCTTCTCGCCGGGCGCGTCGTAGCGCGGGGCATGTCGGCTGCGCCGCTCGGCGCAGGTCTGGCGCCAGGCCTTGCGCGCCGCCGCGTGCCGGCCGTCCATCTGGGCGGCCAGGGGTGCGGCCAGCCGGCTCAGGCTGGCGGCGATGTCCCCGGGCACCGACACGTCGACGCTGCGCAGCTTGCCGATCTCGCAGCAGTCGCCGTCCAGGTGCACCACCCGCGCATTGGGCGCGAACTCGGCCAGCTTGCCGGTGGCGCGGTCGTCGAAGCGCGCGCCGACCACGAACAGCAGGTCGCATTCCTGCACCGCCATGTTGGCCGCGCGGCTGCCGTGCATGCCCAGCATGCCCAGGTTGGACGGATGCGCCGCCGGCAGCGCGCCCAGCGCCTTGAGCGTGAGCACGGTGGGCAGGCCGGTCAGGTCGACGAACTCGCGGAACGCATCGATCGCATCGCCCAGCACCACGCCGCCGCCGGCATAGACCACCGGCCGGGTGCACTGCGAGATCAGCGCGGCGGCCTCGTGCAGCGCGGCGTCGGGCGGACCCGGCACCGGATCGACCGGCAGCGGCGAATGCACCGGCAGGTGCGAGGCATCGGCCACCTGCACGTCCTTGGGCAGGTCGATCAGCACCGGGCCCGGGCGCCCGCTGCGGGCGATGCGGAACGCCTCGGCGAACATGTGCGGCAGGTCGTCGACGCTGCGCGGCAGGAAGCTGTGCTTGACGATCGGCATGGTCATGCCGAACACGTCCAGCTCCTGGAACGCGTCGGTGCCCATCAGGAACGTGGGCACCTGGCCGGTGAGGACCACCATCGGCACCGAGTCGAACATGGCGTCGGCGATGCCGGTCACCAGGTTCGACGCGCCCGGGCCGGACGTCGCCACGCAGACGCCGACGCGGCCGCTGGCACGGGCATAGCCGTTGGCCGCGAAGGCCGCGCCCTGCTCGTGCCGTACCAGCACGTGCTTGAGCGCCGTTGCGCCGTGCAGCGCGTCGTAGAACGGCATGATCGTTCCGCCGGGGTAGCCGAAGAGCGCGTCAACGCCCTCGGCCTCGAGCGCCTGCACCAGCCACTGCGCACCGTTCATCACGCGGCCTCTTTCTGATCCTTCGGGGAGTTGTCCAGCCACACCATCTTCGCGCGCAGCTGCTTGCCGACCACTTCGATCGGGTGCTCGAGGTCGGCCTGCTTGAACCTGTTGTAGTTCGGCAGGCCGGCTTCGTGCTCGGCCACCCAGTTGCGGGTGAAGGTCCCGTCCTGGATGTCCTTGAGCACTTCGCGCATGCGCTCCTTGGTGCCGGCGTCGATCACGCGCGGACCGCTGACGTAGTCGCCGTACTGCGCGGTCTCCGACACGAACTCGAGCATGCGGGTGATGCCGCCTTCATAGAACAGGTCGACGATCAGCTTCAGCTCGTGCAGCACTTCGTAATACGCGATCTCGGGCTGGTAGCCCGCTTCGACCAGTACTTCGAAACCGGCCTGCACCAGCGACGAGGCGCCGCCGCACAGCACGGCCTGCTCGCCGAACAGGTCGGTCTCGGTCTCTTCCTTGAAGGTGGTCTCGATCAGGTTGGCGCGCGCGCCGCCCAGACCACCGGCATAGGCCAGCGCCAGGTCGCGGGCCTTGCCGCTCTTGTCCTGGTACACGGCGTAGATGCACGGCACGCCGCGGCCGATCTCGTACTCGCGGCGCACCAGCGCGCCCGGGCCCTTGGGCGCGACCAGCACCACGTCCAGGTCCTCGCGCGGCTTGATCATGTCGAAGTGCACGTTCAGCCCGTGCGCGAACAGCAGGCAGGCGCCGGACTTCATGTTCGGCGCGATCGCCTCCTCGTACACCTGCCGCTGCACCATGTCCGGCGTGAGGATGGCGACCAGGTCGGCGTGCTTCACCGCCTCGGCCGGCGTCTTGACGGTGAAGCCGTCGGCCTTGGCCTTGGCCTCGGTCGGGCCGCCGGCGCGCAGGCCGACGGTCACGTCGAAGCCCGAATCGCGCAGGTTCAGCGCATGCGCGCGGCCCTGGCTGCCGTAACCGACGATGGCGACGCTGGGCTTGGGAAGGGAAGACTGGGTCATTTCAGGGCTCTCTGCGGAACGGTGTGTTGGAAGGGGGTGGGTGCAAGGCAATAAAAAACCCCGCCCTTGCGGTGCGGGGTTCTGCGATTTGGCGCTTCCTGCTTACGCGCCCGATCGTCCCGCACCTGTCGGCGAGGTAATAAGCACGAGTACGAGAATGGCCGCCGCGTTGGCGTCGTGGGCATTCGTCGCAGGAGTGTGGCGATGCAACATTCCTGCAAACTAACCCCGCGTTTCGGGGCTTGTCAAGCGCAAAGCTTGACAAAGTGTCGCGGCTTTGGTTGCCGGTGAAATCATTGCAGCCGTAACGTCGCAAAGCCCGCAGAATCCCCGCTTTGACGCGTTGCGTCATCCCCCCGCGAAGTCCATGCCCGAATACCGTTCGAAAACCTCCACCCACGGTCGCAACATGGCCGGTGCCCGTGCGCTGTGGCGCGCCACGGGCATGCGCGACGAGGATTTCCAGAAACCCATCATCGCCATCGCCAACTCCTTCACCCAGTTCGTGCCCGGTCACGTGCACCTGAAGGACCTGGGCCAGCTCGTCGCGCGCGAGATCGAGCGCGTCGGCGGCGTGGCCAAGGAATTCCACACCATTGCGGTCGACGACGGCATCGCGATGGGCCATGACGGCATGCTGTATTCGCTGCCCAGCCGCGAGATCATCGCCGACTCGGTCGAGTACATGGCCAACGCGCACTGCGCCGACGCGCTGGTGTGCATCTCCAACTGCGACAAGATCACGCCCGGCATGCTGATGGCCGCGCTGCGGCTCAACATCCCGACCGTGTTCGTCTCCGGCGGTCCGATGGAGGCCGGCAAGACCCGGCTGTCCGACCAGAAGCTCGACCTCGTGGACGCAATGGTGATGGCGGCCGACGACTCGGCCACCGACGAGGAGGTGGCAGCGGTCGAGCGCAGCGCCTGCCCGACCTGTGGCTCGTGTTCGGGCATGTTCACCGCCAACTCGATGAACTGCCTGACCGAGGCGCTGGGCCTGTCGCTGCCGGGCAACGGCACGGTGCTGGCCACGCACGCAGACCGCGAGCAGCTGTTCCTGCGTGCCGGCCGCACGGCGGTCGAACTCGTGCACCGCTGGTACGGCGCAGGTGACGAGCGTGCGCTGCCACGCGGAATCGCCACGTTCGAGGCGTTCGAAAATGCGATGACGCTCGACATCGCGATGGGCGGTTCGACCAACACCATCCTGCACCTGCTGGCCGCGGCGCAGGAAGCGGGCGTGCCCTTCACCCTGGACGACATCGACCGGCTGTCGCGGCGGGTGCCGCAACTGTGCAAGGTGGCGCCGAACTCGCCGGACTACCACGTCGAGGACGTGCACCGCGCGGGCGGCATCATGGCCATCCTCGGCGAACTCGCGCGCGGCGGCCTGCTGCACACCGGCGCGGCGACCGTGCACGCCAGGACGCTGGGAGAGGCGATCGCCAGGTGGGATGTGACGCAGAACGGCGACGAGGCGGTGTCGACCTTCTTCCGTGCCGGTCCCGCTGGCATCCCGACGCAGACCGCGTTCAGCCAGTCCACGCGCTGGCCCACCCTGGATACCGACCGGGCGGCCGGGTGCATCCGCTCCGTCGCGCAGGCCTATTCGGAGGAGGGTGGCCTGGCCGTGCTCCGCGGCAACATCGCGCTCGACGGCTGCGTGGTGAAGACCGCGGGCGTGGACGAATCGATCCACGTGTTCGAAGGCAGCGCCCGCGTTTTCGAGAGCCAGGACGCGGCGGTGCAGGGCATCCTCGGCGACGAGGTGCAGGCGGGCGAGGTGGTGGTGATCCGCTACGAGGGCCCGAAGGGCGGCCCGGGCATGCAGGAAATGCTGTATCCGACCAGCTACCTGAAATCGAAGGGCCTGGGCAAGCGCTGCGCCCTGCTCACGGACGGCCGCTTCTCCGGCGGCACCTCGGGCCTGTCGATCGGCCACGTCTCGCCCGAAGCTGCGGCTGGCGGCGCGATCGGCCTGGTCCGCGACGGCGACCGCATCCGCATCGACATTCCCGCGCGCTCGATCGAACTGCTGGTGCCGCAGGACGAGCTGGCCGCGCGCCGCGCCGCCCAGGATGCGGCCGGCTGGAAGCCCGCGCTGCCGCGACCGCGCAAGGTCACCGCCGCGCTCAAGGCGTATGCACTGCTCGCGACCAGCGCCGACAAGGGGGCCGTGCGCAACCTGTCCCTGCTCGAAGGCTGACGCGCATCTGGCCCGGGGCGGGCACGCGCCTGGGCATGCATTGGCGCAGCCGTCGTGCCGGAGTGCGCGACTGGCGCGCTCCCGTGGACCTCGCGCAGTTCGCCGCGGACGTCGACGACGCGCGCCCGGGGAGTGAGGTCGCGCGTCGCCCTTGCCGTGCCGCGGCCTATCCCTCCCAGCGCGGCAGCTTCTTCTTCACCGCCACGTTCTTCAGCGACACATAGGCCGGGATGCCGTCGCGGCCGTACGGCGGCGGCAGCTCGCCGCGGATCAGCGGCTCGAGGTAGGTGCGGGCCTTGTCGGTGATGCCGTAGCCGTCGCGACGGATGTAGCCCTTGGGGAAGGTCTTCTCGTGGTTGGCCACCTTGTCCAGCGGCGCGCTGCCGATCTTCCAGCGGTAGGGCTTGTCGGAGGTGCGCACGATCACCGGCATGGTGGCGTTCTGGCCCTTGAGCGCGAACTGCACGGCGGCCTTGCCCACCGCGATGGCCTGCTCGACGTCGGTCTTCGAGGCCAGGTGGCGGGCGCTGCGCTGCAGGTAGTCGGGCAGGGTCCAATGCACCTTGAGTCCGAGCTGGTCCTTGACCTTGCCGGCCAGGTACGAGGCCACGCCGCCGAGCTGGGTATGGCCGAAGGAGTCCTTGCCGCCGCCCGAATCGGCGACGAAGCGCCCGTCGGCGGTCTGGATGCCCTCGCTGGCCACCACCACGCAGTAGCCGACCCGTTCGACCACTTTCCGCACGTTCTTCAGGAAATCCGCCTCGTCGTAGGGGCGTTCCGGGAACAGGATAAGGTGCGGTGCCTCGTCCGGCCCCTTGCCCGCCAGGCCCGCCGCGGCAGCCAGCCATCCCGCATGGCGGCCCATCGCCTCGTAGACGAACACCTTGGTCGAGGTTTCGGCCATCGCCGCCACGTCGAGCGCCGCCTCGCGCACCGACACCGCGGTGTACTTGGCGGCCGAGCCGAAGCCCGGGCAGCAGTCGGTCACGGCCAGGTCGTTGTCGATGGTCTTGGGCACGCCGATGCAGGTCAGCGGATAGCCGTACTCGGCCGCCAGCCGGGACACCTTGTTGGCGGTGTCGGCCGAATCGTTGCCGCCGTTGTAGAGAAACCAGCGCACGTCGTGCGCCTGGAACACCTCCAGCAGGCGCTCGTACTTCGCCCGGTCCGCCTCGAGCGACTTGAGCTTGTAGCGGCAGGAACCGAACGCGCCGCCGGGGGTGTGGGCCAGGCCGCGGACCGTCGCGGCGGTCTCCTTCGAGGTGTCCACCAGCTCCTCGCGCAGCGCGCCGAGGATGCCGTTGCGCGCCGCCAGCACCTTGACCTTGCGGGCGCGCGCCTCGGCGATCACGCCCGAGGCGGTGGCGTTGATGACGGCGGTGACACCGCCGGACTGGGAGTAGAGCAGGGTTCCGGAAGCCATATGCGCCTTTTGGAGGGGATCGGAGGGGCGGGTCGATAGGTTAAAGTGGCGGCTGAATCCGCGGTGACGGCCGGAGTGTAGCAACGGTCCGCGACCGCTTACGGTCTCGTTCTGCTGGGAGTCGTCGATGCGATTGGTACTGTTGGGAGCGCCCGGCTCGGGCAAGGGCACGCAGGCGGCAAGGCTCAAGGAGCACCTGCAGGTTCCGCATATTTCCACCGGCGACCTGTTGCGCGCCGAAGTGGCCGCGGGCTCCCCGCTGGGCCTGCAGGCCAAGGAAGTGATGGCCCGGGGCGAACTGGTCAGCGACGACATCCTGCTGGGCATGCTCAAGGACCGCTTCTCGCGCGACGACACGAAAGCCGGCTTCATCCTCGACGGTTACCCGCGCAACCTCGCCCAGGCCGCGGCGCTGGACGAGCTGCTGGCGAGCCTGGGGCAGAAGTTCGATGCGGCGGTGCAGCTGACGGTTGACAACGAGCAGATCGTCGAGCGTCTGGCCGGACGCGCCAAGGCCGAGGGCCGCGCCGACGACAATCCCGAATCGGTGCGCAAGCGGCTGGAGGTGTACGACCAGCAGACCGCGCCGGTGATCGAGTTCTACCGCCAGCACGGCCAGCTCACCATCGTCGACGGCGTCGGTGCCCTGGACGAGGTGTTCAACCGCATCATCGAGGCGATCGCGCCGGAGAAGGCGGTCGGCTGACGGCGCCGCGATGGCCGCCGAGGCGGCACCCGCACCTGGGAAAGCCTGGCGCCGGCGCCGCATGGGTCCCGGCGGGCCGACGCGAGTCAGTCCGCGGGATAGCGGCTGAATTCGCGCGCGCTGCCGTCTTCCAGCACCAGCTCCACGCTGTAGGGATGGGCCAGGCCGTCGGGATGCTCCATGCCCGGCGAGCCCAGCGGCATGCCCGGCACGGCCAGGCCCCGCGCGGCCGGACGCTCGCGCAGCAGGCGGGCGATGTCGGTGGCCGGCACGTGGCCCTCGATGAAGTACCCGCCGACTTCGGCGGTGTGGCAGGACGCCGCCTCCGTGGGCACGCCGGCCTGCTCCTTCACCGTGGCCATGTCCTCGACATCGCGGACGTCGACGCGGAAGCCGGCCTCGCGCACGTGCTCGATCCAGACGCTGCAGCAGCCGCAGCTCGGGTGCTTGTGCACGGTCATCGACGGCAGGGTCGCGGCCGCGGACGCTGCGGCAGCGGCCTCCGTGCCCGGCTTGCCGGCCGATCCGGCGGCCGCGCAGCCACCCAGGAGCAGGGCCAGCGCGGCGATGGCGAAGGGAATGCGGGTCATGGCAGGGTCTGGCCAATGGCGGGCGATGCGCAGAGTCTAACGGTCCGGCCGGAACCGGCCTTGACCGGGATCAGGCCGGCCGGCGGACGCGCGTTTGGGTAAAGTGCGCGGCTGTCACGCAGCACGCAGGGTCCGCCTTGAAACTCCACATCCTCGGCATCGCCGGCACCTTCATGGGCGGCGTCGCCGCGCTCGCGCGCGAACTCGGGCACGACGTCGAAGGCAGCGACCAGGCGGTGTATCCGCCGATGTCGACCCAGCTCGAGCGCCTGGGCATCGCCCTGCGCCAGGGCTACCTGCCCGACCACATCTCCGCGGACTGCGAGACGGTGTTGGTCGGCAACGCGCTCTCGCGCGGCAATCCGGCGGTGGAGGCGGTGCTCGACAGCGGCCGCGCCTATACCTCCGGCGCGCAGTGGCTGCACGAACAGGTGCTGCCGGGCCGAGACGTGCTGGCGGTGGCCGGCACCCACGGCAAGACCACCACCACGACCATCCTGGCCTTCCTGCTGCAGGCCGCCGGGCGCGAACCGGGCTTCCTGATCGGCGGGGTGGCGGAGGATTTCGGGATGTCCGCGCGGATCGGCGCCGGGCGCGAGTTCGTGGTCGAAGCCGACGAGTACGACACCGCCTTCTTCGACAAGCGCAGCAAGTTCGTCCACTACCGGCCGCTGGTCGCGATCCTCAACAACCTCGAGTACGACCACGCCGACATCTTCCCGGACGTGGCTGCGATCCAGCGGCAGTTCCACCACCTGGTGCGGATCGTGCCCCGGCGCGGCTGGCTGATCGTGAACGGCCACGACGCGCACCTGCGCCAGACCCTGGAGATGGGCTGCTGGACGCCGGTGGAGCGCTTCGGCTTCGACGAGGGGTTCGAATGGCAGGCGCGCAGGCTGCGCGAGGACGGCGGCGCGTTCGAGGTGCTGCGCGACGGGCGCGTGCTGGGCGCGGTGGAATGGCCGCTGCTCGGCGACCACAACGTGCTCAACGGCCTGGCCGCGCTGGCCGCCTGCGCGGCGGTGGGCGTTGACGTGGCCTCGGTGCTGCCGGCGCTGGCGGACTTTCGTGGCGTGAAGCGGCGCATGGAGCTGCTGGGGCAGGCGCGCGGGATCACCGTCTACGACGACTTCGCCCACCACCCGACAGCGATCGCGACCACGCTGGCGGGCCTGCGCGCCAGGGTGGGGCGGGCGCGGATCGTGGTGGCGATGGAGCCGCGCAGCAACTCGATGCGGCAGGGCGCGCATGCCGAGGCACTTGCACCGTCGCTGGCAGGCGCGGGTGCGGTGGTGTTCCTGGCGCGGCCGGAACTGCCCTGGGACGCGACCGCCGTGGTCTCGGCGGTGCGCGGGCAGGCGCGCGCGGTGGCCGATGTCGACGCCCTGCTGGCGGCCCTGCAGGGCACCGTGGGCGAGGGCGACCACGTCGTGTTCATGTCCAACGGCGGCTTCGACGGCGCGCCGCGCCGGTTCCTGGCGCAGCTGCGCGGGGCGTGAGCCTGCTGGCCCGGCGGAACGCGCGCGTCCGGCATGAGCCGGTACGGCGCGCGCCAATGCCTCGCGTCGCCACATCGGCGGTCGCTCCGCGCGGTCGGCCAGATCGTCGCACACCCCGTCCGTGGACGCGGCCTGCGCGGCGGACGGCCTAGACTGGCGCCATGGCCGAACTGCTGCCGCTGTTCCCGCTGCACACGGTGCTGGTGCCCGGCGCCACGCTGGGCCTGCGCGTGTTCGAGCCGCGCTACCTCGACCTGGTGCGCGAATGCGGACGCCAGGGCAGCGGCTTCGGCGTGTGCATGATCGCCGAGGGCGCCGAGGCCGGTGCGCCCGCGGTGCCTGCCGCCTGCGGCACCGAGGCGCGCATCGAGGACTTCGACACCGGCCCCGACGGCCTGCTGCACCTGCGCCTGCGCGGCCACCGCCGCTTCCGTGTCGCGTCCACCCAGGTGCGCGGCAACGGACTGGTGGTGGCCGAGGTCGACTGGTGCGAGCCGGACCCGGTTGCCGAACTGCAACCCCAGCACATGCTGCTGGGCGAGGTGCTGCGGCGGATCCTGGAGCAGCTGGAGGTCGACCTCGCGGTGCCGGAACAGCGGTTCGACGAGGCTGCCTGGGTCGGCTGGCGGCTGGCCGAGGTGCTGCCGCTCAGCCTGGAGCAGCGCCAGCGGCTGCTGGAAGAGGACGATCCGGACCTGCGCCTGGATGCGATGTTCGAACTGATCCGCTGATCGTTGCTGCCGACGCCTGCCGCCGGATGCCCTGCTCAGCGCGGCCGGCTGTCGTGGCCGGCCAGCGCGTCGCGGTCGGTCCGCAGCCGCAGCACCGGCGCGCCGGTCGCGGGGTGCGGCGCCTGCCGCATCGGGAATCCGGTCAGCGCCCGATGCACCGCGGCGTGGGCGGCGTCATCGTCGAGCACCGGCAGCCAGATGCCGAACAGGCCACCCAGCGGCCGCTCGAACGACAAGGTCTGGGTGGTTCCGATCCACAGCGGCGTGCCGTCGGCCAGCCGCGCCGGCGCGCGCCACAGGCGCAGGGCCTGGATCCGCCCGTCCCCGGCAGGGCGCCGCAGCAGCAGGCGTTCGGCCTCGGAGCCCAGTGTGGCCGGCAGCACCGCCTGGTCGGCCGGCGCGGCGTCGTCATCGAGCAGGCCCAGGGTGGCGATCCAGTCCGCCTGCGGCTGGACCCGCCAGCCCAGCGACTGCAGGTGCCCCTGCAGCGGCTCCAGCGGCCCGGCGACCTGGATTTCCAGCGCCCAGCGGCGACTGGCGTCGCGCTCGCGGCGCTGCGCCGGCAGTTGGTTCCAGTCGCTTTCCCACCAGGCGTCGCGCTCGAGCACCATGCTCGGCTCCGGCGCATGGAAGCGCTCGAGCAACGGGTCCACCGCCCGCGGCGCGTGCCATAGCGCGGCCACCGCGAAGCTGAGATAGAAGATCGCCGCCAGCGGCCGCATCCAGAACGAGCGCGCCACGTGCCGCCGGTAGGCCAGGCCCAGCACCAGCAGCCAGACGATGCCCAGCAGCATCCCGCCGACCACGTCGCTGAGCCAGTGCGCGCCCAGGTACAGCCGGGCGAAACCCAGCAGCACCCCGACGATGCCGGCCACCAGGTAGGGCCAGACCCGGCTGCGGCCGGGCAGTTCGCGCGCGATCAGAACGGCGAAGAAGCCGAAGGTGATCGTGGTCATCGTCACCGATACCGACGGGAAGCCGAAGCCGCTGTGCGCGGTGGGCGGCAGCGGCATGTCGATCAGCTGCGACAGGCCGGTGGTCAGCACCAGGCCGAACGCGAGCGCGGCCACCCAGTGCGCGGCCGCGATCCAGCGCCGCCGCCACAGCAGCCACAGCAGGGCCAGCGACGAGGCCGGCAGCAGCACCTCCCAGTTGCCGATCGAGGCCAGCCCGGCCATCAGCCGGTCGGC
Organism: Pseudomonadota bacterium; assembly: GCA_023395465.1. Classification (GTDB taxonomy): domain Bacteria; phylum Pseudomonadota; class Gammaproteobacteria; order Xanthomonadales; family Xanthomonadaceae; genus Luteimonas. Next base: position 32,761 of record JAEWZE010000103.1, read on the forward strand.
CAGCGGATTGCGCAGGGTGTACATCGCCTGGAAGACGCTCAGGTCCAGCGCCAGCGGTTCGCCGCGCATCCACACCGTGCCCAGCAGCGCGAACCAAGCCCAGCCGATCGCCAGCAGGCAGGCAGCCAGGATCATCAGCGACGAGGATTCCGGGCGCCGCGGATCCACCAGCGCGGCGGCATAGCGACCCAGCCGGGGATGCAGCCGGGTCCAGCGCAGCAGCCTGGCCAGCAGCGCGTTGGCGTGGCGATCGAACCAGCGGTAGGTGTAGAGCACGCCGGCCCAGGCCAGGGCCAGCACCAGCAGCAGGCCGCCCAGCACCAGCACCAGCCGGTCGGCGACCGCGGCCACCGCGTCGTAGGACGCGCCGAAGATCCAGCCCGGCGCCAGGAACAGCCCCGCCCACAGGAAGCAGGCCAGCAGGCTCATCGGCAGGTAGCGCCGCGGCCGCATGTCCAGCATGCCTGCGATGGCCGGCACGAAGGCGCGGATGGCGCCGACGAAGCGCGCGATCACGATGCCCTTGATGCCGTGCCGGCGGAACACCTGTTCGCCGCGGTCGAGCAGCTGCGGATAGCGGCGGAACGGCCAGTGCTCGCGCAGGCGCGAACCCCAGCGCCGGCCCACCCAGTAGCCGATACCGTCGCCGGCGAAGGCGCCCAGCGCGGCGCAGGTGATGGCGTAGGGGCCGTCGATGTGGCCCAGGCCGATCAGCGCGCCGATCGCGAACAGCAGCGGCAGGGCCGGCACCACGATGCCGAGCACGACGATCGCATCGCAGAATGCGATCAGGAAGATGAGGCCGCCGGCCGCGACGGGGTGCGCGCTGATCCAGGCGAGCGTGGCGTCGAACCAGCCGGAGTCCATGCCGGCGATTATGACAGCCGCCGCTGACCGCTCGCCTACACTGTCGCGATGCACCGCGACGCCGCCACCGAGATCCATGCGCTCAAGGCCGACAGCTTCGGCCGCATCTCGCTGATGCGCGGATCGGGCGGCCCGTTCGTGCGCCGCGACCTGGCGCACGTGCCGATCTGGCTGCGCCTGCCCGCCTGGTGGCTGGCCCGCCGTGAGGCGCTGGCGCTGCGCGCCATCCACGGCATGGCCGACGTGCCGCAGCTGCTGGCCTGGGACGGGCGCCGCCTCGACCGCAGCTACATGGCGGGCGCGGCGATGTACCAGCGGCCGCCGCGTGGCGACGCGGCCTGGTTCCACGCCGCACGGCGACTGCTGCAGCAGCTGCATCGCCGCGGCATCGCCCACAACGACCTGGCCAAGGAAGCCAACTGGCTGGTGCTGGAGGACGGACGCCCCGCGATCATCGACTTCCAGCTCGCCAGCCGCGGCGACCCGCGCGCGCGCTGGATGCGGCTGCTGTACCGGGAGGACCTGCGCCACCTGCTCAAGCACAAGCGCATGTACTGCCGCGAGGCGCTGACGCCGGTGGAACGACGCCTGCTCAAGCGCAACTCGTGGGTGCGCGACGTATGGTTCCGCACCGGCAAGCCGGTCTACCGCTTCGTGACCCGGCGGCTGCTCAAGTGGGAGGACAACGAGGGGCAGGGGCCGAAGCCTTGAGAGCCGGCATTGGGGAGTCGGGGTTGGGGATTCGGAACAGCGGGTTGGGGTAGGCTTTGCCAATCACGAATCCCGAATCCCCAATGCCGGCTCTCCAAGCCAAGACCCTGTTCATCACCGGCGCGTCCCGCGGCATCGGCCTGGCGATCGCGCTGCGCGCCGCCCGCGACGGCGCCAACGTGGTCATCGCGGCCAAGTCCGACGTGCCCAACCCGAGGCTGCCCGGCACCATCCACAGTGCGGCCGCTGCGGTGGAGGCGGCCGGCGGCCGCGCCCTGGCGATCCGCTGCGACATCCGCGAGGAAGACCAGGTCCGCGATGCGGTGGCCAGGACCGTGGACACCTTCGGCGGGCTCGACGTCCTGGTCAACAACGCCAGCGCGATCTGGCTGCGCGGCGCGCTGGACACGCCGATGAAACGCTTCGACCTGATGCAGCAGGTCAACGCCCGCGGCAGCTTCCTGTGCGCCCAGGCCTGCCTGCCGCACCTGCTGCAGGCGGCCAACCCGCACATCCTGACCCTGTGCCCGCCGCCGTCGCTGGATCCGAAGTGGTGGGCGCCGCACACCGGCTACACCCTGGCGAAGATGGGCATGAGCTTCGTCACGCTGGGCCTGGCGGCGGAGTTCGCCGACCGCGGCGTCGCGATCAACGCGCTGTGGCCGCGCACCCTGATCGCCACCGACGCGCTGAACATGATCCCCGGCGTGTCGGCCGGCAACGGCCGCTCGCCGGAGATCATGGCCGATGCCGCGCACGCGATCCTGTGCCGGCCGGCCAAGGGCTTCACCGGCCGCTTCCTGATCGACGACGAAGTGCTGGCCGAAGCCGGGATCACCGACCTGTCCGGTTACGCGGTCGATCCCGCGCAGCCGCTGCTGCCGGACCTGTTCCTGGACTGAGCGCGCGCCTTCGACCTGCGCGGTTCACGGCGCAGCCAGGGCCCGCGCCGGGATTGCCGCCTCAGGCCAGCGCCTGCGCCAGGTCCTCGACCAGGTCCTGCGGATCCTCCAGTCCCACCGACAGCCGCAGCAGGCCCTGCGGCGAGGCGGACTGGACCCCTTCGATCGAGGCGCGGTGCTCGACCAGCGATTCGGTCGACCCCAGCGAGGTCGCGTTGGTGAACAGCGACAGGCGCCCGGCCACCGCCAGCGCCGCCTCGCGTCCGCCCGCCACCTCGAACGACAGCATGCCGCCGAAGCCGCCGCGCATCTGGCGCGCGGCGATGGCGTGCCCCGGATGCGTGGCCAGGCCGGGGTAGTGCACGGCCTCGACGCCGGCATGCGACTGCAGGAACTCCGCCACCACCTGCGCGTTGCGGCAGTGCCGCTCCACCCGCACCGGCAGGGTGCGCAGCCCGCGCAGCACCAGCCACGCCGCGAACGGCGAGGCGGTGTTGCCGGTCTGGCCGCGCAGCTCGCCGCACTCGGCGGCGAAGTCGTCGTCGGCCGCGAACGCCAGCACCCCGCCCATCACGTCGCCATGTCCGCCCAGGTACTTGGTCGCCGAGTGCAGGACGATGTCCGCGCCCAGCGACAGCGGCTGCTGCAGCGCCGGGGTGGCGAAGGTGCCGTCGACCAGCAGCCGCGCGCCCGCGTGGTGCGCGATGTCGGCCAGCGCGGCGATGTCGCAGACCTTGAGCAGCGGATTGGACGGCGTTTCCGCCCACAGCAGGCGCGTGTCGGGCGTGACCGCGGCGCGCACCGCGTCGAGGTCGGTCATGTCCACCACCCGGTGGCGCACGCCCCAGCGGTCCAGCCACTTCGCGCCGACCGCGCGGTAGCCGAAGTAGGTGTCGTCGGCGATCAGCAGCTCGCTGCCGGCCGGCAGCGCCTGCATGGCCGTGGTGCCCGCGGTCATGCCGGTGGCGAAGAACATCGCCCGCGCCGCGCCGTCCAGGGTCGCCAGTGCCTGCTCCAGCTGCGTCTGGTTGGGGCTGCCGTAACGCTGGTACAGATAGCCCATCGGCGCACTCGCGTCGGGCGCGTGCTCGAACGTCGTGGCCAGCTGCAGCGGCGGCGACAGCGCGCCGCTGGTCGGGTCGGGTGCGACGCCGGCATGGGCGGCGAGCGTGTCGAATCGATGCGGGCGGGTCATGGCGGCGCCGGAAGCGGGAGGAGAGGGCGATAATGCCAGCCGCACGCGCTGCCGTCCGCACAGGAACCCGCCATGAAATACCTCCACGCCATGATCCGCGTCCACGACCTCGACGCGACCAGCCGCTTCCTCACCGAGGGTCTGGGCCTGCGCCAGACCCGGCGCATGGACAACGAATCCGGCCGCTTCACCCTGGTCTACTTCGGCGCTCCGGAAAATCCAGAGGCCGAAGTCGAACTGACTTACAACTGGCCGCCCGCGGACGGCTCGGCGCCGGAGGATTACGGCAGCGCCCGCAACTTCGGCCACCTCGCCTTCGAGGTCGACGACATCTACGCGCTCTGCGCGCACCTGCAGTCGCTTGGCGTCACCATCAATCGCCCGCCCCGCGACGGCCGCATGGCCTTCGTGCGCACGCCCGACCTGATCTCGATCGAGCTGCTGCAGAAGGGCGAGGCACTGGCGCCGGCCGAACCCTGGGCGTCCATGCCCAACACCGGCAGCTGGTGAAGCGGCGGGCCTGCGGCGCGGCAGTGCCGCTGCGCCGGTCCCGGGCCGAATGCATCGCCACCGGACGGGCGCCGCGGGACGCCGGCGCAGTGGCCGCCGACGCGGCACAATGTCCGACCCTCCCACGTCCCGCCACGCGCATGAGCCAGTCCGATCCCACTGCCGACCTGGTCGCCCTCGGCCAGCAGCGCTACCTGCCCGTGTACCGCCAGCGGCCGGTGATCCTCGATCATGGCCAGGGTGCGCGCCTGTGGGACCTGGACGGACGCGACTACATCGATTTTTCCGCGGGCATCGCGGTCTGCAGCCTCGGCCACGGCGACCCCGACCTTGTCGCCGCGCTCACCGCGCAGGCCGGCCGCCTCTGGCACACCAGCAACGTCTTCTACAGCGAACCGCCACTGCGGCTGGCCGAGGAACTGGTCGCCGCCTCGCGCTTCGCCGAGCGCGTGTTCCTGTGCAACTCCGGCGCCGAGGCCAACGAGGCCGCGATCAAGCTGGTGCGCAAGTGGGCCACCGCGCAGGGACGCGAACCGGCCAGGCGGGTGATCGTGACCTTCCGCGGCAGTTTCCACGGCCGCACCCTGGGCACCGTCACCGCGACCGCGCAGCCCAAGTACCAGGCCGGCTACGAGCCGCTGCCCGGCGGCTTCCGCTACGTGGACTTCAACGACGCGACCGCGCTCGAGGTCGCCATGTCCAGCGGCGACGTGGCGGCGGTGATGGTCGAACCGGTGCAGGGCGAAGGCGGGGTCACGCCGGCGGCGCCGGGCTTCCTGCGCGCGGCGCGCGAGCTGTGCGACCACCACGGCGCGCTGCTGGTGCTCGACGAGATCCAGAGCGGCATGGGCCGTACCGGCACGCTGTTCGCGCACTGGCACGACCGGGTCGAACCGGACATCGTCACCCTGGCCAAGGCGCTGGGCGGCGGCTTCCCGATCGGCGCCATGCTGGCCGGGCCGAAGGTGGCCGGGGCGATGCAGTTCGGCGACCACGGCACCACGTTCGGCGGCAATCCGCTGGCCGCGGTCGTGGCGCGCGTCGCGCTGCGCAAGCTGGCCTCGCCGGAGATCCAGGCCAACGTCAGCCGCCAATCCTCGGCCTTGCGCGAGGGCCTGGCGGCGCTGGACCGCGAACTCGGCCTGTTCTCGCAGGTGCGCGGCCGCGGACTGATGCTGGGCGCGGTGCTCGCGCCGGCCCACGCCGGCCGCGCCGGCGAACTGCTCGACCTGGCTGCCGCGCAGGGCCTGCTGCTGCTGCAGGCCGGCCCGGACGTGCTGCGCTTCGTGCCGCCGCTCAACATCACCGACGCCGAGGTGGCCGAGGGCCTGCAGCGGCTGGAGCGCGCCCTGCGGCAGGCGATCCCGCCGGCGCGCCCGTAACGTCACTCCTCGTGCGGCAGCGCCCGCCCGCATTTGCGGCAGTGCCAGGCGTCCGCCTCGTGTTCCGGCAGTCCGCATTCGGTGCAGCGCACCTGGCGGCGCCTGGGCTGCAGCGAGCGCGCCAGCTCCGCGGTGTAGATGCCGGTGGGCACGGCGATGATGCTGTAGCCGATCACGATCAGCACCGAGGTGACGAAGCGGCCGAACGGCGTGCCGGGCGCGATGTCGCCGTAGCCCACGGTGCCGACGGTGACGATCGCCCAGTACATGCCGGCCGGGATGCTGGTGAAGCCGCGATCCGGCCCCTCCACCACGTACATCAGCGCGCCGAAGATGACCACGATGGTAACCAGGGTGGCGATGAAGACGAAGATCTTGCGCCTGCTGCGCAGCAGTGCCTGGATCAGCACCCCGGCCTCGCTGGAGTACTCGACCAGCTTCAGGACCCGGAACACGCGCAGCAGGCGCAGCGCCCGGATCACCGCGAACGAGGCCGATGCGGGAAACAGCAGCGAGAGGAAGGTGGGCAGGATCGCCAGCAGGTCGATGATGCCGAAGAAGCTCTTGGCGTAGCGCAGCGGCCGCTTCACGACCCACAGCCGGACGGCGTACTCGAAGGTGAAGGCGAGGGTGAAGGCCCACTCCGCGGCATACAGCCAGCCGTGCCAGCGCGCCTTGATCGAAGGCACGCTGTCGAGCAGGACGACCACGACGCTGGCGAGGATGACCGCGATCAGCACCAGGTCGAAATTGCGCTCGTCGGGCGCATCGTGGTGGAAGATGCGCCTGAACCAGCGGTAGCGCGCGCCCTCGGTCGAGGCCGGCAGGTACTCCTTCTCGAACGGACTGCCGCCGTCGCGGGACTGCGGCGCCCGGGGTTCAGCTGGCAGGGGCATCGGCCAGGCTCCGGAACGCCGCCTGCGCGGCTTCGAGCGTCGCGGCGACGACGTCGCCGTCGTGCGCGCTGGACACGAAGCCGGCTTCGAACGCCGACGGTGCCAGGAACACGCCGCGGTCGAGCATCCCGTGGAAGAAGCGATTGAACGCGGCCGTATCGCAGGCCACCGCCTGCGCATAGGTGTCCACGACCGGGGCGCCGGTGAAGAACAACCCGAACATCGCGCCGACGCGGGTGGTGGTGAACGGCACGCCGGCCGCGCGCGCCGCCGCTTCCAGGCCGTCGCACAGCGCGTGGGTGGTCGCTTCGAGCCGGTCGTGGAAGCCGGGCGCGGACACCAGGTCGAGCATCGCCAGTCCCGCCGCCATCGCAACCGGATTGCCGCTCAGCGTGCCGGCCTGGTAGACCGGGCCCGCCGGCGCGATCTGCTCCATCAGCTCGCGCCGGCCGCCGTAGGCGCCCACCGGCATGCCGCCACCGATGATCTTGCCGAAGGTGCTCAGGTCCGGCGCTACGCCGTAGCGCGCCTGCGCGCCGCCCAGCGCCACGCGGAAGCCGGTCATCACCTCGTCGAAGATCAGCAGCGCGCCGTGCCGGGTGCACAGCTCGCGCAGGTGCTGCAGGTAGCCTTCGCGCGGCGGCAGGCAGTTGGCGTTGCCGACCACCGGCTCGATGATCAGGCCGGCGATCTCGCTTCCCGCCTCGTCGAACAGCGCGGTGGCCGCATCGAAATCGTTGTAGGGCAGGGTCAGGGTGAGGTCGGCCAGCGTTTTCGGCACGCCGGGCGAGTTCGGCACCCCGAAGGTCAGCGCACCACTCCCGGCCTTGACCAGGAAGGAGTCGCCGTGGCCGTGGTAGCAGCCTTCGAACTTGACGATCTTCATGCGGCCGGTGGCGCCGCGCGCCAGGCGGATCGCCGAGAGCGTGGCCTCGGTGCCGGAGTTGACCATGCGCACCATCTCGCAGGACGGCACCAGGCCGGTGATGCGTTCGGCCATCGTCACTTCGGCCGCGCACGGCGCGCCGTAGGACAGGCCGTTGCCGATCGCGTCGGCCACCGCTTCGCGCACCGCCGGATGGTTGTGGCCCACGATCATCGGCCCCCACGAACCGACGTAGTCGATGTAGCTGTTGCCATCGACGTCGTACAGGTACGGGCCATCCGCGCGCGCGACGAAGAACGGCTCGCCGCCCACCGACTTGAAGGCGCGCACCGGCGAATTGACGCCGCCGGGCAGCAGCGTGCGCGCGCGGGAGAACAGGGCGTGGGAGCGTTCGTGGTTCATGGTCGGAAATCCTGGATCGGAATGCGGATGGAGGCGTCAGTGGCGCGGCAGGCTGCCGTCGCGGGGCAGGGCGTCGCTGCGGTCGAACGCGCGCAGGTATGCCTGCGCCGCGGCAGCGGGATCATCGGCGCCGAACACGCCGCTGACCACCGCGATGAGGTCGGCGCCGGCAGCGACCAGCGCCGCCGCATTGTCGGGGGTGATGCCGCCGATCGCCACGCGCGTCACGCCCAGGGCTGCGGCCTGCTGCAGCAACGCAGGCTGTGCCCGTCGCGTCGCGGTCTTCGTGGTGCTGGGATGGAAGGCGCCGAAGGCGACATAGGAGGCGCCCGCGGCCACGGCCTGCCGGGCAAGCGCCAGCGAGTCGTAGCAGGAGGCGCCGAGGATGGCGTCCGGACCCAGCGCCGCGCGCGCCGTACGCAGGTCGCCGTCGTCCTCGCCCAGATGGGCGCCGTCCGCGCCGCACTCCGCCGCCAGGCGCCAGTCGTCGTTGACGATCAGCGCGACCCCATGGGCGCGGCAGGCGGGGATCAGCGCCTCCAGCTGCGTCCGCCGCAGCGCCGGCGTGGCCGCCTTGTTGCGGTACTGCAGCCAGCACGTCCACGGCAGCGCGGCCTGCACCTTCGCCAGCAGCAGGGCGGTGTTGGGCAGGTCCGGCGTGATCGCATAGAGCCCGCGCGGGGCCCGTGCGCCGGTTTCGCCCCGGCGCGGGGGATGGGACAATGGCATGAATCCTCCGACGCTTGCGCGCCCATTATCCGATGAACGACACGCCCTACCGCAGCTGGATGTGCGTGGTCTGCGGTTTCGTCTACGACGAAGCGGCCGGCCTGCCCGACGACGGCCTCGCGCCCGGCACGCGCTGGGAGGACGTCCCGGACACCTGGACGTGCCCGGATTGCGGCGTGACCAAGGACGACTTCGAGATGATCGCGCTGTAATCGGCGCGCCGACGCTCAGTGCAGCCGCGCCGGCTGCAGTCCCGCTTCGATCAGCCGCAGCCGGATCCGGCCCGCGTCGGGCGCGCCCGGCTGGCGCTGCAGGTAGCGCTGCAGGTCCTCGCGCGCGCCCGCGCGGTGGCCGATTTCCAGGTAGCCCACGCCACGGTCGCGCAGCGCTTCGGAATCGTCCGGCAGCAGCCGCAGCACGCGGTCGGCGCTGCGCACCGCGCGCTCCCAGTCGCCGTGCTTCTGGTAGACGCCGTGCAGGTTGCGCAGCATGCGCACCAGGATCGCGCGGTTCGAGGCCGGGTTGAGGATCTGCGACAGCGCGTCGTCATCGGGGACGCCGCCGCCCAGGTGGGCGCTGGCCCGCTCGCGCAGTTCGTCCACGTCGAGCGGCCGTCCGCGGTTGAACGGATCCATCACCAGCACGCCGTTGTCGACCGGCAGGCGCACCAGGAAGTGCCCGGGGAACGAGACGCCGTCCAGCGGCAGGCCGACCTCCCGCGTGACCGTCATCTGCACCAGCGCCAGCGAGATCGGATTGCCCAGGCGCCGCTCGAACACCTCGTTGATGTAGCTGTTGCGCGGGTCGTAGTACTCGTCGTGGTTGCCGGCATAGCCGACTTCCTCGAACAGGTACCGGTTGATCGTGCGCATCTTCAACGCAAGCCGGGACTCGCGCTCCACCGCGCGGCGCAGGTGCGACGCATGGCCCTGCACCCGCAGCGCGTAACGGCCGGGATCGAGATCGGGATACTCGTCGCGCGCGATCAGCAGCGCCACGTCGAGCAGCGGCAGCGCCGCGTCGTCGAGGGCGGCGAGCGCCTGCCATTCAGGCAGCTGTCGGATCCTGCTCATGCCCGGAAGACTGCTCTGCCGCGGCGGCGCGCGCAAGGCTGGTCCATCGCGGTTCAGCGCATGTCGCGCAGGGCCGGCGACAGCTCGAGCCGCGCGCCGTCGGACAGCCCGATCCGCGCCGCCTCGCCGGCATTGAGTTCCAGTACGTAGCGCGCCGGCGCCGTGCTCGGATAGGCGGGGCAGGCATTGCCGCCCGTGCACGGCGGCACGTCGCGCTGCTGCGAGACAAGCTGCAGCGACTCGTCGAAGTAGAGGATGTCGAGCGGGATCCGGGTGTTTTTCATCCAGTACGCCAGCTGACTGGTGCGCTCGTGGATGAAGAACATGCCGTGGCCCTCGGCCAGCGTGTCGCGGAACATCAGTCCGCGCGCGCGCTCGGCATCGTCGTCGGCCACTTCCACCGTATAGCGGTGCCCGGCCAGTTCCACCCAGTGCGCATCGGCGCTGGCGCAGCCCGACAGCGAGAGCGCGAGCAGGGCCGCAAGGGTTCGAAAGGACGGCATGGAGCGGGCTCCGTGGGCGGGTCAGCGGGCAACATCCGGCAGCCGCGCCGGAGAGTCAAGGCGGCGTTTGGCGACAGGGCTATGCAAGCCACCGGCAATGGCGCAGAATGCGCGCCCCGCGCAGCACCGGGACCCGCAGGCGCAAGCACACGGGTCCACCGATCGGTCCGGCAGCCCCTCGAAAAAGGGTGTTGACGGAAACGAGGAACGGGCTAGAATGTGCGGCTCGCTTCAACGAAACGTCTTCGGGCGCGGGGTTGGAGGGAGGTCGAAGCCCCTCACGGGGTGTTGACGAAGCAAGCGGGCCGTGGCAGAATGTGCGGCTCCCTGAAGCGAAACGCTTCGGGACGGAAACCAGGCGCTGAGGCCGGTGTCCGAAGATCTTTGACAGTGTGCGCAGGTGACTTGTGCGGGCGTCTGGCGGGTGGATGGTTGTCC
>JAEWZE010000107.1 GCA_023395465.1 Pseudomonadota bacterium
AACTAGGGGATTAAGACGAGGCGTCACGGGACAGTTCGAGTTCGGTGGCGGGCCAAGGGTTGCCCCGCGAACTAGGGGATTAAGACCGGTACGATCACCGGCGGTAACACCAACTCGTCCGGCCAAGGGTTGCCCCGCGAACTAGGGGATTAAGACTGCTGCAGTTCCTCGAGCAGGGCGTTCTTCACCGGCCAAGGGTTGCCCCGCGAACTAGGGGATTAAGACATCGCGTCTTCCAGGGCCAGGGCGAGGGTGTCGGGGCCAAGGGTTGCCCCGCGAACTAGGGGATTAAGACCGTTCCAGCCAATCTGCTCATCCACCGTGATCGAGGCCAAGGGTTGCCCCGCGAACTAGGGGATTAAGACCGGGCGCAGGCGTCGTAGTGGGGGCAGGTCAGGGGCCAAGGGTTGCCCCGCGAACTAGGGGATTAAGACCAGTGGCCTTGGCTGCGTCCTTGGCAGCATCGCTGGCCAAGGGTTGCCCCGCGAACTAGGGGATTAAGACCGTCTGGCCCATATTCGGGAACACGCGCTGGCCCTGGCCAAGGGTTGCCCCGCGAACTAGGGGATTAAGACTTAGAGTTGACCTTCAGGAAGATCTCATCCTGACGGCCAAGGGTTGCCCCGCGAACTAGGGGATTAAGACACTGCTGATAGAGGGCAGCGAAGGCCGGGTCGCGGGCCAAGGGTTGCCCCGCGAACTAGGGAAGGTCTGATCAAAGCGCCCTGAAGCTTGGATTTCAGCGTCGAGCGCTCGATCGACCTCGATTTGATCAAAATTGCGCCATTTCTGGCGGCTTTCGACGGGTTTCCCCGTCCACCAGACGGATTTACCCCGACGGCTGCAGCAAACGTCGCCGCGCCATCCACAGGTTCGACAGCGCGAACAACGTCAGCACCTGCGCCGTGTTCTTCGCCAGGCCGCGGTAACGCACCTTGGTGTAGCCGAACTGACGCTTCACCACCCGGAACGGGTGCTCCACCTTCGCCCGAATGCTGGCCTTGAAGTGCTCCCAGCGTTCGGCGTACTTGCGCTCGCGCGTGTTCTTCATCGAACGGAGCTTCGACGGCTTCTCGGCAATCCAGAACGCAGCCTCCACGCCTTGCAACTCCTCGCGATTGTCCGCACCGGTGTAGCCGCTGTCGCCTGTAATCGTGTCTTCCTTGCCGTGCAGCAGCTTGTGCACCTGCGTCACGTCGTTCACGTTCGCCGCCGTGCATTCCACGTGGTGCACCAGGCCCGACTCTTCGTCCACGCCAATGTGCGCCTTCATCCCGAAGTGCCACTGGTTGCCCTTCTTCGTCTGGTGCATCTCCGGGTCACGCTCGCCGTCCTTGTTCTTCGTCGAGCTGGGCGCCGCGATGATCGTGGCATCCACGATCGTCCCTGCTCTCAGGCTCTGGCCCTTGCGTGCCAGGTGCCCGTTCACCCGCTCCAGGATCTGCGGCGCCAGATCATGCGTTTCCAGCAGCCGTCGGAAATTGAGGATCGTGGTCTCGTCGGGAATGTTGTCCAGTCCACCCAGGCGGGCGAAGCGGCGCATCACCGGCATCTCGTACAGCGCCTCTTCCGTGCCCGGATCGCTCAGCGCGTACCACTGCTGCAGGAAGTGGATCCGCAGCATCGTCGCCAGCGGATACGGCTGCCGGCCGCGCTGGCCCAGCTTCGGGTAGTGCGGCGCGATCAACGCCAGTAGCGCGGTCCACGGCACCACCTGCTCCATCTCCGCCAGGAACACCTCGCGCCGCGTCTTCTTGCGCTTGCCCGTGTGTTCCGCGTCCCCGAAGCTCAGCTGCATCGTCGTTATCCGTCGAACCTTGCGCTACTGTCGCTCAAGAGATTTGTTCAGAGCATCCTTAGGTGATTAACACTTGTTGGGGGCCAGTTTGCGAGCTTCCTGGATCGGCCCAAGGACTCCCGGAACCAAGGGGTCAAGGCGGCGCGCCGAGCATGACCATTTCTCCGATTCCGCTCATCTGGATGGATTCGCGGCAGGATGTATCCGGGTTGCCGCTGACCTTCCAGCGTGCCACTTCTCCGGGAATCCGGTCCCGGTACTCCAGCATTGCCGGCAGGCTGAAGTTGATGATCCCGGCGGGCTGGCAGGCCTTGCCCCAGGTCCGGATCGCGAAGGGGCCACGCAAGCCGTAGACCACAACGTCGCTGGCGGACGGACCTGCGTAGCGTCGCAGCTGCCGGAGCAGCTCCATCACTTCGGCCGTGGTTCCGCGGTACAGGTACAGGGACTCCAGCAGCATGCTGGCGTTCCGCTTGAGGTGCCGGTGCACGCGTTGGCCGTGGCGCGCGCCGGCAACGTCGTAGCTGACCACATACCAGCTCTGCTCAGGCATCGTCGGGTTCCGATCGCGTGTGTTCGCATGCGGCAAGCGAATCAAGATGGGCGGAAAGCCGGCGCGCATAGTGCCGCAGGCGCCGCGTCCACTGTGGCAGCACCGCATGCCATTCGTGGTAATAGACGCTGCGCCCGGCCTTGCCCAGCAGGCATTGCCCGTCGCGCGTCGAGAAATGGCGCCTGTCCAGGCAGCCGCTGCAAAACAGCTCCACCACCCATTTCTCGATCCGTGGACGAAGCGGTTCGATCAGGTCGCAGGCCAGCGAATGGCGCCCCGGCGCCAGTGCGTGGTACACGCCGAGCCACGGATCCAGGCCGCTCCGCATGCATTGGCGTATGGCCTCGTGATAGGCCAGGCCATAGCTGAGCGAAAGCACGGCGTTGACCGGATCCGGCGGCGGCCGCCTGCGGCGCTGTTCGAATCCCAGCCGTGGCGGAAGCAGGCCTCGCCAGTGGGCGAAAACGTTCCGCTGGGCAATGCCCTCGAAGCCGCGCAGGCTGTCCATGTTCTGCGCTCCGCGCGCAAGCACCATCAGGCGGCGCAAGCTGTCCACCATGACGGGCTGGTTTCGGCCCACGGCCCGGATCGATGCGAGCAGCTTCAGGGCCACCAGCCTGCGTGCGAGTTCCATCCTTGCAGGCGTGGCCTGTTGCGTCTGGTACTGGATCACCCTCCGCCCGGCCTGCTTGGCATGTGCCGCATGCACGGCAAAACTCCGTTCGCTGGAGCGCGAGTTCAGTGCGATGAAATCGATGCCGAAGCGCTGGAACTGGCCGATCACGCGGGTGCCAAGCACCACGTTGTGCATGCAGACCACGCGTTCGAGTCCCCGCATCGGCACGCTGCGGGCACCCACCGATTCATGACGGACGATCAGGCAATCGTTACCGTAATCGAGCTCGACTCCGCGACGGTCGATGAGGAGTGAAGACATCCGGGCATCAATCCAGGAAGAACACACCGTCAAGGCTGCGGGCACACGACACGCCCAGGCCGGCACCTCTTGCCGCTGGCTGCGCCGCAACCAGGGTCAAGCCGTCTTCCTCGGGTACCAGGCCCCTGGCCAGGTGCCGGAACAGCTGGATCGCCTCGTGCGACGGGATGTCGCAGACAAAGAACGATTGCTGCCAGCAGCCGGTCACGGCGCGCAGCTGCTTCATTGCCGCTGCACGGCGCCGGTCGAGGCTGATGTCGTATCCGATCAGGTAGGGCATGGGTATCCCCGCGATGGCGGCTGCGGCCGCGAAGGATTGCACCATGCGCCCGGCAGGATGGCCGGATCGCGTCGCAAGATTGCCGCCGGGATGGATGGCGTCGCGGAACTGAAACTGGCGCTACACCTCCAGCAGCGCACCAGCAGATGTCCGTCGCCCTGTACAACAAGGCCTACCACTTCACCCATGTGGACAATCTGCGCATGATCGCGCGGCACGGCCTGTTGTCGCATACCAACGTCAATGCCGGCGGTATCGCCCGTCGCGACATCTCCGACCATGAGGTGCAGCAGAAGCGCGCCCGGCCGGAGCCGGTTTATGCGCGACCGATCCACGACTACGTTCCGATGTACCTGAATCCGCGCAACCCGATGCTTTACAAGCTGCGTCGGCTTGCCGACCAGCTGGTCATGCTGGCCATCGACATTTCCGACTTCCTTCCCGTGCCGGTGCTGTTCACCGACGGCAATGCGGCCTGCCGCGCGACCTGCTTCGGCCGAGGGCTGGACACGGTCATTCCGTCCGACGAGATCCTGCGTTCGGAGTACTGGAGCGGCTTCGACGAAGGAACGCGCCGCCGCTGCGCCGAGTTCCTGGTGCCCGACCGCATTCCCGTATCCTTGATTTCGTCGGTGTATGCCCGCAATGGTCGCGTCAAGACCATTGCCGACGACCTCTTCCCGACCCGCTGCGTGGTCGAACCGGACCTGTATTTCCGCAAATGAGCCAGATCAGAGTCATTACCGGGAATATCTTCACGTCCAGCTGCCAGACGATCGTCAACACGATCAACTGCGAAGGCGTGATGGGCGCGGGGCTTGCACTCGAGTGCAGGCTTCGCTATCCGAAGATGTTCGAACAGTACGCGCGCCTTTGCGCGGACGGGCAGATCGATATCGGCAAGCTGTGGCTGTTCCGGGATGCTTCGCGATGGATCCTCAATTTCCCGACCAAGAAGCAGTGGCGCCAGCCATCCCACATCTCGTACCTGAAGCTGGGCCTGCAGAAGTTCATGCAGACCTATCGTGAGAAAAGCATCGAGTCGGTGGCCTTTCCCCTGCTTGGTGCCCAGCATGGTGGCTTGGATCCTGCGCGGGCATTGGAGCTGATGCAGGGATACCTGGCGTCCTGCACCATTCCCGTCGAGATCTACCGCTACGACCCGACCGCAGCCGACGATGTCTATGACCGGTTCAAGGCCCTGTTGGCATCGTCCACCGACGAGCAGATCAGGAATGCAACCGGCCTGACCGGGCACCGGATAGGCCTGATCCGCACGGCGATCGCGTCTCCGCGGGTTCGGCAGCTGAACCAGCTTGCCCAGGTGCGCGGGATTGGGGACAAGACGCTGGAGTGCGCCTTCTCCCTGACCCGGATGGCGTCGGTGCCCGGGCAGGTGAGTTTGCTGTAGAGGCCCCGGCGGTCTTCAGCCTTGCTGCTTCAACATCTGTTTCAGATCGGTCATGGCCTGCTTCAAGATGCCGCGCAGTTGATCCCGGTTGCCGATGGCTTTGGCCAATTTGACCTTCTTGCCGTCAATCAGACCGTTAGCCCAGTCAGGAGGAGGTGTCCCGTGCGCGAGCGCGTTTCTGATTCCATGCAGCGCCTTCAGCGAGCCCAGGCCGCCCGGCTTTGATTCTTCAAATTCCGTCCTGGCCTCATCGCGTTCCTTGTAGATCCACGGATCGCGTTTCTGGTTCCAGGCCAGTCCTGCGTGGAATCCTTCCAGTGCAAGAACTGCCGCTCGAATGAAGTCATCGCGATCCATCGAGCGCTCAGCAAGTCGGAAGTGCATGTCTTGCGGGGTCTGGAGCCTGATCCAGTCCATGTGTTCAAGCAGCTGCTGCTGGAACAGGCCGCTGGCGCCGGGCATATCCACGCCGAGTGCCTCGCGTACCGTGAACAGCCTCTTTCGCGCATCGCGAAGGTTGAAGTTGAGTTCCAGAAATGCCGCTTCGCTCAGGCATTCGGCCTTGTCCGCCGCCATCCCATCCTGTTTGAGCAGCGGTGCGAAGACGCCGTAGTTGCCGCTGGCATCAAAGCGATTGAGGGCGTCGACCCATTGTTGGATCCTGAGCAGGCCGTCGAGCCGGACTGCGGGGGCAATGCCATTCTGGCGCATCTCGAACGCGCCGTACCAGACCGAATCTACCCGGACTCCCTGGACCATCCGCTCCAGCGCAAGCGCGGACAGGAAGCCGAGCATGCCCAGGTGCCGATAACCATGGGTGACATCGATCGAGGCGCTTTCGCAGCCGCGGACGCTTTCGGCGATGATTTCCAGCACCTGTTTCTGGCTGGCCTCATCGACCCCTGCCGGCACCAGGCGCAGCTCCACTTCGATGCCAAGCCCGTGGGCCACCAGGTTCGAGGCACGATCAAGCAGGTCCTGCGAAACCGTGGATGCATCCACGGCCTCCATGAGCCCCATCCGCAGGTCTTCGCTGGAGGGATCGGCCGCGCTGTCCTGGGCCAGTGCGGCGTCAACGAGGACGTCCCACATGCTCGAAGGCGTGCCCAGGATGACGATGAGCCCTGGTTGGATAGCCTCCGCCAGCTTCAGGCCGAAGAACGCGCCGTCGCGGATGGTCCCGTCCGGGAATCGATAGCTCACTTCCTCATAGCGACTGAGCCCGCCTTCCACTACACGTCCCTTGCCCAGCAACGTCACCAGAGCATGCATGTCCATCTCCCTGTTGGATTGGGGCATTGTAAGTGGCTCCAGGAGGCAGCCCGGCACGCAATCTAGCCACCCAGCTGCATGGCGGGGCACAGGCGAGAATTGGCCGCATGCAGGTTGCCTCTTCGCAATTGCCCCGGTGCTACCTGGTCACACGCCATCCCGGCGCGATCAAGTGGCTGGAACACAAGGGAATCCGGGCCGAATGCGTGGAGCACTTCGACCCTGCCGTTCTTCGTCCCGGCGATGTCGTAATCGGGATCCTGCCGGTGCATCTCGTCGCCGAAGCGTGCAAGCGGGGAGCCAGCTATCTGCATCTGGCCGTGGACGTTCCGCGGCAGATGCGGGGCAAGGAGATTCCGGCCGATATGCTGGATCGATTCAATGCACGGCTGGTTTCCTACCAGTGCAGCGAATCGGACATCAATGATCCGCACTTCGCCGGGGCGTTCAGCTGACACTGACCTGGAACGTCCTCTCCGGGATCTCGATCTCGGCCCAGTGGCGCTTGTAGGCAATCCGCCCGCCCCCACTGATCCCCATGTCGTAGCGCTGGATTCCGTCCTGGCACAGCCAGCGGATCTTCTCCAACTGGAGCAGGTTGCCGATCGAGAGAGCCGCTACGCTCTGGTCGTAGGAAAAGTGCATCCCCGAATAGATGCTGCCGAAGACGCCGCCGAGTATGAATCCGACGTCGCGTCGATCCACCATGGCGAACACGATCCGGACATCGCGGCTTCTGGACATCCGTTCAAGCAGCGGCCGATAGAGATCGGCCTTGGACAGGATCGAGTAGGCGTTCTCACAGTCCGCCTTCCAGCTGGACCGCTCGATGGCTTGCATCCTGCGGAATGTGGTCCGGATCCCGCTAGGGCTCTGGGGGCGAACCCGCTGGAACTGGATGCCATTGTCCTTTGCGCGTCTGGATTCGCGGCGAAGGTTCTTCCACAGACGGGACGATCTGCGGGCGAGATAGCCATCCAGGCCACCTTCCAGGGAGGCCGCGCGCAGGACTCGTTCACTGCGCACCGAGATTGTGGCCGGGCTATCAAGGCCGGAGAGCAGCGCCTGCTCCAGACGGGATCCCTGCCTGACGCCGCCAATGGTGATCTCCATGGCGTCGATATTCCGGGGCCGGCTGGCGACATACTCGGCCAACAGGGGAACCGGAGACTCACCGAGCAGCGGGCATGCGGAAAACCCGAGATCCAGCGGGAAGAGATGCTGGAGTCCCTGTGCCTGGCCAGCGGCAAACACGAGAGCCGAGTTCGCGCCCATCCGAATCAGCGGTGTCAGCCAGTTGCCCTCGATCTGATGGTTCGTGACTTGCCACGCCTGGCTGCAGCCAAAGGGATCGGCATGCACTTCCGGATCCACGAGTCGGTTCCACGCATTTTCGCTCCCTGGCTCGGTCAGTGATATGACCTTGGGGAGTCGACTTTCAGTTGCGTGGCGCGTCCGCCATCCAGGCCGCATTGGAATCAAACTGTTGTCTTCAAGGAAGAGAACAATTGCCCAACGCGCCGAAGCTGTTGCAGCAGCAATCTTGCGAGTGGCCGGGTCAGCCGCGACCACAGTCAGGTGCGGGTGACTCCGGCCCGTTCTGGTGGATAGCCCCGGCTTACTATGGTCCCAGGATTGGAGCGTCGGCATTTATTGACAGTTGCCGACATAATGGATCAATGTATTCGAATGGACGCCAGTCTGGCCAAGCTTTTCGGCACCCGAACTGCCATGCGCGCCCGCGAGCTGGAGGCGGCCGGAATCGGGCGTGCCCAACTCGGCAGACTGGTCTCAGCCGGCCAGCTGCTGCGCGTTGCCCGGGGGCTGTATGCGCTTCCCGGCCGCGAGGTCTCGGACAACCACGCGCTGGTCACTGTCGCGGCAAAGAGTGACAAGGCGTTCTTCTGCCTGCTGACGGCGCTGGCCTTCCATGGCCTGACGACCCAGGCGCCTTTCGAGGTCTGGATTGGCATCGGCCACAAGGAGCGGGCGCCACGCATGGACTGGCCGCCGCTACGCGTCGTGCGATACACGGGCCCGGGTCTGTCGGTGGGTATTGAGGAGCACGTCATCAGCGGCACTCCGGCTCGACTGACAGGCGTTGCCCGAACGGTGGTCGACTGCTTCAAGTTCCGCAACAGGATCGGACTGGACGTGGCGCTGGAAGCGCTGAAGGAAACGCTGCGTGACCGCAGGGCGAGTCCTGATGAGCTCTGGGGCATGGCGCAGCGCTTCCGGATGGCCAACGTGATGAGGCCCTATCTGGAGTCGCTGCAATGAAGGGTGTTGATCCGGGACGGACCGCGTCGATCCGCCAGCGGCTGCTGAATCACGCCAGGGTCCGGGGCGAGGACTTCCAGTTCGTTCTTGACCGGTATGCAATCGAGCGCCTCATGTATCGCCTGTCGATCTCCCCGCATCGCGATCGCTTCCTGCTGAAGGGAGCGATGCTGTTCTCGGCCTGGTTCGACGCCCCGCATCGCCCCACGCGGGACGCGGACTTCCTGGCGGCCGGCGTGCCTCCGGATGCGGAGGCGATGCTTGGCGTGATCCGGGATCTGCTGGCTATGAACGCAGACGACGGACTCGAGTTCGACCATGGGACCCTCGCCGTGAGGCAGATCCGCGAGGAGGCCAAATACCACGGGCTGCGCGCGACGCTTCGCGGCAAACTCGGCACCGCCACATGTCTTGTGCAGTGGGATGTCGGCTTTGGTGACGCGGTGACGCCAGGTCCCGAGGAGATCGAGATGCCGGTGCTGCTGCCCGACATGCCAGCGCCGCGTATGAGGGTCTACCCCCGCGAGACGGCGTTTGCCGAGAAGCTCGAGGCAATGGCCCTGCTTGGCATGGTCAACAGCCGCATGAAGGACTACTTCGACCTGCTGGCGCTGGCACGGGAGGGGAGGGTGGATCCCCAGGTGCTTGCAGAAGCCATCCATGCGACATTCGCCAGGCGCGGAACCCCTCTGCCGGATCACCTGCCAACGGGCCTGACCGAGGCCTTTGCGCTGGATCAGGGCAAGCGGGCGCAGTGGCGGGCGTTCCTTTCAAGGAACCGCCTGGAAGCTCCGGATCTCGAAATCGTGGTTGCTGAGCTGGCCTTGTTCGTTGCTCCGGCAGTGCGCGTTGCGAGGGGGCTGGCGGCCAGCTGAGCAGGCGTGGGGGCGACCACCAAGCGGCGGCGCGGTCGGATGCCCGTGTCACACACTTGGAGGTCGTTTCCGTGCCATCCCCCGTGCCAACTTCGTGCCCAAAGGCTCGGTGACGGCGAGAATTGGTACGAACCGGGCTCAAATGTGCGCGAGGCAATCGCTTTAAAATCAATGGGTTGCCAATCGTCGCCGGTTGACCCCGATTGCCGCCGGCCTGCACCCACCCCCAAGCACCGACTACGAACTTGGGGGTCGGAGGTTCGAATCCTTCCGGGCGCGCCAAAACAACCGGCCACTGGCCGGTTTTTTTGTGCCCGGCGGATTGCCGGCCCGCCGCGGACGGCGGGCGTTCGCGCCCGCGCGAAGCGGTGCTTCGCGAGCGGCAGTCGCTCACCCTTCCGGGCGCGCCAGAACAACCGGCCACTGGCCGGTTTTTTTGTGCCCGGCGGATTTCCCGGCCCGCCGCGAGCGGCGAGCGTTCGCGCATGCGCGAAGCGATGCTTCGCGAGCGGTCGGTGCGCAAGCCGCCGCGCGGAATCGATCGACCGGTGTCGGCATGGTGGATCTGCCGCCACACGCGCCAGCGCGCGTCGCGTGGGGCAGAGCAGCCGCGCATATCAGGCAGGGCGCTCGCACGGGCGCGGGTCCTGCGCAAAACGGCAGAGTCCCCGCGAACGCTGCAATCGAAGGTTTCCACGTGGACCGACGGGATGCACGCCTGCGCATCGTACGGGTCGCCCCTGCGGTCGGGATGGGCAGGCCGCTCCGGGCAACGGGCCGGCATCGTGGTCGGCCCACGGCGCGGAAGGCAGCTCACCGTGACCGATGCCTGCATGCCTTGCCAGGTCTGCGGCTACCGGACAGCCGTCCAAGGGGGCGTGCAGTTCGTGCACACAGACCCCCCGGTCGCCCGGTGGGACGCGGCGGCTGCGGGTGTTCTGCGCATCGGGGCGACCGCCGTCACGGCAGGACTTCGACGCGCGTCCGGCCGGGGGCCACATGCGTGCCGCAGGAGCGGGCGTTCACGCCACGGCCGGAGCTCGGGCGACGTGCGGGTTTAAGATGCGCCCACTTGCCGGCCATGGACCGGTGGCAGGACAGGGGGATCATCGACCGACCGGAGTTGCCCGAATGCCTCATGCCCTGATCCGTACCGCGCTCGCCTGCGCCTGCCTGGCCCTGCCTTCCCTCGCCCTGGCGGCGACCTACACCGTCGGCCCGTCGGGCCGGCAGTACACCCAGCTCTCGGCGCTGGTCGACAGCGTCGACCTGGAACCCGGCGATGTCGTCCTGGTCGACGGCGGCGCCACCTATAGCGGCAACATCGTCGTGCGCAGCGGCGATCGTGGCGCGGCCGGCAATCCCGTGACGTTCCGCTGGAACCGTTCGGTCGGGTCGACCCGGCCGGTGCTGAGCGGCGGCTCGCACACCGTCAAGTTCCAGCAGTCCAACCACGTCGTGTTCGAGGGGTTCGACGTGCGCGGCGGCACTTCGTCGTGCGTGTTCAGCGAGGCGCACGACGTCACCGTGCGCGACAGCATCATCCGCGACTGTCCCTCGCACGGCATCCTCGGTGCCGACAACAATTCCGGCTCGTTCACGCTCGAATACAGCGAGGTGTACAACGCCGGCTCGGGCACGCACCGGCATCCGATCTACATGCAGTCCGACCAGGTGGCGTACCCGGGTTCGGTGTTCCTGATGCGCTACAACTACGTGCACGACGGCAACGGCGGCAGCCTGCTCAAGAACCGCCACGAGCGTGCGCTGATCTACTACAACTGGTTCGAGAACTCGGCCTACCAGGAACTCGAGCTGATCGGCCCGGACTGCGAGACCCAGCAGTCGGGCTGGACCCCGAACCTGCGGCGCGAGGATGTCGACCTGGTCGGCAACGTCATCGTCCACACCTCCTCCTGGCGCAACGCGATCCGCACCGGCGGCGACCTCAACGGGCGCAGCCAGGGCCGCCTGCGCATGGTCAACAACACCATCGTGTTCAACCGTTCGGGCATCGCCAACGCCGTGTTGGTGCAGCTGGGCCAGGAATCGGTGGAGATGCACAACAACGTGGTCCACCAGACCGGGTCGGGGGCGGCGCCGAACATCCTGCGCGTGCACGAAGCGTCGGAAGTCGAGACGCCCTATTGCGCGCCGACCAGCCGCGAACCCTGGAGCAGCGGGCGCAAGGTGGCCGGAAGCAACAACTGGGTGCAGTCCTCGGCGGCGCTGGTGCCGGCCGAATTGACCGGCACCCTGCGCGGCACCGATCCGGGGCTGTCGAACATCGGCCAGCTCCAGCTGCGTCCGACGGCGAACAGCCCGCTGGTATCGGCCGGCAATCCGCAGCCGCCGGCGCCGTCGGCGTTCCCGTTCCCGTCACCGCTGCTGTTGCCGCAGTTCGATCCGCCGCAGCGGGCGAAGCTGGCGATCGGCGCGCAGGTCGCACGCGTGCCGGGGGCACGCATCGACATCGGCGCGATGGAAGCCGCGGGTGGCGGCGGAGCCCGCCTGCGTCGCAACGGTTCGCAGCCGCTGGCGCCGCCGCGCACCTCAGGCGCGCGCGCGCCGGCCGCCAGCGCGTCGCAGGCCCGAGCGGCCGCGGCGCACGACGCGCCGGCAGAAGGCGCCGTCGCCCCGCCGGCGTCATCGGCCGGGCAGGTGCTGCGTGCACAATCGACCGACGTCCGGATCACGCCTCCGGTCGTCGCGCTCTGGCGACGCTGGCTGCACTGGCTGGCCAGCGACCCGTTCGGCCGGCAGACCGTCCGGCACTGATCCGGCATGTGGCGTCGGTGACGAGGCCGGTACTGCTTCAGTCGTCGCGCCGCGCCAGGAACAGC
Organism: Pseudomonadota bacterium; assembly: GCA_023395465.1. GTDB lineage: Bacteria > Pseudomonadota > Gammaproteobacteria > Xanthomonadales > Xanthomonadaceae > Luteimonas. The sequence continues at coordinate 12,250 of JAEWZE010000107.1, forward strand.
GGATAGGGCGCAGGATCGACCAGTCCGAGCGCGTCACCGGCGACTTCGAAGACGCCGTTGACCAGGTCGGCGACGTTGCGCCGGGCTTCGAACGGCGGATCGTAGAACGCCTCCCGGCGCAGGATCGTGAAACCGTGCCGGCCCAGCAGCGCCGCGGCGTCGGCGGCATCGTGGTGGCGGATGCCGGGTGCGGGATTACGGTCGCGCTCGCGCTGTCCGCTCAGCCGCATCCACACGCGCGGCAGGAACTGCGAGGTCTTGGTGGCGATGACCAGGTGGCCGCCGGGGCGCAGCACGCGGCGCAGTTCGGCGACGTAGGCTTCGTCGTCGGGCACAAACGGCAGGACCACGATCGACAGCACGATGTCGAAACTGGCGTCGGCGAAATCCACGCCATCCGGCCGGCACCGGTCGAACGGAATGGGCGCGTACTGCTGGCGCGCGAATTCGACGCGACGCTGTTCCACGTCCACCGCATGGATGTCCGGATGCGTGCGGGAGGCCGCCCAGGCGATGTCGCCCCAGCCGAAGCCGTAGTCGAGCACGCGTCCCGGCGGCAGCTCATGCAATAGCGACAGCACCGCCTGGTGGCGCCGGCGCTGGTGGGGGTCCTGCGGCGCGTCCCGGTAGAAGTGCCGGGGAATGTCGCTGCTCACGCGGGAAGGTTCGATCACTGCATCCATCGGGGCTCGATTCGATTGGTTCCGCGCGGCTGCACCGGTTCGGGCCGGCGGCGTCGGGCAGGGCTGGCGTCAGCAGCTTGATACGGCAGGAGCGTCCGGATTCGGCCAGCGGGCCCGTGCGCGTGACGGCTCCCGGCGCCGCGACCGCAGCGCAGCGTGCATGCCGTCGCGTGGGCGGCACGCTGGCGTTCCGCGTCCATGCCGGTGGCCGATCGTGGGCCGATCCGCCGTTTCAGGTTCTGTCCGCCACGCCGGCCCGCATCCGCCGCAGGCCGACGACGTCCCTCCTCTGGATCCGTCCGAATGAGCGTCGCTGCTGCAGCTTCTCCCGGTCCGCTCGTGGACCCGACCAGGTCGATCGTCGATGGACTGGACAGGACGTGATACCGGCGCGGCAGTCTCTGAGGCCGGACCGGGGGTTCCGCGGCCCGACGACGGTCGCGCGCCCGCCGGCATCGACCGGAGAACCGTGGCCGCTCGCGCGGGCGGGCGCGGCGGTGCTGCGCCGCATGCCGCCCGAGTCCCGCGAACCCGTGTGGGCGCGGGCATGAAGGTCCTGCACCTGACCCTGTCCTACAGCCACGGCGGCCGTCGCGAGGCGATCGCCGCACTGGCCTCCGGCTTGCGCGAACTCGGTGTCGACAGCCATCTGGGCTGCCTGGACGCGTTCGGTTCGGACGCCCCCGACCGCGCCCTGTTCGACGAAACCTTCAACCTCGACCGTCGCGGCCTGTTCGACGGCGCGGCGCTGAAGCGCCTGCGCGATCACTGCCGCGAACACGCGATCGACGTGGTACACGCGCACGATGCCGCGAGCGAGGCGATGGCCGCGCTGGCGATGCCGGGCAGGGGGCCTGCGCTGCTGATGAGCTTCCACCGGACGCGCGGTCTGGAAACGGCGCGGTTCCGCGACCGGCTGCGCAATGCGCTGGTCGGCCTGCGGGTCGGTGCGGTGGTGACCGCGTCGCAGGAGCGGCTGCGGCACTACGTCGACAACAACTACATGAGCGCGGCGAAGATCTCCTGCATTCCGCTGGGCATCGACCTGGACCGGTTCCGACCCGACCCGGCGATCCGTGCCGGCGTGCGCCGCCACATCGGCGCGACCGAGGACACCCTGGTCGTCGGCACGGTCGGCCACTTCGGACCGGAGAAGGGCGTCGACCTCGCCATCGGCGCGTTCCAGGACTTCGCGCGCCGCCAGCCGGCGCGCGATGCGCGGCTGCTGGTGCTGGGCCGGGGCGACGCCGCGCAGGAAGCGAGGATGCGCGCATTGGCCAACGGCAGTCTCGGCGACCGCATCCACTTCTGCGGCTTCCAGCCCGACCCGGAACACTGGTTTCCCGGCTTCGACGTCCTGCTGCACGGCGCCCGCGACGAAGCCTTCGGCCTGGTGCTGGCCGAAGCGCAGGCCTGCGGGGTGCCCGTCGTGGCCGCGCGGGTCGGCGGCATTCCCGAGGTGGTGCTGGACCGGCAGACCGGGCGCCTGGCGCCGGTGGCCGAGCGCGATGCGCTGGCCGACGCGCTGCAGCAGCTGAGCGCCAGCGCCGCGTATCGCAGCGACCTCGCGCGGCAGGCGGTCGAACACGCGCGCCACCAGTTCAGCCGGCGGCGCTATGCGGGCGCGTACCTAGAGATCTACCGCCGCCTGCTGCACTAGGCGGCGAGGGGCGTCAGACGAGGGCTTCGGCCACGTCCGGGTGTCCGAGGAACTGGCGCGGGCTGGCCGAACGTCCGTAGGCGCCGGACTGGAACACCACGACCAGGTCGCCAGGCTCCGCGTGGCCGAGTTCGACGTCGTCGCCGAGCAGGTCCAGCGGCGTGCACAGCGGTCCGACCACGGTGGCCTTCTCCGGTTCGCGCGCGGCGCCGTTGACCGCGATCGGATAGTTGCGGCGCATCACCTGCCCGAAGTTGCCCGAGGCCGCGAGGTGCTGGTGCATGCCGCCGTCGGCGACCAGGAACACCTTCCCGCGCGAGATCTTGCGGTCGAGCACGCGGCACACGTAGAGGCCGGCCTCGCCGACGAGGTAGCGGCCCAGCTCCACCACCAGCCGCGACTGCGGCCCGAAGTCCGCGGCCGCGCGCGCCGCGAGCCGGTGCAGGGAGTCGGCGACGGGAGCGAGTTCCAGCGGCTTGTCGCGCTCGCTGTAGGGAATGCCGAAGCCGCCGCCGAGGTTGAGCCAGCGCAGCGGGGCGGGGAATGCGTCCAGCCAGGTCCTGGCCAGTTCGTAGCTGCGCTGCTGCGCCTCGACGATCGCCTCGGCACGCAGGTTCTGCGAGCCGGCGAAACAGTGGAAACCCTCGAACGCCAGCCCGGCGTCGGCAATCCGCCGCAGCAGCGCCGGCACCTGGTCGTCGTCCACGCCGAACTGCTTGGCGCCGCCGCTCATCTTCATGCCCGAGGCCTTGAGCTCGAACGGCAGGTTGACCCGCACCGCCACACGCGCCGGCGTGCCGTTGCGTTCGGAGGCGCGCGCGAGGAGGTCGATCTCGCGGAATGATTCGAGGTTGACCAGGATCCCGGCGGCCTGCGCACGCCGCAGCTCCGCCTCCTGCTTGCCCGGTCCGGCGAAGCTCACGTGCTCGCGGTCCATGCCTGCGTCCAGCGCGACCCGCAGTTCGCCGGCCGAGGCCACGTCGAAGCCGTCGACATGGGTGCGCAAGAAGCCCGCCAGCGCCGGCATCGGGTTGGCCTTGATCGCGTAGTGCAGCAGCACGTCGCGCGGGAACAGCGCGCGCAGGCCGCGTGCGCGGGCCTCCAGCTGGCCGCGGTCGTACAGGTAGCAGGGCGTCCCGCCGACCTCGTCGACCACCTGCGACAGCGGCCGGCCGGACACCAGCAGCTCGCCGTCCGCGGCCCTGGGCCAGCGCTCGGCCGGACCTGCGTCACTTTTCGCCGGAATTGGCGCCTGCGGGCCGGAATTTGCCATGTCTTCAACAAGCCATTGATTTGCAATAGGATACGCCGATTCCGGAGTGGCCAGATCGGCGCCGGCGCACGCCACCCTGTCGGCTCGCTGACGCCAGGATGTGACGTGCAGCCCAGTGCTGTCAGCCGCCACAGGGGGCCGGGAACGCAACCCTATACTCCTGCCGCCAAAAACGGGCCTCGCCCGTGGCTGGACGACAGGGCGCCCCAACACGCCCTCCGGAGACGCGCCCCCATGCCTGCGATCGCTGCTGTCCGCCGCTGCTGCATGCCCTTGCTGCATGTGCTGGCGCTGTGCGCGCTGCCCGCGCTTGCCGGCTGTTCCGAGCGCGCGCCCGCCGCGACGCTGGGCGGCCAGGCAACGCCTGCGAGCGCCGCGCGTGCCGCCCCGCCCACGACGATCACCCTGACGCCCAACGGCGAGGTCGGCGATCGCGAACTGGTGAACCTGGGCATCCCCTTTCCCGAGGGCGCGCTGACCGATGCCGCGCGCGTGCGCATCCTCGACGCCGCGGGCGCCGAAGTGCCGGCCTACGTCCGGCCGAGCCTGCGCTGGCACTGGAAGGACGACAGCATCCGCGCGGTCAAGGTGCAGTTCGTCGCCGATCCACGCGCGGCCTACCGCTTCGACATCACGCAGCCGCGCACGCGCTCGATCGACGAAGTGCCCTACGACGAGGGCACGCGCCCGGGCAAGATGGACGCGCCCGTGCCGCGCGTGTTCGCGACGCTCGATGCGGCGTGGCTGGTGGCGTCGGGCATCGCCGGTCCGCAGCTGGTGCACGACCGCGCACGCGCCTACGACCGCTACATCGACGGCCAATGGGCCTGGGCGGAGGATGCGCCGTATTCGGGCGTGCATGCCTTCCTGTTCGACCGGGCGTCGGTGATCGGACTGCAGTACGTGCGCAGCGGCCGTCCGGACCGGTTTGCCGAGTTCTACAACTCGGCCACCTTCTATCTGTCCAGGATCAAGCGCGAGGGCAGCGGCGGCGGCTGGCCGGACTGCACCGGCGGCTGGGAGTTCGACGGCGTCAACGCCTGCGATCCCAAGTACAGCTACGTCACCCCGCACCTGTTGCTGGTGGCGCTGGCCGGGGACGACACTCGGCTGGACACGGCGACTGTCGCGCAGATGGCGGACAACCAGTTCAAGGGCGGCTGGAGCACGCCGATGGGACCCTACGCGGGCGGGGCGCAGGCGTGGACCGAACGTCAAGTGGGCCTGGCGCTGGAACACCTGGTGTCGTCTTACGAGCTGACCGGCTCGCCGCAGACCCGTCGCCAGATCGAGGACATGATCGGGTGGCTGCACGACCACCAGCAGGCTCCGCCCGGCGGCGACGCGGTCACCGGCGCCTGGACCCATTCGTGGCAGGCGCACGAAGGCGGCGACTACGACCCGGCCACCGACGTGCGCGGCGCCTCGCCGTGGATGAGCGCCAACCTGGTCGGCGGGCTGTGGCGCGCCTGGCTGGTCACTGGCGACGAGCGTATCCCGGTGATGCTGCGCGACTTCGGCCGCTACCTCGAGCAGCACGGATTCGTCCCCGACGACATCGCCGGCAACTGGCGCTCGACCTGCAACGCCGGCGGCACGATCGGCTGGTATTTCTCCTCGGGACTCGCGCCGCGCGAGCAGGTCGTGCGGATCCAGGACAGCGAAGGCTGGGGCTCGGATGCGCACAACCCCGAGTTGCTGATGGTGGTCGCCGCGGCGCGCCACTTCGAGACCGATCCGGCATGGCGCGAGAAGTTCTCTCGGCGCGCCGACAGGCTCGCCCAATACCTCAATCGCGAATGCGCTGCGGTCTCGCACACCCCACGCGCCTTCAATTGGCAGAACCGGAACCCGGAGTTGACATGGTTGCTCGCGCAATGACCCGCCCCCGCGCCCTGGCGCTGGCCCTGCTTTGCACCTTCGCGGGCGCCTGCCTTGCCGACCAGGGCGAAGCGCCCGTCGCACGTGCACTCGCCTCGGGCGCTGCGAAGGCGGCCGGCCCGCTGAGCTTCGTCAACGAAGCCGCGCAGCGCGTCGACACGATTCCGGATTCGCAGTACCGCTTCGATGCGCTGTTCGTGGACTTCAACAGCGACGGCTGCCCGGACGCCTTCGTCGTCTCGCACAGCGACTGGGGCGCGACCTCGCGCCTGTGGAACAACCGCTGCGACGGCAGCGGCACCTTCCAGCACGTGCCCAGCAGCCAGACCAGCCATTACATCGCAGGCAGTCCGCTGATCTCGGGCTGGGTCACGCGCCTGGACTTCAACGGCGACGGCAAGCAGGACTTCTGGGGCCGCCACGGCAACGCGATGGGCGCGCGCTACCGCAACGGCTCCAGCAACGGCGCGCACATCCCGCGCTTCGCCGCCAAGGAGAACGGCTGCGAAGGCTACTGCGCCTTCGGCGACATCACCGGCAGCGGCAATCTCGAGGTGGTGACCGACACCCGCCAGGTCCTGAGCATGTCGGGACAGCAGCTGCGGCCGGCATCCGGCGGCGCCGCGCAGCAGGTCGTCGGCGACGTGACCGGCGACGGCTGGCCGGACATCGTCCAGCCCGCACGCGGCGGCTACTGGCGCAACGACCGCGGCACGCTGGCCTGGGTGGCGGTGCCGGCGTTCGCCGGCGGCAGCTTCATGCAGATGCTGCTGGCCGACTTCGACAACGATGGCGACCTGGACCTGTTCTACCTGGACGGCAGCCAGTTCAGCGCCAGCGATCGAGGGTTGCTCTACCGCAACAACGGCTCGGGCGGGTTCACGGACGTGTCGTCGTCCTCCGGACTGTCCAGCATCGCCGTCAGCGACTACGGCAACATCGTCGCCGCCGACTTCGACAACGACGGCTGGCAGGACCTGATGGCCGCCGGCGTCGGCGATTCGGTGAGGATCTACCGCAACAACGGCAACATGACCTTCACCGCGTCCACCTCGACCAGTTTCGGCCAGGCTTCGGGTGACGGGCCCAATGGCTGGGAATCGGGCAAGCCGCGCGCGGACGTGGCCGATTTCGACAACGACGGGCGACTGGACATCGTCAAGACCCAGTTCCAGAGCAACCTGGGCCTGTGGCGCAACACCACCAACACCGACGGCAACCGCTGGATGAAGGTGCGCGTGCGCGGTACCGCCGGCAACAGCGACGGCGTCGGCGCCAGCGTGCGCTGGTACCGGCCGGGCACCAGCCAGCTGATCGCGCACATGCCGGTGCTGGCGGGCGAGCAGCATCCGCAGACGCACCTGCACACCGGGCTGGGCAGCCATGCAACCGTCGACCTGGAGGTGCGCTTCCCCAACGGCGGGCCGACGCACCGCTTCGCGAACGTCGCCAGCAACCAGGAACTCATCGTCTACCGCAACGGCTGCAAGCTCGACAACTGGCGTCCCGGCAACGGCTGGCCGCTCGCCGCACCGTCGAACTGCTCCTTCGCGAGCGCGCCGATCCGCCGCACCGGCGGCGCGCCCTTGATTGCTTCGGGCAATCGCCCGGCCGCCTCGACGCCGACCGCGGCGCCTGCGCTGCCGCGCCAGCACGCTGCGCCGGCGATCGCGCCAGTGGCGGTCGGTGCCGATGATGCTGTGGCCACGTCCTCGCAGACCACGCGGCAGCTACGCATCACGCCGGCGGCGCTGCTGCTGTGGCGGCGCTTCCAGGGCTGGCTGCGGGTGGCGCTGGCTGAACTCCAGTAGGCGACCGCAACGGGACGATGGCCGTCGCGAGGGCGGCGACGTGTCGAAGCGCCGGGACGTGCCGAGGTCCGGGCGCAACCACCGCCCGCGAGCGCAACCGGCGGAATCAGGGGGCCGTCCTGCGCCCGAGCCTGCGCAGGATGCCGCCGAACCACAGTTCATCGGCCTGCTTGATCAGCTGCCTGCTGCGATAGCGTCGCAGCCGTCGTTCCAGCTCGCGTGAGGCGGCCTCGTTGCCCATGGCGCGCGCCAGCCGCAGGTTGTCTTCCCAGTCCAGGTAGTGGGTGGGACTGTCGATGGGGGCCTTGTCCAGCTCGGCGTAGTCGGTGAGCGGCTCGAAGTTGCGGCTGCGCAGGCCGGCCAGGGTCAGGGCCATGCGGAAGCGCAGGCACTTCTCGCACTCGCCGCAGTTCAGGCCGCGGTCCTGCCAGCACACGCGGATGCGCTGCAGCAGGAAGTCGTCCGCGGCGACTTCGAGCAGCTTCTCGTGCCGGCGCGACTCGCAGCCGACGTGCTCGATGCGCACCCGGTCCGACGAGCACAGCGGATCGGTCAGCGGGTGCGAACCCTGCGGCGCGAGATCGTCGTAGGCGGCGCTGGAACTGATCGAGATCACCGGCAGGCCCAGCGCGTTGGCCAGGCTGCCCAGGCCGCAGCCCTGCGCCACGCCCCAGCCGATGCCGTCGCGCGACAGCTTGCGGATGAAGAAGCGCACGTTGCTTTCGATCGCCAGCAGCGACTTGCCGCAGGCTTCGGCGATCTCGATGTTGCCTTCCAGGCACTGCCGGTAGAGCGCGTCGTCGTCGAGCTGCATGTCGATGCCGCGGACGTAGACCAGCGTGTCGATCGAGGCGCCGTACTTCTGCAGGCTGTGGCAGGCATCGAGTCCGCCCGAGAAGAACAGCCCGTGGCCGCGTTCGTCGGCCGGCGCTTCGTCCGGCCGGATCCGGACGTCGATGGCGATCTTGCGGAAGGCGGGATACCAGACCGTGTAGACGTCCTGCAGCCGGTCCAGGTTGGCCAGGAACCGCGCCGAAGCGGTGAGGGTCGCGGGAATCACGATGTCGCGCGCCTGCTCCATCGCGGGCAGCAGCATGGCGCACAGGAAGGGTTCCGCGCCGAAGGCGAGCCCGTGTCCGGCGTCGGTGCGGAAGTACAGTTCGTGGCCGTCCACGCGGCCCGACAGCGTGGTGTGCGACGCGTCCCGCACGAGGACGGGATCCTGCAGCTCCAGCGGCCCGGTGGCGGTCATGCGTGGCTGCTTCCTTGCGGGCGGTCGCCGGAGTATTGCATGGCGCGATGGTGCACGACCGGCGCAAGCATGCGTGGCGCGCGCCACCCACGATGGCCGGATCGGCCGCGTGCCCGCGTTTCCAGTAGCGGGGCAGGGAAGGGACGCCTGGTTGTCGCGCGCGCTGCCGGCCCAATCGGTCCCGTGGGACTGCACCGCAGAGCCGCCGCGTCCGCGGTGCCTCTTCGGCTTCGGCTTCGGCATCGGCGAGATTCTTGCGGGGATCGCGCGGCCTGGCTGAGCCGGGCATGTCGACCGCCGGCAGCGGCGGCCTGTGTTCATTGTTCAGCGCGGCGCCGCCGCGTGGAGGTCCATGGTCGCCATCGTCGTGTTCTGGTTCGCCGCCGGGCTGCTCGCCTACACCTATGCCGGCTATCCGGTGCTGGTGATCGCCCATGCCCGGCTGCGCCCGCGCCCAGTGCGCCGCGGCGAGCGCATGCCCACCGTGACCGCGGTGATGACCGTGTACAACGGTGCCGCCGACCTGGCGGCCAAGCTCGACAACCTCGCCGTGCTGGACTACCCGCAAGATCTGCTGGACATCGTCGTGGCCTGCGACGGCAGCAGCGACGCTTCGGCCGCCGTGGCGCACGCCCACCGGGGGCGGTCGGTCACGGTGCTCGAATACGACCGGCGCCGCGGCAAGGCCGCCTGCCTCAACGACGCGGTGGCGGCGGCCCGCGGCGAAGTGCTGCTGATGCTCGACGTTCGCCAGCGCGTGGAACCCGATGCGCTGCGGCGGCTGGTGGCTTGCCTGGACGACCCGGCGGTCGGCGTCGCGGCCGGCGAGTTGCGTTTCGAGGATCCCGACACCGGCTTTGCCGCGAGCGTCGATGCGTACTGGCGCTACGAGAAGGCGATCCGCCTGGCCGAGAGCGCCAGCGGTTCGGCGATCGGGGTCAGCGGCGCGCTGTATGCGGTGCGTCGCGCACTGTTCCCGGTCCTGCCCGAGGGCACGGTGCTGGACGATGTGTTCGTGCCGATGCAGGTGCTGCGCGGCGGCCATCGCGTGGTGCTGGAGGAGGGCGCGGTGGCCTGGGACCGTCCGTCGCGCAGCAGCGCGCAGGAGCGTGTCCGCAAGCTGCGCACGCTGGCGGGCAATTACCAGCTGGTGTCGCTGGCGCCATGGCTGCTGGTTCCCGGCGCCAACCCGGCCTGGCTGCGATTCGTCAGCCACAAGCTGCTGCGTCTGCTCTCGCCCTGGCTGCTGCTGCTGCTGGCCGGCGCGAGCATCGCGCTGGCCGGGCGGCACGGGTTCTACCTGCTCGCCGCCGCGGGCCTGGCGGCCTTCGTGGCGCTGGTGCTGCTGGCGGGCGTGGCGCCGCCGCTGGCGCGGCTGCTGCCGGTGCGCATCGCCGCCGCGTTCGCGCACATGAACCTGTTCGCCGCGCAGGCGCTGTTCACCTGGATCGGCAACCGCCGCCTGCACCTGTGGTGAGGCGCTGGCGCCGGCCCGCGCCGGTGCATTGGTTCAGCGCAGGTCGTGGCTGCGCTGCGGGGGCACGCCGCCGGCCAGCAGCGGGCGCGAGGCGCCCTCGGGATCCGGCAGCGGGTCCCAGTCGCGGCAGAAGAGCTTGCGGGCGACTTGGGTGGCGCGGTTGGCGATGCCGATCGGCGCGCCGAACCAGCGTGCGGCCAGGAACGCCTTGCGCCGCACGACCCAGTTGTACATCGCCTGCTCGGAATAGAAGTTGTAGCCCCAGCGCCGCTCGAACAGGCGCGACGAGGGCGCGGTCAGCTTGCGTCCCCAGCGGTAGAAGAAGAAGCGCATGTCCGACAGCGCCATGCGCGTGCCGAGGTTGTCGAAGTGGATCACCGACCGCGGCTCGACCACCATCGTGCGGCCCATCGCCGCCACCTGCAGCGAGATGTCCAGGTGTTCGCGGATCACCATCGACGGCAGCTCGATGCGCCTGAACACGTCGCCGTCGAACAGCACGCAGTGCAGTTCGAAGGTGCCCGTCTCGCTCCTGCGCTGCGGGATATCCGCGATCTCGGCGCGGCGGAAGTGCTTGCGTTCGAAAATGTAGGAGGTGTTGCCCACGTCCACCACGCGCAGTTCACCGGTGTAGAGGTGGTTGCGCAGCGGCGCGCCGCGATCGACGCCTTCGCGCTCCAGGATCAGCGGCGAGACCACGGCATGGCCGTCGCCCAGCGCGCCGAGCAGCGGTGCCAGCCAGCCTTCGGTGACGCGCGAGTCGTTGTCCAGCAGCACCACGGCCGGGGTGTCGACCAGCGGCTGGACTTCGCGCAGCGCGTCCATCGGAGTGCGCAGGCCGAGGTCGAAGAAGCGCACTTCCGGCCTTCCCCGCAGCCGCTCGCGCACCGGCGCGATCACCGATGCCGGATAGTCGAGGTCCATGATCCACAGCCGGAACGGCTGCGGCGTGTGGCGGTAGACCGCTTCCACGCATTCGTCCAGGCCGGAGTAGCGGTCGCGGGGCGTGATGATGATGGTGACAACGGGTTCCATCGGGTGGGTCCTGTCTGCAGTCGTGGCTCAGCTGCCGCCGAAGCTGCGCCGCCTGAGCCACCGGTACGCCGGGCCGGCCCAGCGCTTGGCCGGCTTCTTGAGGTTCCACAGCAGCCATTGCCGCTGTCGCGCGACGCCGGTGCCCTGTGCGAATGCCGCCGCCGCGTCCGGACCCATGCCGCGTTGCAGCGCATAACGTCCGATCAGCAGGGCCTGCCCGCGGCGGAGCACCGCGGTGGTGGGTTCCGACGTGAACAGGTAACGGATACCGCTGGCGAAGGCGGACGTGGCCACCGCCTCTGAATAGAAGCCGCCCGGGATCGAGGCGACGTCCACGGGCGCGCCCAGCACGTTGGCCAGGCGTTCGATGCTGTCGCGCCATTCGGCCGCCAGCGCATCGGCGGGCAAGCGCGAGATGTCGGCCGGATGGGTCTGCGAATGGCTGCCGATGACGTGGCCGGCCGCATGCAGCGCGCGCAGTTCGGCCTCGCTGCAGAACCCGGGCGTGCCGATCCGCGCGCCGGTGACCAGGAAATGGCCGCGCATGCCGAGGGCATCGAGGATGCGCGCGGCCGGCACGGCGCTGGCGCCGCCGTCATCGAAGGTCAGCAGGCAGGATCCGGGCGCGAAGGCGTCGGCGGCATCCACGCGCGGAAAGCGCAGCCCGCTCGCGGCCAGGCGCGCCAGCTGGCCCTCGTATTCGCTCCACGGCAGCTTGTACGAGGCCGCTGAAGGACCGGGGAAGCCGCTGGCGTCGTCGGCGCCGTGCGCCACCACGTCGTGGTACATCAGGCTGGCGACGTTCACGGCCGCGGCGCTCCGACCGCGACCCGCAGGCGCACGCCTTCGCTGCACCGGATCATGGCGCGGGCGGCTCCGCAGCCGCGGCGCGGTTGGGAGGCGGCGGGAGGATGAAGTCGCGCCAGTCGTTCGGGTCGCCGCCGTGGCCGGCCTCGGCGGCCTTGACGATGTTGAAGACCTCGCGCGAATTCACGTAGTGCAGCACGTAGCGCTCGCCGTCGTTGTAGCGCTGCTCGAGGTGGCTGAACATCGCGTCCACCGCCGGCCCGAGCACCACGTCGGCTTCCTTCTCGGGCGCGCCGTGGGTGTGGATCTTGATGAAGATCCATTCCGGGCGGCCCTCGACGTGGATGCCGGTCTCGACCCAGCCGTCGACGCGGCCGGGCGTGGGCGGGTAGTTGGCGCGGATGTCGGCGTTCTCCACCCGCGGCACGAAGCCGTGGCGGCGGTCGCGCCAGTTCAGGCCGACCGGGCCCTGCACCAGCAGCAGGTCGCCGCTTGGCGTGCCGCCTGCGCGCACCGGCACGCCGCGGTCGTGCGACTTGGGGCGCAGCGGGTCGTCGGTGGCGTAGTAGATCGAATTGATCGTGCTGGTCTGGGTGTCGCTGGGCGCCGAGGGCATGGTGAAGTCGGCGTAGCAGCCCAGTTCGCGCAGCAGGATCAGTTCGTTGTCCAGGCCGCACCAGCGCCCGTCCGGACGCGAATTGTCCAGGCACCAGTTGCCGTGGATGAAGCCGAACATGACCTCGCCGGTGTCCGGATGCCGGGGCAGGGCGCCGTGGCGCTCGTGCAGCAGCTGCTTGAAGCGGGTGATCGATTCGCGGAAGTTGGCTTCGGTGTCGTTGTCGTGGTGCAGGTGCACCTCGAGCTCGCCGTAGCCGTCGCGGCACAGCGCTTCGAGCTTGGCCAGATGCTCCTCGAGGTATTCCTCCTCGGGGTAGAAGAAGCCGTGCTGCGGCTTGCGCCCGTCGGCGTCGCGGTGGCGGTCGGCGAGCGCGCGGTAGTCGCGGCACCAGCGGTCCACGCGCGCGCGCTGGGTCTCGAGGTCGGGGCGGCCGTGCATCGGCTCGTAGTGGTCGACGAAGCAGAACATGACGTGGGTCGGCCCGGCATGGGCCGCACGCGGGCTGCGGCGCAGCCAGGCGGGCAGCCAGATCTGCATGTTGCGCGCGCGGATGAAGCGGGCCACGACCAGCGCCGGTACGGCGAGGATGGCGAGGGCGACGAGGGCGACGAGGGCGACCGTCGCGACGCTCCAGGCGAGCGTGTCCGCGCCGATCATCGCGCCGCTCCCGGCACCAGCGACAGCAGCTCGCTGGCGTTGTTGCGCCAGCGCCGTTCGCGCTCGATGTAGGCGCGGGCGGCGGCGCCCACGCGCTGGCGTTCGTCGGCACGGTCGCACAGCGCGATCACGCGGTCGACGCAGGCGCCCACGTCCTTGCGCGGGAACAGCCAGCCGGTGGTGCCGGTCTCGATCACCTCGGCCACCGGATCGTAGTCCGGCGCGACCACCGCCACGCCCATCGCCATCAGTTCGAACAGCTTCATCGGCGAACCGTACTCGTTGGAATCGGGAAGGAAGGCGTAGTCCATGCACGCGACCCACTCGGGGATCTGGTGGTGCGGCACGCGGCCGGGCAGGCGGATGCGGTCGCCGAGGCCGCGCGCTTCCACTTCGCGGCGTACGGCCGGGAGATCGGCGCCGTCGCCGATCACCAGCAGGGTCAGCTCGGGCGCCTCCTGCAGGCGGTCGATGATCGCCTCGACGAAGCCTGGCACGCCATGCCAGCGCGCGAACACGCCCATGTGGCCGCAAACCACGCGGCCCTCCAGGCCGTGGCGGCGGCGCAGGGCGTCGCGGTCGTGCAGGTCGGGATCGAAACGTGCGTCGACCGCGTTGGGCGACACCACCGAGGGCGGCAGCTGCCCGTAATGCGCGGAAAGCAGGTCCTTGAAGTAGGTGGAGATGAACACGATCCCGGTCGCCCGGGTCATGCACCAGCCCTCGATGCGCCGCGCCAGCGACTTCAGCCACAGCGGGCGCAGGCGCTGCACCACGGCCGAATCGTTGATCTCCAGGATGATCGGGATGCCCTCGCGGCGCGCGATCCAGATCGTCATGAACAGGAACAGCGAGTAGCGCTCGTAGATGAAGTCGGGGCGATTGCGCCGGATCTCGGTGCGGATGCGCCACCAGGTGACCAGGTTGTATCCGAGCTCGGCGAACTCGAACAGCACGCCCGGCAGACGGCTGACGAGCGTTGCCAGGCGGCCCTTCCCGTCTGCCGGAGGCGGGGCCTTGGTCGCGGCCGTGGTCGTGCCGGCGTGTCCGGTCCCCGGTTCGACCTCGGGGTCGGCGCCGGGAAACGACAGCACGCGCACTTCGCATCCGAGTTCGCGCAGTGCGTTGGCCACGCCGCGGATGTGCACGCCTTCGACGCGGCGGCCCTGGGTGCGGTGGTGGTAGAGGGCCTTCATCCACGGCCTCGCGGCATGGCGCGCAGTTCGAGGCCGTTGGCGCGCCACTGCGGCAGCAGCGTCCCGAGCAGGTCCACGGTGGTCGCGTTGTCGTCGTGCATCAGCACGGTGTCGCCCGGGCGCGGCGGGTTGGCGTGGATGTGCGCCAGCAGGGTCGGCGCCGGCAGCGGTTCGTAGTCGTGGCTGTCATAGGACCAGAGCGCGACGGTGCGGCCGGTGCGGGCGAAGTGCAACAGCAGGTTCGCCGGCAGCGCGCCGCAGGGCGGACGGAACGGATGCGTGCCGCGGCCGCTGTAGGGCGACAGCGCCGCATCGGTGCGCGCGATCTCCTCGATCTGCGCCGGCAGCGGCAGGTTCCCCATCAGCGGATGGCTCCAGGAGTGGTTGCCCAGGGCATGGCCCTCGGCCACGATCCGGCGCACGAGCTCGGGGTGTCCGTCGATCCGGTTGCCGATCAGGAAGAAGGTGGCGGTCGCGCCGTGCGCCTTGAGCAGGTCGAGCACGGCCGGGGTGAATTCCGGATGCGGGCCGTCGTCGAACGTCAGGTGCAGGGTCTTGCGGGAGCTGCGCGCACGCGTGGTCACCACGCGCGCGGGCAGGAGGCTGAGCAGGCGCGTCTTGCGGGATCGAGGTTGCACGGAGCGGTTCACTGGCGGGAAGGAGGCGTGGCGGCATCGCGCAGGATGCGGTCGAGCTGGCGGACATTGTCGTCCCAGCGGAAGCGGGCGGCGTGTTCGAGGATGCGATCGCGCGACCAGTCGCGCTGCAGCGCGTCGGCCAGGGCGCGGCCCAGCGCCTGATGGTCGTGCGCAGGCACCAGGATACCGGCGTGCCCGGGCAGGACTTCGGGAATACCGCCGACCCGGGTCGCCACCACCGGCAGGCCGCAGGCCATGGCCTCCAGCACCACGTTGGGCACGCCCTCGTTGTGGCTGGGCAGGCTGAGCACGTCGGCCGCCTGCATCCAGATGGGCAGCTGTTCGTGCGCACGCGCGCCGGCGAGCAGCACCTGGCCGGAGATCCCCAGCTGCTGCGCGCGGCGCTCCAGCGGCGCGCCGGCCGCACCGCTGCCGACGAACGCGAGCCGCGCCCGCGGGTGGTGCGCGAGCACCGCGGGGAAGGCTTCGAGCAGGTCGACGCAACCCTTGGCTGGCTTGAGGTTGCCGACGTAGAGCACCAGCGGTGCGTCCGCCGGCAACGCGAGCGCCCGGCGCGCCGCGGCCCGGTCGCCGGGCAGGAAGCGTGCGCTGTCCACGCCGTTGTAGAGCAGGTGGACGCGACCCGGATCCACCCCCAGTTCGCGGGCCTTGCCGGCAAGCGCGTCGCTGACGGCGATCACCGCGCGCGCGCCGCGCAGCGCCGAGGCGATCTGCGGCCGGTGCAGCGGCTGGTTGGCCTGCACGTTGAGGTCGCTGCCGTGCACCTTGACCACGTACGGCAGGCCGAGCTTGCGCGCCAGGCGCGCGGTACCGACCGCATCGGGATAGCCCCAGCTCGCCAGCAGCAGGTCGTAGCGCTGGCGCCGCAGCTGCGCCCCGCGCTGCGCCATCAGCGAGGCATACCAGGCCAGCCCGTGCAGGCTGCGGCCGATGCGTGGCGGATACCAGAAGGTGAAGTCCGACGTGCGTGCGTGCTCGAGCACGGGCGCCTCGCCGCGCGGCCCGCGGCGTCGTTCGCGGAAATCGACCGCGACCATCACCTCAAGGTCGTGGAACGCCCCCAGCCGGTCGAACTGCTGCCGGTTGAAGCTGGCGCGCAGCGGGTCCCAGGCGGTCGGGAACAGGTTGGTCAGCGCCAGGATCTTCATGCCCGCGCACCCGCGTAGGCCTCGAGGTAGCGCGAGGACATCACCTCGAAGGTGGCGTTCGACAGCAGCCAGTCGCGGCCGGCGCGGCCCATCTGCGCGGCGCGCACAGGATCGGCGAGCAGGCGCTCGAGCGCGGTCGCGAATGCGTCCGGCGAGCTCGGCGGCACCACAAGACCATTGACGCCATCCTCGACGATCTCGGCGTTGCCGCCGACGTCGGTGGCCACGATCGGCAGGGCGCTCGCGCAGGCTTCGAGCAGGGCGATCGAGTAGCCCTCCGAAATCGACGACATCGCGAAGATCGAGAACGCCGGCAACAGCTGCGGCACGTCGCTGCGGTCGCCGAGCAGGAACGCGCGTCCGCCGAGGCCGGCCGCGGCGATGGCGGCTTCGATGGCGCCGCGCTCGCCGCCTTCGCCGGCGATCACCAGGGCCGCATCGTCGCGCCGGGCGCAGACCCGGGCGAACGCCGCGATCATCGTCGGCAGGTCCTTGGCCCAGTTCAGCCGCCCGACGAAGCCGACCAGCTGCGTGTCCGGCGACAGCCCGAGGCTGCAGGCAAGCTGCGCGCGCAGCTGGGGGTCGCGCTCGCGGAACGGTTCGGGATGGATGCCGTTGGGCAGCACCCGCAGCCGGTGCGTGGGCACCAGGCCGGCATCGGCCAGGCGGCGGCCGGCCGCCTCGGAGACGGCCACCGCCACGTCGGTGCGGCGCATCGACTGGCGGAACAGCCATTCGCGCCGGCTGGCCGGGCTGGCGTCGCCCATGCCGTGGCGCGTGTTCACGACCCGGTGCAGGCCCAGTCCCAGCGAGGCGACGATGGCGTAGTAGTGCGGCAGGCCGTTGTGGCTGTGCAGCACTTCGGTGCGATGCGCGGCCAGCGCCCGGCGCAGGCGCAGCACGGCGCGCAGGTCGGCGCCATCGCGCTTGCCGCAGGCCACCACGCGGATGCCGTGTGCGGCCAGCTCGGGCGCCAGCGATCCGGCCTCGAACAGGCATATGACCTGGCAATCGTGGCCGGCGGCGGACTGCGCCCTGGCCAGGTCGATCACCACGCGTTCCAGGCCACCACGGTTCAGGTTTTCGACCACATGGCTGATCCTCACGGCAGCCTCGATACAGTCACGCGCAGCTTGCCGCTCGCCGTCAGCGGGATGTCGTCGACGCGCTGCAGGTCGAGGCTGGCGTCGCTGCCGAGGACCTTGGCCAGCTCGCGCCGCACGTAGGCTTCCTGTCCCGCACCGAACTCCGGTCCGGGCACGACCTTGAGGGTGAAGCGCTCGAGGCTGTCCTGCACCACCTGGAAGCGGCGCACGCCGGCGACGTCCTTGAGCATGTGCGGGAAGAACTCGCCCGGCAGCACGCGTCCGTCCGGGGTGCGGATGGCGTCGAGCCGGCGGCCGTCGATCCGGCTCAGCCGCGGCAGGCCGCGCCGCCCGTGCGCATGCCAGGCGGACCGGCGGCTGGCGACGTCGCCGTTGACGTAGCGGATGAAGGGCATGCCCAGGTTGTGCAGGTCGGTAATGGCGAGTTCCCCGGTCTCGTTGCCGTCTCCGGCCTGTGTCGCGCCCGTCAGCTCGACCACGAGGTGGTCGGCGTTGACCAGCAGCCCCTCGCGATCCTCCGCTTCGCAGGCGATCAGCATGAACTCGCGGCAGCCGTAGGTGTTGTAGGCCTTCGCCCCCGGGAACGCCGCTTCGATGATCGGCCGCTCGAAGTCGTGCAGCGCCTCGGCGGCGCCCAGCACCGACACCACCCCGGGGATGCTGCGGCCCTGCGCGAGCAGCCATCTTGATAGACGCACAATGGGGTCGACATAGGCCACGATCACTTCGGGCCGGTAGGCGGCGATGGCGTCGGCATAGGACGCCATGTTGTCGTCGCGCATCAGGAAGCTGTTGAGCATGCGCCGGTGGTAGGCGGCGTGGTACAGCCGCTCCTTCATCTGCGCGGCGCGGCCCGGCTCGCCGACCGCGCCGCCCCAAAGGAACAGCGCACGCCGCCCCATCCTGGCGCCGGTCCAGGCGTAGCCGCGCCACATCACCGCGGCGCGGCGGTCGTTGCTCTCGCGGGTGTAGCCGAAGCGCAGCGGCTCGCCGGTGGAGCCGCCGGTGGCCTTGTACAGCAGGCCATCGCGCAGCGAACGCGCCTTGAGGTCCTCGCCGTGCGCGCGGATGTCGTCCTTGGTCAGCACCGGCAGGCGCGCGTAGTCGTCCATCGACCGCAGATCGCCCGGCTCGAAGCCGATCGCCTCCCAGCGGCTGCGGTAGAACGGCACCTCGTGCCAGCAATGCGCGACCAGCGCCTGCAGCTTGCTCCACTGGATCGCCGCGATCTCGTCCGGCGAACGCCACTGGTTGGCCTCGTACCCTGCCAGGTGGCGCAGCATGCCGCGCCCGCGCAGCGCCTCGTAGGACGGGTACAGGACGTGGCGGAACGTGCGTTCGTACAGGCTCATGCCGAAGCTTCCGCGCGTCGCGTCGCCCAGCCCAGCACGCGGCCCAGGAACGCCGGGCGCCCGCCGGTGAGCTGCGCGTGCAGCTGCTGGAAGTGGCGCAGGTCGGCCACGCTCCAGAACCCGAGCAGCAGGGTGCAGACCGCGTAGAGCACCGCCAGCGTTGCGCCGCCCAGCGCCAGCGTCGGCACGACCGGCAGGTGGCCCTTCACCGCCCATGCCGCTGCGGCGGCAAGCGCGGCCGCGGCCAGCACCCGGCCGATCCGGCCCCATTCCAGGCGCGCGCCGCTGTAGCGCAGCGCCAGTCCGGTCACCAGCACGCCGCTCAGGACGCTGGTCGCGCCATAGGCGACCACCGCACCGGTCAGCCCGTAGCGCTGCACCAGCACGATATCCAGCGCCAGCTTCACCAGCGAGCACGCCACCACGATGATCATCAGCGCGCGCTGCCGGTCGGCGCCCAGCAGGTAGCCCGATGCGGCCTGCGACAGCGTCGCGATGGAACCGGCCGCGAGGCAGCCGGCGAACGCGAACGCCGCCGGCGCGAACGCCTCGCCGTACAGCAGGCCGATGATCTCGTGGGCGAACACCACGCCGAATGCCACCAGCGGCGCGGCCAGTGCGCTGAGATAGGTGGTCGACATCGACAGGCGCCGGCTCACCACCTCCCGGCCCTGGGCCAGGGCATTGGCCATCATCGGCAGCAGCAGCGCCCCGAACACGCCCGGCACCAGCAGCAGTGCGCCGCTGGAGAGCTGGAAGGCGACCTTGAACTGCCCTGCCGAGGCCGACGTATCGAACAGGGTCAGGAACAGCACCTCGACCTCGCTGGCGGTGATGAAGCTGACCGCCACGCTGACCGCCACCAGCGCCGTGTAGCTGCGCAGGCGCCGCCGCGTGTCCGCGTCGAGCGGCTCACGCGCGGCGGCCGGCGGCAGGAGCGGCGCGACCTGGCGGCGCGAGATCCACCAGAACACGAAGCTCGACACGGTGAACGTGCCCAGGAACCACTCCATCGGTCCGTCCAGCCACCACACCAGCAGGATCAGCAGCAGGTTCAGCGGCGCCACGATCACCGCGATCGCGGCGGTGGCGCGGAAGTTCTCGTAACCCTTGGCGATGCCCACGTTGAGCATGTACGAGGCGCGCAGCGCGGTGGTGACCAGCAGGATCAACAACAGCAGGCCATGGTCGAAGCCCGGCATCAGCCGCTGGCCCTGCAGCAGGAACAGCGCCGTGCCGCCCAGCAGCACCACAGCCAGGAAGCCGCCCTGCACGCGCCATGCCCAGGCCAGCAGCGAGCGGATCTGCGACTCGCGCCCGGCGCCGCGCAGTTCGGCGACGAACTTGATCACCGCGCTGGCCACGCCGGAGTTGGTGATCACCACGCCGGTGGCGACCAGCCAGATCACCAGGCTGTAGGCGCCGAAATCCGCCGGCCCCAGGTGCCGGGCGATGACGATCGAGGTCAGCATGCCGAGGAAGTACTCGGTGTAGATGCCCACCGAGGAGAACAGCGTGTTGCGGATGACCTGGCCGCGGGTGTTCATGCGCCCGCCATCACGAACAGGACCTTGACCACGATCCACAGCACGATCGCGCTGCCGACCGCGAGCACGCACCACTTGAACCAGTCGCGCTGCACGCTGAAGGCGGGCAGGCCCCCCCAGCGCTCCTGCGCGCCGCCGTACCAGCCGGTGACCAGGCCGAGCAGGATGTAGAGCAGGATCACGTAGCTGCGGCTCAGGAAGAAGGCGCAGGCGAAGAAGCCGACCATCGCGATCAGCAGGGTCATCGCCATCCGCCGTTCCTCGGTCCACAGCACCTGGTGCTGCGGATCCTCCATCTTCGCGGGCAGCCGCAGCACCATCACCGGCATCAGCACGCAGTAGCCCACCATCGCCAGCCACACCGTGTAGCCGACGATCCCGGTTTCGGCGAGCACCAGCACGAACGAGTTGTGCGCGGTCAGGAAGGTGTGCTCGGTGAAGTTGCCCACGCCCACGCCGAACACCGGGTTGGCCAGGAACATCTGGATGCCGTCGTACCAGGTCTCGATGCGCCCGTACGCCGACGACTCGCCGGCGTCGAGTTCCTGCATGCGCGTGGGCAGGGCCATCAGCACCGCCATGCCGGCCGCGCCCACGGTGCCGGCCACGAGCAGGCCCCGGCGCAGCCACAGCCAGATGCCGGCCATCGCCATGACCGCCAGGAACGATCCGCGCGAGTCGGTCAGGTAGACGCCATAAAGCAGGGTGACCGCCACCGCCATCCAGAACAGCCGGCGCAGGCCCAGCATGCCGCCGCGGCCGGCCATTAGCAGGGTCATCGGGATCGCGATGATGAACAGCATCGCGAGGTCGTTGGGATCGCTGAAGATGCCCACGTACTGGATGCGGCCGTCCTGCACGGTCGGCATGCCGGTCCAGCCCTGGCCGAGCTTGACCTGCCCGATGCCGTGGATCGTCAGCACTGCCGCGCAGATCGAGATCACCCACATCAGCCGGCGCATGTTCTTCGGCGAATGGCTGGCCTGGGCGATCAGGATCAGGGCCAGCAGCGACGGTAGCAGCTCGAGCAGGCGCGTCACCGCGCCGCCCGCCCAGCCGTTCACGACCATGGTCAGCATCGCCACCACGATGAACACCGCGAACAGCAGGTAGGTCGGCTGGGCCAGGGGCCGCCGGCTGCTGCTGATGAACCAGGTGCCGAGGGCGCCGAGCATCGCGATCGGCAGGATCGGGATGCCCATGTCGAGCAGGGCCGGATACTCCTGGGGCCGGATCAGTACCAGGCCCAGCCAGGTCAGCAGGAACAGCATCATCACGAATATGTCCGGAGCGTGGATCGGTGCGCGAACATCTCCGGCACCGCGAGCATGCCCTCGAACCAGGCGCGGTCGACGCTGGTTTCCACCGGCGTGCGCAGGAGACGGTAGCGGTCGGCCGCCGGCAGGGGGTTGGTGCCGCTGACATAGCTGAAACCGATGCGGAAACCGTGCGCGCGCACCGCATCGATCACGCGCGCATCGTAGGCATCGGGGCCGCCGACGGGATAGGACACCGAGATCGCCGGTGCGCCCATCTCCTCGGTCAGGCGTCGCTGGCATTGCGTGACCTCGTCCAGCAACGCCTCGTCCGGCAGCTTGGCGAGCATGCGGTGGTGCACGCCGTGGGCACCGATGTCCATGCCCGCGTCGCGCATCTCGCGCAGCTGGTCCCAGGTCATCGGCCGGCAGTCCACGTGGCCCTGCGACCGCGGCCTGTCGCAGGCGCGTTCGAATTCCGCGATCAGCGCCTGCTGGCCCGCGTCGTCCAGGTACTTCAGGCGATACAGCACCAGTCCGCTGAGCTCGCGCCTGGCCTCGAGGCCGGAAGGCAGCGGAACGTCGATGTCCAGCGTGGGCAGCTGCAGGCGCCCGGTCCGCGCGGTCACCACCAGGTGCGCCAGCCAGTCGTAGCCATAGGGCAGGCCATTGTCGATGTGTCCGGTGGCGACGAAGAAGGTGGCCGGCACGCCGAACTCGCGCAGGATCGGGAACGCGATCGCATGGTTGTCGTCATAGCCGTCGTCGAAGGTGACCAGCACGGGATCGCGCGGCAGCGCCGGGCCGCCGTCGAGCGCGGCGACGACCTCGCGGCAGGACACCGGATGGAAGCGCTGCGCCACGTGCCGCATCTGCGCCCGGAAATCCTCCGGGGTGGCGCTGACCAGGTCCGGGTCGAAGGCGAAACCGTCGCCGAGTTCGCGCACGCGGTGGTAGGCCAGCACGCGCAGGTCGCGGCGGAGCAGGCGCCGGACGCCCTGCAGCAGGGGCAGCAGGCCCAGGCGGTGCGTGCCATTGGCCAGGCGCTGCCTGCGCGCCGGGCGTGGCCCCTGGCCGGACTTGGCGTGGTCATCGGACATGGCGTTGCACGTCGCGGGCCGCGGTGCCGGCAGCGCGCTGGCCGCCCAAGGCATGGCGCACGTGCCTCCTCCCATTGGCGAAAGCGGAAACGGCCGGCGATGCGGAAACCCACACGGCCTCCCCGCCGGCGGCACGTGGCCTCCGCGAAGCACAGGGGCTCGTCGCGCGTGCTGCCATGGCCGCGCGCGCGCGCGGCTGGCCGGGCGGCGCACCGTTTCGCGTACGCTGTCTGGAACCATTCGCGCGCCGAAAACAGCTGTGTCCGATCCCACCGATTTCATCGTCCTGTACAACGAGCTCGGCATCGAGCCGGACTGCACGGTCGATGAGCTGCGCATGGCGTACCGGCGGCGCGTGGCCGACCTGCATCCGGATCGGGGTGGCGCATCGGACGGGGACGCACTGAAGTCCCTCAACCTGCGCTATGCGTCCGCGCTCGAGTTCCATCGCCATTACGGCCGCCTCCCCGGCGCGGCGCCGGTGTCGCAGGCGCGGCCCAGGCCGGCAGCGGTCGAACCGCCGCGCTGGGAGGAGGCGCCCTTGCCGGAGCCGGGAGCGCGCAGGCCGTCGAGGGTCGTCGTGTGGGGCATCGTGTTGCTGGCGATCCTGGTGGTGTGGTGGATGTCGCGCACCGACGCCGGATTGCCGGGGTTCCAAGGTGCTGGTGTCGCGGTAAGTAAACGGCAAACGACATCGCGCACGGCCATCTCCCTGCGCCAGGGCATGCCGGCCGCCGAAGTGCTCGCGATGCTGGGCGAGCCGGTCTCCCGCGAGCTCGGCGGCACCCAGTGGCTGTACGGCCCGTCCTGGGTGCGGCTGGAATGCAACGAAGTGATCGACTGGTACAGTTCGCCGCTGCATCCGCTCCGCGCCTCGCGCGCGCGGCCGACGGGCGACGAGGCGACCATCGCCGCCGCCGCGGGGACGCGTCGCTGCCCGTCCGGTTCCTCCACGCCCCACAACCTGCGGTATGCCCGATGACGCGTCTCCACGCCAAGCTGCGCAAAGCCGCCCGCCGGGCCTGGATGAAGTACGCGATGCGCGGGGTCGGCGGCGCCGACAACTACGAGCGGCTGGACCTGGCCTACAAGGTCGGCGATCCCTGGAACATGGAATCGGGGCTGGAACAGGCGCGCTTCGCGGCCACCAACAAGCTGATCGAGCGCCATTTCGGGCGGGTTGGCTCGCTGCTGGAAGTCGGCTGCGGGGAAGGCCACCAGACGCTCGCGCTGCAGCGGCTGGCAGGCCAGGTGCACGGCATCGACGTCAGTCCGACCGCGATCGAGCGCGCGCGCAAGCGGGTGCCGGGCGCGGAGTTCGCGGCGGCCGACATCCACCAGCAGCCCTGGGGCGACCAGCGTGGCCGCTTCGACCTGGTGGTGGCCTGCGAGGTGCTGTATTACGTCAAGGACATCCCGGCCACGCTGGAGCGCATGAGCCACCTCGGCCGCGCCTGCCTGGCCACGTTCTTCGCGCCGGCGCTGGTCCGCGTCGCGCCGCACCTGGAAGGCATCGAAGGCCTGCAGAAGGACTGGATGCAGCACCAGGGCGAGACGTGGCTGGTGTGCTGGTGGCGCAACCCGCAATGAGCGCGCGGCCGGCGCACGCCGCGGTCGCAGGCAGGGGGAACTGAGGCATGTGCGGACTTGCGGGATACCTCGGCCAGCCGACCGATGCGGCCGGCTCGCGCGCGCTGCTGGAGCGGATGATCCACGCGCTCGCGCACCGCGGCCCGGACGGCTACGGCTTCCACGTCGAACCCGGCGTGGGCCTGGCGCATGCGCGCCTGTCGATCATCGACCTGAGCACGGGCGACCAGCCGATCCACAACCCGTCGCGCACGGTGTGGACGGTGTTCAACGGCGAGATCTTCAACTTCGTCGAACTGCGCGCCGAGCTCGAGGCGCGCGGACACGTGTTCTACACGCATTCGGATACCGAAGTGATCGTGCATCTGTACGATCGCTACGGCGACCGTTTCGTCGAGCACCTCAACGGCCAGTTCGCGATCGCGCTGTGGGACAGCGCAAGGCGGCGCCTGGTACTGGCGCGCGACCGTGCCGGCATCCGTCCGCTGTACTGGACGCAGGCGCGCGGCACGCTCTGGTTCGGTTCCGAACCCAAGGCGCTGTTCGCCGCCGTGCCTGAACGTGCGCGGCTGTCGCTGCCGGGCCTGCTGCAGACCTTCAGCTACTGGGCGCCGCTGGATCCGGACAGCGCCTACGACGGCGTCAGCAGCCTGCCGCCAGGCCACCTGCTGGCGATCGAGTCCGATGGCCGGCACACGCTGACCCGGTACTGGGACTGGACCTTCCCCGACGCCGCGGACATGCGCGCGTCGCGTTTCGGCAGCATCGACCATGCGGCCGGCGAGCTGCGCGAGCGCCTGATCGACGCTGTGCGCCTGCAGCTGCGCGCCGACGTTCCGGTCGGCGCCTATCTCAGCGGCGGCCTGGATTCCTCGGGCATCGTCGCCCTGATCCGCGGCTTCACGGACACCCCGGTGCGCACCTTCTCGGTGGCCTTCGACCAGGCCGAGTTCGACGAAAGCGAGCACCAGATGGCGATGGTGCGGCACCTGGGTACCGACCATTCCACGCTGCGCATCTCCCCGCGCGACATCGGCGCCGCCTTCCCGCGCCTGGTCGCGCATACCGAGACCCCGGTGCTGCGCACCGCCGCGGTGCCGATGATGCTGCTGGCCGATTCGGTGCGCGCGCATGGCTATACCGTGGTGCTGACCGGCGAGGGCGCGGACGAGGTGTTCGCCGGCTACGACCTGTTCAAGGAAGCCAAGGTGCGGCGCTTCTGGGCGCGACAGCCCGATTCGAAACTGCGGCCGAAGCTGCTGTCGCGGCTGTACGGCTACCTGGAGAATTCGCCGGCGGCCAATCCCGCGTTCGCCGCCTCGTTCTTCGGCCAGGGGCGTGAACACATCGACCGCGCGGTGTTCGCGCACGTGCCGCGCTGGACGACGTCGCAGCGCGCCTTCGCCTTCCTGTCGCCCGCGCTGCGCGCCGAGGCCGCGCGATGGGATGCGCTGTCCTTCGCCGAATCGCGCCTGCCCGCCGACGTCCTCGACTGGGCGCCGCTTGCGCGCGACCAGTACGCCGAGGCCAAGACCCTGCTGGCCGGCTACCTGCTGGCCGCGCAGGGCGACCGGGTGGCGATGGCCGCGTCGATCGAGGGCCGCTATCCCTATCTCGACCACACCCTCATCGAGTTCGCCAATCGCCTGCCGCCATCGTGGAAGATCCGCGGCCTGACCGAGAAGCACATCCTGCGGCTGGCCTTGGCCGACCTGCTGCCGCGCGACATCGCCCAGCGCACCAAGCAGCCCTACCGGGCGCCGGACAGCGCCAGCTTCTTCGTCGACGGCAAGCCGCTGGACTACGTGGCCGAGGCGTTCTCGCCGGAGAACCTGCGCGCCAGTGGCGTGTTCGACGCGGACGCGGTGGCGCGGCTGTTCGCCAAGGCGCAGGCGGGCCGGGTGATCGGCTTCGCCGACAACCAGGCCTTCGTCGGCCTGCTCTCGACCCTGCTGCTGCTGCGCGACCGCCCGCTCGCGGCGTAGCGCAACGCGTTCGCGCAGCCGCTACGGCGTCGCCACCGGTTCCAGACGCAGGATCCTGCCGTCGGTGCTGTCGGTGAGCAGGTACACCAGCCCGTCCGGGCCGACGCGCACGTCGCGGATACGGTCGCGGCCCTGCAGCAGGCGCTCCTCGTGCACGACGCGCGCGCCGTCGAGCTCGAGCCGGATCAGCGCCTGGCCCGCCAGCGCACCGAGCAGCAGGTTGCCGCGCCATCCGGGGAACGCGTCGCCGTCGTAGAAGGCCATGCCGCTGACCGCCGGCGACTTCGGCCAGAAGTGCAGCGGCGCCTCCATGCCCTCCGCGCTCGCACCGACTGCGCCCGGCACCGGCTGGCCCGAATAGTCCAGGCCGTGCGTCGCCAGCGGCCAGCCATAGTTGCGCCCGGCGCGCGGCAGGTTGATCTCGTCGCCGCCCATCGGCCCGTGCTCATGCAGCCACGGTTCGCGCGTTTCCGGATGCAGGGCCATGCCCTGGATGTTGCGGTGGCCATAGCTCCAGATCTCGGCGCGTGCGCCATCGCGGCCGACGAAGGGATTGTCCGCCGGCACGCGGCCGTCCGGATGCAGGCGCACCAGCTTGCCCTGCAGGTGGTCGAGCAGCTGCGCCTTGCCGGCATCGCGGTTGTCGCCGGTGCCGACGAACAGCATGCCGGCGTCGTCGAACACCATGCGCGCGCCCAGGTGGCTGCCGCTGGAGAGCTTGGGTTCCTGCCGGAACACCACCTCCACGTCGTCCAGTCCGCGCTCGCCCAGGCGGCCACGCGCCACGGCGGTGCCGGCCTTGTTGCCGCGCCAGTTCGCCTCGCCGTAGGCGATATACACCAGCCGGTCCTCGGCAAATGTCGGCGAGGGCGCGACATCGAGCAGTCCGCTCTGGCCCTGCAGGAACACCGCCGGCACGCCTTCGAGCGGCGCGGACACCGTGCCATCGGCATCGATGCGCCGCAGCCGTCCGGGCCGCTCGGTCACCAGCATCGCGCCGTCGGGCAGGAAGGCCAGCGACCACGGACGTACCAGGCCATCGGCGAGCACGCGCACGCCCAGCGCACCGTGTTCGGTCTGGATGGTCTCGATCGCGCCGTCGGTGTGGACGCGCGGCGTGGACACGATGTCCTCACCACTCTCCGGATCCCGTTCTAGACCACAGGCGGACAGTGCGATTGCCATGCACATGCAGGCAACGGACCGTCCAAAACGCACGACGGCTGCACGGCGAAGGCGGGAAGCGCGCGGGGCCAGAAGCATATTCGTTCACCTGGACTGGGGATTCGGATCGACATGAGCCGGCGGCAGCAGATCAAGCAGTTCATCCTGGGCAACTTCCTGTTCACCGACGACGACTCCGCGTTCGCCGATGATACGTCGCTGATCCAGCAGGGCATCGTGGATTCGACCGGCATCCTGGAGCTGATCGGCTTCATCGAGGAGACTTGGTCGATCAACGTGCCGCCCGAGGACATGACCCCGGCCCACTTCGACAGCCTGTCGGCCATCGACCGCTACCTCGACGGCCGCCTCGCGGCGTAAACGGGCCTGGCGATGGACACGTTGCTCGCGCGGCTGGAACACACCGCCGCTGCGATGCCCGGGCGCGTGGCGCTGCAGCAGCGGGGCCGGCAGCTGGACTACCGGACCCTGCGCGAGGCCGTGGATGGCTTCGCGCGCAGGCTGCGCGCCGAAGGCGTCGTGGCGGGCGACCGCGTCGCGCTGATCCTGCCCAATTGCCTGGAGGCGGCCATCGCCTGGTACGGCAGCTGGCGCGCCGGCGCGGTGGCGGTGCCCCTGAACGCGCAGGCGCGCGAACGCGATTTCGTACCGTGGCTGCGGCACTGCGGCGCGCGCGTGCTGGTGCATGCGCCCACGCACGCCGATGCGCAGCACGCCGCCGCCGCCGCGGGCGTCCCGGGCCTGGCGCTGGATCCCGCGGGCGAGGCGACGGGCGCCTTTGCCGACGAGCCGGACGCACCGTTGCCTGCGCTGCCGCAGATCGACGCGCTCGCCGCGATCCTCTACACCTCCGGCACCACCGGCGCGCCCAAGGGCGTGGCCCTGAGCCATCGCAACCTCGCCGCCAACACCGCCTCGATCCTCGACTATCTGCAGCTCACCGCCGAAGACAGCACGGTCAGCGCGCTGCCGTTCTACTACGCCTACGGCGCCTCGGTGCTGCACACCCACCTGGCGGTGGGCGCACGCGTGGTGCTGGAAGAAAACGTGGTGTTCCCGCACCTGATCACCGAGGCGCTGGCGCGCGAACGCGCCACCGGCTTCTCGGGCGTGCCCTCGACCTTCGCCCTGCTGCTCGATCGCGGGCAGCTCGAGCGCCACGACCTGTCCTGCCTGCGCTACCTCACCCAGGCTGGCGGTGCGATGGCGCCCGCGCTCACGCGGCGCCTGCGCGAGGCCCTGCCGCAGGCGGCATTGTTCGTGATGTACGGGCAGACCGAGGCGAGCGCGCGCCTGAGCTGCCTGCGGCCCGACCATCTCGACGACAAGCTCGGCTCGGCCGGCACACCGATCGCCGGCGTCGAGATCCAGGTGCGGCGCGACGACGGCACACGGGCCGCGCCGGGCGAACATGGCGAAGTCTGGGCGCGCGGCGCCAACGTCATGACCGGCTACTGGAACGCGCCCGACGCCACCGCCGCGACGGTCGTCGACGGCTGGCTGCGTACCGGCGACCTCGGCCATCTCGATGGCGACGGCTTCCTGTGGCTGGCGGGGCGCCGCAGCGACATGATCAAGACCGGCGCGCACCGCGTGCATCCGCAGGACATCGAGGAAGTGATCGCCGAACTGCCAGGCGTGCGCGAAGTGGCGATCGCCGGGGTGGACGATCCGCTGCTCGGCCAGGTGGTGGCCGCCTTCGTCGTGCGCGAGGGCGCCGCGCCGACCGAGATGATGGTCAAGGCGCACTGCCGCCAGCGCCTGGCCGCCTACAAGATTCCCAGGACCGTCGCCTTCGTGCCGGACCTGCCCAAGACTGCGTCGGGCAAGATCCGCCGCGCCGCCCTGCAAGAGGAGATCCAATGACTGCGCTCGATCCGTCCGTGCTTGAGCTCGACTACGCCGCCGAAGCCGACCGCATCGCCGCGCGCCTGCGCGAGATCGTCGCGCGCGACCTGCACCGGCGTGGTCTGGTGGTCGCGATCTCCGGCGGCATCGACAGCACCACCTGCGCCGCGCTCGCGGTGCGCGCGCTGGGTCCGGAGCGCGTGTTCTGCCTGATCCTGCCCGAGCGCGATTCCAGCGACGACAGCGCGGTGCGCGCCAACATCCTGGCCGGGCACCTGGGCGTGCGCGTGCACACCCATGACATCGCCCCGGCGCTGGCCGCGATCGGCTGCTACGAGGCGCGCGACAATGCCGTGCGCACCGTGCTGCCGGGCTATGGCGAGGGCTGGAAGTTCAAGATCGTCATTGCCGGCGGCGCGCAGGGGCTGATCAACCGCTTCCGCATCGTCGCCGAGGATCCGTCTGGCGCGCGCCACGAGCAGGACCTGCCGCTGGAGGCCTACCTGACCATCGTCGCGGCCACCAACTTCAAGCAGCGCATCCGCAAGACGCTCGAATATTTCCACGCCGACCGGCTCAACTACGCCGTGACCGGCACGCCCAACCGTCTCGAGTACGACCAGGGGTTCTTCGTCAAGAACGGCGACGGCGCCGCCGACGTCAAGCCGATCGCGCATCTGTACAAGAGCCAGGTCTACGCCATGGCCCGCCATCTTGGCGTCCCCGAGCGCGTGACCTCGGCCACGCCGACCACCGACACCTATTCGCTGGCGCAGGGCCAGGACGAGTTCTACTTCGCGCTGCCGTACGCGCAGATGGACCTCGCGCTGTGGGCGCTCAACCATGACCGTCCCGCCGGAGAACTGGCCGGCGCGCTGGGCGTGTCCGACGCGCAGGCGCAGGCGATCTACGACGACATCCGCGCCAAGCGCCGCACCACCGCCTACCTGCACCGCGCGCCGGTGCTGGTCGAGCCGGTCCCCGAACCGCACCGGCGCTGATCCATGGCGCAGCCGCCCGCCTACACCGTCCATGAAGCCGACGTCGAGCGCGATCGCGGGCTGATCCTGTCGCTGTGGAGCGGCAACCTCGGCCAGGATGCGCGCATGGCGCGCAAGTACGACTGGTTCTATCGGCATTGCCCGTTCGGCGCGCCGCTCACCCTGTTGCTGCGCCACGAGGAGAGCGGCGACTGGGTGGGCGTGGCCAGTGCCGGTCCGCGGCCGATGTGGATGGATGGGCGTCGCGTGCTGGCAGGCGTGCTGGTCGACCTGGCGGTGGCGAGCGAACACCGTTCGCTCGGGCCGGCCCTGATGCTGCAGATGGCGCTGATGGAGGCTGGCCTGCGCCGCTTCGACCTGCTCTACGGCTTCCCCAATCCCAAGGCCGCCGCGGT
Source organism: Pseudomonadota bacterium (assembly GCA_023395465.1). Taxonomy (GTDB): domain Bacteria; phylum Pseudomonadota; class Gammaproteobacteria; order Xanthomonadales; family Xanthomonadaceae; genus Luteimonas. The sequence continues at coordinate 42,773 of JAEWZE010000107.1, forward strand.
GTTCAAGCGCGTGGGTTACGCATCGCTGGGCGCGCTGGCGCGACATGCGCGCGTGCTGCGGCATGCCGGCTACGTGCGCAGGCGCCTGCCGGCACCGCTGGCCGCGCCCATGGGCTGGCTGCTCGACCTGGCCGACCGCGCGCGCCTGTGGTCGGCGAGCGGCGGACTGCAGGCGCAGTGGCACGATCGCGCCGATGCGAGCGGCGAGACGCCGTGGTCGACCGCATCGGCGGGGCAGGGGCCCGTGGCCATCCGTGACGTGGCCTTCCGCCGCTGGCGGCTCGACGAATGCCCGCTGGTCCAGCTGCGCCACCTGCAGGTGCGCGACGGCGGCGGCGACCTCGTGGCCTGGTTCGCCTGCGAGGCGCGCGAGCACGGCCTGCATGTCGTCGATGCCTGGACGGTGCAGGGCGAGGATGGCCCGTCGCAGGCGCAGCTCGTCGCCCTGCTGCGCGCCGCCCGCGCCGCCGGCCATGCCTCGGTGTCGGTGGAACTGGGCGGCGCGGCCGCCACCGCTGCCTGGCGCGACGCCGGTTTCGTGGCCCGCGAATCGCGTCCGGTCTTCGGCCGCGCCCGCGACGGCGACACCGCGGCGCTTGCTGACCGCATCTGGCTCACCTCCGCCGACGAGGACGAGTAGCTGGCACCGTGCCGTCCGAAGTCTTTCCCGCCATTCTCCCTCCCGCGCGCGGGAGGGCCGGGGTGGGGGCCTCCCGGCCTCCACGCGTCCCCACGGCGCCTTTGCCCGCCCAGGCCCACATCCCAAACCCACCATCGGGTCGCCATCACCCCTGATCCCCGCGGTCCACACCGCCATGCTGCCAAGGGAGGCGCCATGCGAACCACCAGATTGCTGCCCTTCTTCGCCCTGACCGCGCTGCTGCCCGCCTGCGTGGAATCGGCATCGTCCGAAGACGCGCGTCCGCCGACCGCATGGACCACGGTCGCGGCCACCACGCAGAGCACCGCCAGGGCGCCAGGCGTCCGCGTCGAGCAGGTGATCCACGAAGGCATCGTGTCCCCGACCGCCATCGCCAGCCCGCGCGACGGCAGCGGCCGCATGTTCGTCATCGAGCGCCAGGGCCGCATCCGCGTGCTCGACCGCGACGGCAAGCTCCTGCCCGAACCCTATTACAGTCGCGACGTCGCCACCGCCGACGTGGAGCAGGGCCTGCTGGGCCTGGCCTTCGATCCCGCTTTCCGCGACAACGGGCGGCTCTACATCGCCTACAGCGGCGCGGCACAGGGCGAACGCCACGGCCTGGTGCTGCGTCGACTGCAGGCCCGCGATCCGTCCGCCAACCGCTTCGACGGCAAGGACGAGCTGGTGATGCGCGTCGAAGGCCTGGTCGCGAACCACAACGGCGGCCACATCGCCTTCGGCCCCGACGGCATGCTGTACTGGAGCGTCGGCGCCGGCACCGGCGAACCCCGCGACCATGCCCACGCAGCGGCCACCGACAACCTGCTCGGCAAGATCCTGCGCATCGACGTGCGCGACGGCGCCGCCGGTGCGAAGAACGCCTGCGGCTTGAAGGGTCGCGCCGCGTATGCCATCCCCGCCGACAATCCGGTCGCCGGCAGGCGCGGCGAATGCGGCGAGATCTGGCTGCATGGCCTGCGCAACCCCTGGCGGTTCAGCGTCGACACCGACGGCGCGGTCTGGGTCGGCGATGTCGGCAAGGACCGCGAGGAAGTCAGCGTCTGGCGCGACGGCGCCGCGCGCGACCTCGGCTTCCCGGACTGCCAGGGCAGCCATGACTACCCCTCCACCGGCGCCAGCGATTGCCCCGCCCGGACCGGCACCACCGGCCCGGTGTTCGAGTACGCCGGCCGCGAGCAGGGCCGCTGCGCGGTCACCGGCGGCATCGTCTACCGTGGCCCCAACGTCGCGCTCAAGGGCGCATACGTCTTCTCCGACTCCTGCTCCAGCGAACTGCTGGTCGGCCGTCTCTCCAGCACCGGCAAGCTGCAGGTCGC
>JAEWZE010000163.1 GCA_023395465.1 Pseudomonadota bacterium
CAGTCGTAGTAACCACTGGCCGAGACCCGCAGGCAGCGGCACATCAGCCGAACCGGGAACTCATCGCGGCAACGTTCGATCGCCTGATACCTCAGGACGATCCCTTGGCAAAGAACGTCGCCGCTTCGCGTAAAAAATCCCGTTCCTTCTTGACCCTGGCCAGTTCGCGCTTGAGGCGCGCCAGTTCCTCGTCCCGCGGCGTTCCGGTGCCGCCGAAGGCCACCTGGCCCTGGCTCTGCGCCTCTCGCTTCCAGCGGGTCAGCAGGGTGTCCCGAATCCCCACTTCCCGGGCCACCTGGGCACAGCTGACACCCGGCTGGCTGGCCTGCTCAACCGCACCACGCTTGAACTCCACACTGAACTTCCTTCGCTTCGACATGAACACTCCTCATGGCCTTGATCGACCTTCTCGTAAGTGTCCGTGAAAACGGGGGTGAACCCGCTCTCGGCCAGAAGCAGACGTTGGCGAACGCCTGAATAAAGCCGAGCCGCGAAGCGGCATCGGCGTTTTCGGCCTCCAGGCAAAGTCATTCCGATTGCAGCGCGCATTCTTCACGCCGGAACACGAGTCCATTATCTGTCCTATGCGCCACAAGGACGAGCTCGTCATTTATGCGCAAAACTCGATCCCATTCGCCAGTGGCGCATATCCGGTCGACATGCATGTCCAGCCCCTGACCCATCCAGCCAGCAGCTGTCTCGACAAATCGACCAAAGCTGGACTTCTCCACTGCCAGAGGAGAGATCAAGGACAGGGTGGCAAGCGCACCACCGATCCTCCCCAACCAGATCCATGCCTTGGCTGAGCGTTTCCTGTCCTTCGATGAAAGTTGCGTTCCCCACGCGAAGAACATCAGTAGCAGCGCAACCCCGGCCAACGCACTGACGAGGAGCGCGAGAGCAGGAATGGCCGCAACGGGCGCCATGAAGGCGGTAGCACGCGGAAATAGTCCCGGATCCTGGCCTGTCGCCATGTTCACGATGTTGGCAGCGCTGCCAAGGCTGTATGCGCTCACCATCACTGCGGCCGGCGCCATGAGCCACTTGGATAGCGTCGCCTCCAGGTGCCTCACAATGAACACATAGGCTTCGCGGGCCAGCGACCCACAAAGCAGCAGGCCAGCGAGCAGGAAGATCGACAGAACCACAGGGCGCTCAATGCCTGCCAAGAGCACGAAGACGGCCACCGCACAGAGCGCCATCCCAACGACATACGCCCTCTCGACCTGGCTCAGAGCCTTGAAGCCGTCTACAAGCCCCAGTGACCAAGGGCGATTGACCTTTAGCTGGACTTCGTCCACTACTATCCCCTCATTCTCCGAAGATCGCATACCTACAAATCCTCCTCACGGTGGCCGTCGGGGCAGTAGCACTCGGCCAGAGCTTGGCCGCCAAGATCAATAGGCTCAGAACATCGTCGCAAAGCCTGAGACGCAGCCGCCTATCCTGATCTCACGACCCAGACCACCGGATGCAGCCGATGAACTTTACCGAGAACCAGAGAACTGGCGTGCTGGCTGAGAACGAGGTCGAATCCCTGTTCTTGTCCTGGTCTTGGACTGTTGGCCGGGATCGCATCGACGTCGGATATGACCTATTTGTTGAACCAGACAGGGAAAGGTTTAAAGGACAGCGCTTTCTGGTCCAGGTAAAGGGAACTGCCCGGCAAAAGAACGGGGCGCCCACGGCAAAGGTCTCGAAATCGAACCTACGCAAGTATGCTGCGAACCGCATCCCGGTCTTTCTTATCCGGGCGAATGCAGATGGCGCCTTCCACTGGCTGCACATCCAGTCATGGGCTTCTTTGAACTGGAAGCGCCTTGACGGCAATGGCGAAACAAGCATCACGCTGTCAGGCGGCCAGACGCTTAATGAGAAGAACGGCTTCCTCGCCTATCTCGACGATGTGCTGAAACCGCCAGCGGAGCGTATGGGCGGTGTTGCAGAAGTTGCGCAGGAACGATCTCGCTATCTGTCGTCGATCGACTCCCGCTTATCTGTCCGCGTCGGTATCGATGACGGTGCGGAGAGCTACGAGATCTTTGCAAGATCTGAGCCTACGACATTCGGTCTTCAAATGACCCCGACGCCAGAGCCGGAGAACGTTGCCAAACTCAAAGATGCTGTGCAATACGGAATTCCTGCGACGATCCAAGTGGACGCTTGCCGGATGACCGGCTCCGAACTTTTTGAAGCAATCGGCGCCAATGGCTTCAAGCAGGGAACTGTCTCCATCGGATCGGCTACGCCCGGAAAGGGCACGGTGAACCTCTACCCTGGAAGCCACTATTCGATGCTTGCTCCTGAAATCATTCTGCCTGCCCACCTATACAACGGACATGGTGGATTTGCGATCTCCAACGAGCAGATGGAGGGGTTGTTCGATTTCAAGCTACGCGGGGACACGAGCACATCCGAACGCGGCAGCGCCCAGGTCACCATTGGCCTGAGGGAAGATGCCCTAGCTGCAGCTCCCATCTGTGATCATGCCGCCCTGGCCGAGCTTGGCGACTGGGCCTACGAGGTCATGAAGCAAGACTCCATCTTCATGGAGTTGGCTTTCAGCGGAAACCGCGTTCCGCTTAGGATCCGACAAGGCTCGACATCCAGCATGAGAGACATCCTCTACTATGCGTTCGTCCTCGGACGCCTCCACAAGATCGCCAAGACATTGAACTCCGATCTTGTCGTCGGCAAGGACTTCTCACTCACAGAAGAAGACATATCCGACATCCACCTTCTCTACGCCATTCTTCGCGGCGAGAGGAGAGAAGTCTCGGTCTCGCCGATCGAGATCAGCAGCGCCACTCCCCTTTCCATTTCCGGAGATGGCGTCTTCTATATTGAAACGGCGCTCACACTCAACCTTGGGGGGCAACCCCTGGGGACGGTTCCGGTCGCCATCGACCTCAATGATTTCTCTTGGCAAACCACGGACGATCCGCTCAAGTATCGACTTGAGAAGAAGCCAGGCGCGAGCGCGTTCCTGTTTTACAACGAATGTGGGAGAACGGACGCAACCATGTCGCGGACTAAGTTGCGACTCACATCGCCGACTTCATCATAAATACGAGAGACTCCCGCAGCCCGTCTAGGAAAAGGTCCCCTCTCGGTGGACAGCTGAATTTGGGCACTCTTCAGCGGGACACAAGCGCCGAAACGCCGCCGAAACTACCAATCCATGTTGGCCGATCTGTCCACTTGATGGCTCATATGCTCGATGAACTCCTTCATGTCATCCATGGTGTTCATCGCCCTGCTGTACGTGCCGTCTGCGGCGTACGTGAGAATGCTTGCTAAGCCACTTTGTACGTGTTCCAAAACTATAGCGACGTCAGTCGTGTAGAGGTGGCGAATGAAATCATCGATCTCGTTCAGAGCGGTTTTCTCTCCGAATCTAGGGTTTCCCGACAATGCGTAGCGCTGCTGCTGACGCCGGATAAGTAGCACCGGCACCGCACCCGCGCCCGAGTGAAACCGGAACGCTTCGCCGCGTTTTCCGAAAGCGCCGTGGGCCATGTAGTTGCGGATCTGAGCGCGCAAGTCCAAAAGCACCTCGTAGTGCCTCTTCATAGCTGCATCGTCGATAGGAAGCGCGGCCTTGAACTTAGCCTTCCAATCCCCCTCGGCTAGTGCCGCGACTTCATCACCGGTTTTCAAGATTCCTTTCAGAATGGCTATGTGGATGAAAGCATGCTCTGTCCAGCTAAAGAAAGCATCGATTGCCGCTTGACCCGCCCACTCGGCGTGCCTCCGGATTGCGTGGGCGGGCCAAACAGACACGACACCACCGTCCAGATATTCCGTGATACTGCGTTCGTCCTTCTTCCGTTCAAACTCGTCTTCGAGTCGCTTGTACTCATCGCGAAGATATTCGTATCGCTCGAACAGCCAGTCACTGTTATTGGTGACGTTCAGTTCGCTGCCGCCGGCCGCTTGTTCGGCTAGCCACTCAAAGTAAGGTTCTGCCTTCGCAACCGCTTTCTTGACGAGTTTGCAGATCTCTGCGGCGTGCTGCTCGGCTTCGTCGCTCGGTGTACCGCTAGCGATTGCTCGTCCGATCTTCTGCAAATCCTTCTTGTACGTTGGAGCAAATATCCCGAGCCCCATTTTTCGATGCTCTATCGAGTACAGCCGGCCCGAGTATCGAATCGGCACGGTCCACGCAACCTTTTCCCATTGGCCCAGATTCGCGAAGCCGAGAAGATCAACGAGCAAAAAGTAGACTAGGTAGTAAGGCGGCAGGTCGCGCCCCCCATGGGTTCGCGACGCCATCATGAGCGCGTGCGACTCGTCATCGCCCTGGGGTGGACCAGCCGGCTTGATGTCGCCTAAGGCGGCAAGAGCGGCGCCTCGGGCGCGCTCAAGATTCGGAGACAATGCACTCATCATGGCTCTCGAAGTATCGCAGTATCATGAGCCTAGTGTGGCCAGCGTCCGCTACGGGTCGGAAGCGACTATGCCCTCCGCCTCAGCGATAACCATCCTTAACTCGCCTGTCCTGCAAGTGCATTACGGCCGTAGATGCGGCCACGGCACCACTGTCCGAGAGGTACACGACGAGTTCGGCGCGCTGACCGAGGCCATTCATGGACGGAACTTATCCGCTAGTACCCGCTTCGGGTAGGTGATTAGAGCACTTCACGTTGCCCGCGCTCCACAGCCAAGAAAGTACGACAGATCCCCAGACGATCTCGAATGCGATGGATATGGCGTGCTCCGTCATGGAGTCTCCCGTTCGGTGACCGATACGGCGGCCTTCTGATTCGCAGACTCCGTCCAGGGGAATGCATCCCGCCAGTTGAGCCACCATGCCTTGGGAGGGCGCGGAATGCGCTCCCACCATAGATTCATCGCATGCATGCTGCCACGTGACCACGCTTCGCGGTGATGGGCGTCCGTCTGCAAGTCGAGCAGCGCCGCCAGCTTCGAATAGACCGGCCCGTCGGCCAGTGCTGGATAACGTGTCAGCAGACTGAGCAGAGCGAAGCTATCCGCTGGCGTCGCCTCGCGGACGACTGCCTCCTCGCCGCCGGGCGGACGCCCTCCTTCCGCCATCGCCAGATCAAGTTGGCGAACGGCCGCGCGAAACGCGGCGCTCGACGTAGTCGCGAGGGGAATGCCACTGCGCATCGCATCGAAGTCGAGGCCCGATCCCGCTGGCACCAGCGTCTCCTGCCCGTTGACGCGATGCATGATCCAGCCGTTGGTGACATGGATCGTCCCCTCGCCCCGCAGGTTGCGGCTCATCTCGAATTCGCAGCCTAGGTCGACGGTCTCACTGGCACCCGCCGCAATGGCGAAGTATCCGGGGGGCGCCCAGATGCGCGCACGCACGCGCCCTTCCAGCAGTTCTAGACGATGATGGCCACCGCGCGTATCCAGCAGCCGGATCCGCGTTCCCGGCAAGACCTCCATGCGGCCGATGCGTGCCACCTGGACTGTGGCCGATTCTCCGGCGCGGGTTGTCAGCGTCTTGCCCACGTCTAGCGCGGCCGATGCGGGACCGGTGTCCGCATCGACTGCCCATTGCCGGCGCTCCTCCCATTGCAGGCGCCAGGGCACCCAGACGGCGACGCCGGCCATGCATGCCGCAAGCGCGATGGCGGCGGCCAGCAAGGCGCGCTGCCCGCGCCTGCGCGGAACGGCCGGCGGCGCTGCCGACCACACCCGCTCGGGTGGCGGAACATGCCGGTACCGGCGCAGCAACGACGTGAGATGCGCCAGTGTCTCGTCGCTGGGCTGCTGCGGATCCCACAGCGGATCAGGTCGTTCGATCATCACCCTTCTCCTCGTGCTGGATGACGATGCCTAGCGCATCGCGCAGCCGGGCCATGCCGCGATGGAGGTTCACGCGAACCGACTCCGGCGTCAGTCCGGTTAGGTTTGCGATCTCCGGACCGCTCAGGCCTTCGACCAGGCGCAGCATCAGAGTTTCGCGGTAGGCCTCGGGCAAGCACCGGATCGCGCGCAAGGCTTCGCTGGCCTGGGCGGCCGCATCGGGGCCCGCGCCGGGCCACGCAGGATCATCAGCCTCCGCAAGGTCGCGCTCGTCGACCGTGGAAACCAAACGGTGCCGGCGTGCGATCATCGCGATCCACGGGCCGAAGGAGGCGGGCTCGCGCAATTGCGCCAATCGGTCGAACGCGACGACGAAGGTTTCCTGAGTCAGTTCTTCCGCCCGTGCGCGCGACGTCACGCCCAGATGGATGGCATGCACCAGCGGCGCGAAGCTGCGGTAGAGCCACGCGAACGCCGCCTGCGATCCGCGCCGCGCGTCCTGCACCTGCTTGGCGATTTCAGCGGGATCGATCGTGGCCTTCATGGCCCATGGGGTCCGGGGTGGCCTGGAAGTAGAGGGCGGTCCGAGCGGAAGTGTTAACACGCCGGACGCGGTTAACGCAGCGTGGCGACGCCGGCTCTTCCTTTGTGAGACCCATCGGAGACCGCGCATGCCCCCCGCCAAGCCCTTGTGCCGCCCCCGTGCTGCCCGTGTCGCGCGAGTACTCGTCGCGTCACTGCTTGCCGCATGCTCAGCGCCGGGTGGCGCCGCCACGCCCGTCGTCGGGTTGCCCTGCGAGGACTGCGACGTGCCCCTGGCCGGGCTGCCCGCCGATCCTCCCGCCCTCGTCCGCCTGGCGCCCGAGGACGAACCCGGCGAACGCCTGCGCCTGACCGGACGCGTGACCGACGCGCAAGGCAGGCCACGCCGCGGCGTGGTCGTGTACGCCCACCAGACCGACCGCGAAGGCATCTACCCCGGCGAAGACGCCGAAGGCGATGACGGCATTCGCCAGCATGGACGACTGCGCGCCTGGGCCGCGAGCGATACGAACGGGAGGTACACCTTCCTGACCATCCGTCCCGGCAGCTATCCGCGCAGCACGATGCCGCAGCACATCCACCTGTATGTCATCGAGCCCGGCTGCGCGCTGTACTACATCGACGACGTGCTGTTCCGCGACGACCCGCACCTGACCGCCTCGGCCGCGCGCAACGCGAACAAAGGGCGCGGTGGCAGCGGCATCGTGGCGCCGGTGCGGACCGCGGACGGATGGCTGGCGCACCGGGACATCGTGCTGGGCCAGAACATCCCGGGCTATCCCGAGTGTGCGCCATGAGACCGCAGCCCTTGGGACGCTATCCCTGCATCCTGCGCGTGCTGCATTGGCTGCTCGCCCTGATGCTGGTCCTGCAGTTCGTGCTCGGCTTCGCAGCGGAGTATGGCGCTGCGCGGATTTCCGAGGCGCTGCTGCCGCACCATTTCCGGCTCGGCGTGATGATCCTGGGACTGACGATACTGCGCCTGTGCCTGCGACTCGTGATGTCGACGCCAGCGGCCGACCCGGGAGAGCCGCCCGGTCTCCGTCGCGCCCGGTCGGCGGTCCATGGTGTGCTGTACCTGCTGGTGCTGGCGGTGCCGGTCAGCGGGCATGTCATCTGGGTGTGGATGGGCGCGGACCGGACCTTGTTCGGCGCACTTGAAGTGCCGGCGCTGTTCGTCCCGCCCGCCGACGAAACCGGCCGCGCCGTCGCCTGGTACGTGCATGTCTACGGCGCCTGGATCCTGCTGGGGCTCATAGGCCTCCACATACTCGCTGCAGTACTCCGCCAGCGGGCGCGAGGGGATGGGTTCATCACCCAACGCATGGGGTTCAAACGGCTTCAGCGGGTCGGAGACAGACATAGGCTGGTCGCCGCCGGCAGAGTGCTCATCCACGAGCGCAGCAGAGACGGATCCTGGGCGGTACGAGCGGCCTTGTCGGATCCTTATCGCCGTGCCGCATGCTTGAGCTCAAAGGAGTCGCGCGCGACTGCCGCAAAATGCCTCCTCTGAACGTCAGACGACTCGCTACGACTGCACCGCGTAAGCGGTGCACCGGGTGCCGCACGCGGGGCCAGTTTGGCAGGGAGGTGCACTACTCCACCCGATGATGACTCCCCCTAAGTGACCAACCCCAGGCGCGTTGCAACCTGTGGAGCGTACATGAGTCGCGGAAGCCGAAGGACCGCATGAGGTTCCATTCCAGGCTCCGTGGCCCCAACCCCTAGACCCGTGAGAATTTATACAGGCCTGCTTTGGGTGGCCGTACGTGTTGTCGTGACCGAATGAATAGACCAAGCGCGCATATCCTGGCTCCGGCTGGGGTGGATTGGCCGCCGGACTGGTTGCGGAACCGTGGTGAGGGACTGCAATGGCCACATAGTGTTCGTTGAGGTGCGCGCCTAGGTGCTGATAGTCGACGTCACCGGTCGCTAACCAGCGGCGGTCGTGGGAGTCCTTCACCTCAAGCGCCAAGCCCGAGTCGTTACGACTGTTGCCGCTGCCTTGGATAAGTCTCAGCTGGCGGCCGTGGCTGATGTGCATCCACGGGGTGGTACCGCTCCCTGAAGGCAGAATCTTGAGGTCACCACCCGCTGCGAGAATGTCTAGAGCGAAGGCGACATGTGTGACGCCGATCGTGGGATCGAAGGGCGCTATCCAGGTTCGCCGGAGAAAGGCATCTGGAATTGTCGGAGGCGCGAAGCGTCGGGCGCCGGCCCAATGGTCTGTATCCCAGTGAGACAGCACGATGGGAGCATCGCGACTGTGGCACGCAACTGTGTTGAACGGCGCGGTCTTGGCGTTCGCGTATGCGCCGCAACCCAAATCGTGGAAAAGGGTTACAGGTCCATGCCCGACGAATCCATTCGCGCTGCCTTGACCGACGTCGAATACGTGCCAGCGACAGGCGTCGACCTGGGAGAATATCGACCCGAGCTGATCTGGCTGCGTGTGAGGCCATGATCTCATGGAAAAAGCTGCATTAAGCTGCGCTTGTGTTGCCTGTCCCGGAGTTGCGGAAATGCTGACCTTAGTCTGCTGACCAAAGGCGAACAGCGCCACATAGGCCAGGCCAGGAACCGCGCCCGAGCCGCCACCAAGCTGCAGCTCGAGCCAAGGCGATTCTTCCTGGAGCTGGATTAGCCAGGGCGCCTCATGGGGCTCGACTGCCACAGTTAGATGCACCAATTCCAAACTTTCGAATACCTCTTGCAGCCGCCGGGCCGCGGCTAGGTCCCGCCAGCATGAGTTGGGTTCACCCCCGTTTTCACGGACACTTACGATAAGGCCGATTGAGGCCGAGGAGTGTTCATGTCGAAGCGAAGGAAGTTCAGCGCGGAGTTCAAGCGCGGTGCGGTTGAGCAGGCCAGCCAGCCGGGTGTCAGCTGTGCCCAGGTGGCCCGGGAACTGGGGATT
>JAEWZE010000256.1 GCA_023395465.1 Pseudomonadota bacterium
CCCCGCCAACGTCGCGCCATCGGTGCGCGGCGTCCGGCGAGGACGATCCTGCGGGCAGTTCAGCCGCGCTTGACCAGCTCGACCCGGCGGTTCCTGGCCTTGCCGTCATCGCTGCCGTTGTCGGCGACCGGCCGGTCCGCGCCGAAGCCCGCTGCGGACAGCCGTGCGGCGTCGATGCCCTGCGCGGTCAGCGCGGCCACCACCGAGGCCGCGCGCGCCTGCGACAGGCTGCGATTGTGGTCGGCGGCGCCGGTGTTGTCGGTATGTCCTTCCACCGACAGTCGCAACGAGGGATCCTGCTGCAGCAGCGCCAGCACCTGTTCGATCTGCGGCTGCGAGTCGGGCAGGATCTCGGCCCGGTCGACCGCGAAATTGACCTGGATCGCGACCCGGCCGTCCGCATCGAGCTGCTGTTTCAGCGCATCGGCCGGCAGCAGCGCCGAGGTCTGCACGAAGCCTTCGCGCTCGACGACCACCCAGCCTGCGCCGTTGTACTCGAGCCGGGCATGCACCCAGACCTGGCGGCCGGCCGGCAGATCGACGCGATACACCTGCGAGTCGTAGTCGTGCCAGCTGAAGCCCGTACCGTCGCTGTAGGGACTCTTCAGATCGAAGTCGTACCGTTCGGAGGCTTCCTTGGGAATGCGTCCCTCGAACACCAGGGTGCCGCCCGCCTCCTCCATCATCGCCGCGAGGTTGCGCCTGACTTCGTGCATCGAGCGGGTCTGCTCGCGCGCCGACACCTGGCCGGACCAGGTGCGGCCTTCGACCTCCTCGAAGTCGCTGCCGTTCCAGAACGGATACATGTCGAAGTCGCGCTTTTTCGGCCGGTTGCCCTGATCGTAGCCCGCGGGCATGGAGAGATACGGGAACTCGCCGGTCCAGCGCGCGCTGGCGACGAACGGCCGCTCCTCGACGATGACCAGGCCGGCCTGGTGGCTGGTGGTGGACAGCTGCACCCAGACGTTGCGGTCGGCCTGGCGGATGACGTGCACGCTCGTCGGCGCGTCCTGGTCCATGTTGACGCCCTCGATGAATCCGCCGCCGATCTCGTCTTCCAGCTGGCCGTAGTACATGTTTCGCCGGAGCGGCCCTTCGAACACGGTCTGTGCGCCCGCTTCGGCCAGCACCGCTTCGAGGTTGCGGCGCAGCTCGCGCGCGGAGAATTCCTTGTCGCGGCCCTGGTCGCTGTCGACGGTGATCTTCGCGTTCCAGCTCGCGCCCTCGACCCAGTGCAGGCCGTCGCCGATGCGGAACGGGAAGCGCGCGTACGCGCGCAGGTGCGGGCGGTTCTGCGGCCCGTAGCCTGCCGGCAACGAGAAGAACGGCAGCTCGCCCAGCGGGGCGCTGCTGGGCGGCACGCGCTCGATGTCGAATGCGAGCAGCGCCACCGGATTGCCGTCGCGATCGAGCACGTGCTCGCTGGACGCGGCGGGATCGGCCGGCGCATCGTCGGCCGGTGGCGCGGCGTCGGGCGCCGCCTTCGTCGCGTCCCCTTCGGTGGCCGCGGCCGTTGCCGCATCCGGCTGCGCTACCGCGCTGTCCTGCGGCGCATCGCCGCACGCCACCATCGCCAACGCCATCGCAACCGCACACGCGGCCAGTGTGTCCTTGCGCATCCGCTTCTCCGTTTCGACGCAAAGCGCGGAGGGTACACGACTGTGGCGGCGCGTCGCAGCAGCGCCGCGCGCAGCAGCGCTATCGCAAGGCCGTATGCCTCTCGCGGGAAGGGATCAGGAAGCGCGGCGCTGTCGTTCGTACGCCTGAAGATGCACCCAGGCCGCCTGCAGGCAGGGCACGGCGATACCGGCCGACTGCGCGCGGCGCAGCATGTCCCCGACGATATGCCCGGCCTCCACGCGCGCACCGGCCTCCAGGTCGCGCAGCATCGACGCCTTCACGTCGGAGCCGCTGTCGACCAGGCTGGCGCGTGCGATGGCACGCGCCTGCTCCGGCACCGGCTGCCCTGCCGCCGCGGCGACCGCCAGACACTCGTCGTGCAGGGCCGCCATGAATCCCGCACCGCCCTCGGCGGCGACGATGTCGCCGATACTGGCGCGCATCAGGCAGGTGCCCGCCGCCAGCGCGGCGAGGAAACTGAACTTGATCCACTGTTCCTGTGCGATCCGGGCGCTGGCCCGATGGTCGATGCCGGCACGCGCGCACAGCCCGGCGAACGCCTCCACGCGAGCGCTGGAGCCGCCGTCGCGCTCGCCGAAGGTGATCGAGGCGGGCCGGCCCAGGTGCGCGACCACGCCGTCGTCCTCCTTGACCACGCTGATGAAGCACAGCCCGCCCAGCACGCGGTCGCGGCCGAAGTGCGCATCCAGCGCCTCGTAGTGCAGCAGGCCGTTGAGGATCGGCAGCAGCGTCGTGCCGTCGCCCATCGCCGGGGCCACGGCCTCGATCGCGCCGTCGAGGTCGTAGGCCTTGCACGACAGCATCACCAGGTCGAACGGCGCCTGCGCCACGTCCCCGGACAGCGCGTCGGCGGTCAGCACGCGCACCGCGATGTCGGCGTCGCCCAGCGGGCTGCGGAGGCGCAGGCCGCAGCGTTCGAGCTGCGTTGCGCGCGCCGGACGCACGAGGAAGCTGACGTCGGCCCCGGCCTGCGCCAGGCGGCCGCCGAAGTAGCCGCCGGTGCCGCCGGCGCCGAGCACCAGCACGCGCATCAGCTGCGCAGTCCCACGCCGCGCTTGAGCAGCCACAGCGACAGGCCGCCGAGCGCGGCCACGAAGAACAGCATCAGCGTGTAGGCGATCCACAGCGGCACGTCGCTGTCGCCCAGCAGGCCGTAGCGGAACGCGTTGACCATGTAGAAGATCGGGTTGGCGTGGGTCGCCGCCTGCGCCCAGCCCGGCAGCAGGGTGATCGAATAGAACACGCCACCCAGGTAGGTGAGCGGGGTCAGGATGAAGGTCGGCACGATCG
>JAEWZE010000050.1 GCA_023395465.1 Pseudomonadota bacterium
CCGCTGGTGGACGGCCAGGGCAACTTCGGCTCCTCCGACGATCCCAAGTCGTTCGCGGCGATGCGCTACACCGAATCGCGGCTCACCCCGATCGCGGAGATGCTGCTGGGCGAACTCGCCCACGGCACTGCCGACTGGGTGCCCAACTTCGACGGCACGCTCGAGGAGCCCAGCTGGCTGCCCGCGCGCCTGCCGCACCTGCTGCTCAACGGCACCACCGGCATCGCGGTGGGCATGGCCACCGACGTCCCGCCGCACAACGTGGGCGAGATCGTCAGCGCCTGCGTGCGCCTGCTCGACGACCCCGATGCGAGCGTGGCCGACCTGTGCGAGCACGTGCGTGGTCCGGACTATCCGACCGCGGCCGAGATCATCACCCCCGCCGCCGACCTGCGCGCGATCTACGAGACCGGCACCGGCAGCGTGCGCGCCCGCGCCACGTTCGCGCGGGAAGGCGCCAACATCATCGTCACTGCCCTGCCCTACCAGGTCTCGCCGTCGAAGGTGATCGAGCAGATCGCCGCGCAGATGCGGGCCAAGAAGCTGCCCTGGCTGGAGGACATCCGCGACGAGTCCGACCACGCCAATCCGGTGCGCATCGCGCTGATCCCGCGTTCGAACCGGGTCGATGCCGAACAGCTGATGGGCCACCTGTTCGCCACCACCGACCTGGAGAAGAGCTACCGGGTCAACATCAACGTGATCGGCCTGGACGGCCGGCCGCAGGTGAAGAACCTGCGCATGCTGCTGACCGAGTGGCTGGCGTTCCGCACCAGTACCGTCACCCGCCGCCTCCACCATCGGCTGGACAAGGTCGAGCGCCGCCTGCACCTGCTCGAGGGCCTGCTGGTCGCCTTCCTCAACCTCGACGAGGTGATCCGCATCATCCGCACCGAGGACGAACCGAAGCCGGCGCTGATCGCGCGCTTCGCGTTGTCCGAGGACCAGGCCGACTACATCCTCGAAACCCGGTTGCGGCAGCTCGCGCGCCTGGAGGAGATGAAGATCCGCGGCGAGCAGGACGAACTGGCGAAGGAACGCGCCGGTATCCAGGCGACGCTCGACAGCAAGAGCAAGCTGAAGAAGCTGATCAAGGACGAACTGCTGGCCGACGCGAAGAAGCACGGCGACGCGCGCCGCTCGCCGCTGGTCGCGCGCGGCGCCGCGCAGGCGCTGGACGAGACCGACCTGGTGCCCAGCGAGCCGGTGACCGTGGTGGTCAGCCAGAAAGGCTGGGTGCGCGCGGCCAAGGGCCACGACGTCGATGCCGCGGCGCTGTCCTACCGCGATGGCGATGCGCTGCTGGCGGCGGTGAAGAGCCGCACCAGCCAGCAGGTGGCCTTCCTCGACAGCAGCGGGCGCAGCTACTCGACCCTGGCGCACTCGCTGCCCTCGGCGCGCGGGAACGGCGAGCCGCTCACCGGACGCTTCTCGCCTGCCCCGGGCGCCTCGTTCGTGGCGCTGGCCAGCGCCGGCAACGACGAGCGCTTCGTGCTGGCGTCCTCGCACGGCTATGGCTTCGTCACCCGCTTCGAGAACCTGACCGGACGCAACAAGGCCGGCAAGGCCCTGCTGTCGCTGTCGGAGGGCGCGCTGGTGCTGCAGCCCGCGCCGGTCGGCAGCGTCGAGGCCGACCGCATCGTCGCGGCCACCAGCGCCGGCCATCTGCTGGCGTTCCCGGTGGCCGAGCTGCCCGAGCTGGACAAGGGCAAGGGCAACAAGCTGATCGAGATCCCGAAGGCCAAGCGCGGCACCGAGCGCGTGGTCGCGGTGGCCGTGGTGCCGCCGGGCGGCACCCTGTCGGTGAAATCCGGCGCGCGCTCGATGAGCCTGTCGTTCAAGGATCTCGGCGACTACCTGGGCGCGCGCGCCAGCCGCGGTGGACTGCTGCCGCGGGGCTGGCAGAAGGTCGACGGGCTGCTCGTGGAATGATGGGCGTGCGCGGCAGGTGCGGCGCGACCGGTCGCGTCGCCACCCGTGTCGATGCGGCACACGACGGAGGCCACCATGCAACCCGATTTCTGGCATGAGCGCTGGCGGAGCCGGCGCATCGGATTCCACCGCGACGAGCCCCTGCCGCTGCTGGTCCGACACTGGCCATCGCTCGAACTCGCGCACGGCAGCCGGGTGTTCGTGCCGCTGTGCGGCAAGTCGCTGGACATGGTCTGGCTGGCCGAACAGGGCCACCGGGTGCTCGGCATAGAACTGTCGGAACTGGCCATCGCGCAGTTCTTCGAGGAGCGCGGGCTCACGCCGGAAACCCGCAGCAGCCCGGCCGGCACCCACTACGTGGCCGGCCCCTGGGAACTGGTCGCCGGCGATGCCTTCGCCATTCCCGGCGAACTGCTGGCCGACTGCGCGGGCGTCTACGACCGCGCCGCGCTGATCGCGCTGCCGCCGGAGCTGCGCACGGTGTACGCCGCCACGACCTGGCGGCGCCTGCCCGGCGGCTGCCGCGGGCTGCTGGTCACGCTCGAGTATCCGCAGGCGGAGAAGGCCGGACCGCCGTTCCCGGTCGAGGAGGCCGAAGTGCACGCCCGCCTGGATCCGGACTGGACCGTGGCGCTGCTGGAACGCCGCGACATCCTGGCCGGCGAACCCTCGTTCCAGGCCGAGGGCGTGTCGGCGCTCTCCACCGCCGTGTACCGGGTCGCGCGCAGGCCCTAGCGGATCCGCCGGACCCTCGGTCGCTCACGCATGCGGCGCGTCGCCGCCCATGCGCGACTGCTGGTAGTTCTGCAGGCCCACCATCGCGATCAGGCGCAGCTGCTGCTCGAGCCAGCGCGTGTGGTCTTCCTCGGTGTCCTGCAGCTGCGCCACCAGCATCTGCCGGCTGACGTAGTCGCCATGCTGTTCGCACAGCGCGATGCCCTTGGCCAGGTGGTCGCGCACCTTGTATTCGAGTTCCAGATCCTTGCGCAGCATCTCCTCGACCGTGCGCCCGGGCTCGAACGCATCCGGGCGCATGTCCGGCTCGCCCTCCAGGAACAGGATCCTGCGCAGCAGCGCGTCGGCGTGCTGGGTTTCCTCTTCCATCTCGTGGTTGATCCGCGCGTGGAGCGCGTGCAGCCCCAGGTCCTCGTAGCGGCGCGAATGCAGGAAATACTGGTCGCGCGCGGCCAGTTCCCCGCGTAGCAGGAACTTCAGGTAATCGACGACTTCAGGCTGGCCTTTCATGGCGCGGGGCTCCGGGGGAAAGGAATGCCGGCCAGTATGCCCAAGCGCTGCGCACGATGAGGGATGAGAGCAAGATCAGTTCCCATTCTCGGCCACCTCCCCTGCGACATCGTGTCCTCCCTTCGCGGCCCCGGCCGCGCGCGCCAGCCGCCGCAGCGCGCGCAGCGAGCCGGGCTCTTCGGCGAGCACGAGCCCGCGCAGGTTGCGGTCGATGCGCTCGACGTAGCCCAGGTCGTTGAGCAGCGAGGCAGCCTGCAGTCCGTCCAGCTCGCCGTGCCCCACCATCGCCAGGATCCGGTGACGGAAGCCGGTTTCGAAGCGGACGGCCTGCGCCTCCAGCGCATCGCGTCGCGCGGTCCGCGCCCGCCTCGTGGGGTCGTCGCCGGAGCCGTACAGGGCGCGCATCTGTCCGAACAGGTGGCGGCGCAGCGCCACGTAGGCCTGGCGCAGCGGCGCGTCCTCGCCGCGCAGGCGCGGCAGCAGGTTCTTCTGCAGGTGCTTGGCGTCCTTCACCGCCTCGACCATCTGCGCCGCCGCCATCTGGCCCTGGGTCCAGAAGCGCTGGTGCTCCTCGTCCATCGGCACCTCGATGCGGCCCATGAAGGCGAGCAGGTCGGCGTACACGCCCTTGACGCGCTGCCGGTACAGCGCCTCGGCATCGGGGCAGTCGTCCGGCGGTCGTTCCGAGAGCCGGGCGTCGTCCGGCACCGACGACGGGCCGGCGAGCGGCAGGCCGAGCGCGCGGCAGATCACCTCCAGGCTGAGCGCGCCGAGGTGGCGAAGTTCCAGCGCCACCGCCGCGGCCGCGGCGTCGGCCGAGTCCAGCGCCTGGCCGCTGAGGTGGCGGGCGCGGAGCGGGCCGTCGCTGGCGGGCCTGTTGGCGGCCACCGGCACCGGTTCGGCGCGCTCGGGCAGCCAACGCTGCAGCCAGTGCGCCAGCCGCCCCTGCCAGGGCCAGAACAGCGCCACGCCGATCGCGTTGAACAGGGTATGGAACAGCGCCAGCTGCAGCAGCGTATTGGCGCCGAAGCCGGCGAGGCCGGAGGCCGCGAGCACCAGCCAGGTCAGGGGCGACAGCAGCGCCAGCGCCAGCAGCGCGGTCGCCACATTGAACAGCACGTGCGCCAGCGCCAGGCGCTGGCCGCTGCGGTTGCCGCCGAGCGCGCCGACCACGCCGGTGCTCACGCTGCTGCCCACGTTTGAGCCGATGGCCAGCGCCAGCGCCGGCCCCAGCTCGAGCTGGCCGGCCGCCAGCGCAGCCAGGATCAGCATCAGGGTCGCGTGGCTGGACTGCAGCACCACCGTGGCGGCCAAGCCGGCCAGGGCGAACAGCAGTACCCCGCGGACGCCCTCGACCGGCATTGCGGCCAGGTTGAGGTGTCCGCCAAAGGCGGCGAAGCCGGACTTGACCTGGTCGATGCCCAGGAACACGAACGCGATGCCCAGCACCACGCGTCCGGCCGCGCGGCCGCGCGGGCCGGTGAATCCGGCCAGCACCCCGAACACCAGCAGCGGCAGCGCCAGGGGCGACAGGCTGAAGTCGTGCCCGGCCAGCGCCAGCAGCCAGATGCCACTGGTCGCGCCCAGGTTCGCGCCGAAGATGATCGCCAGCCCGCCGCCGAGTCCGATCAGCCCGGAGCTGATGAACGCGATGGTGAGCAGCGACACCAGCGTGCTCGACTGCAGCACCACCGTCCCGCCGATGCCGAACAGCAGGCCCCGCGCCGGGGTGCCGGTGCTGCGCGCGAGCAGCTGCTCGAGGCGGCCCCCGGCCAGCTGGCGCAAGCCTTCCTCCAGGCACTGCATGCCGAACAGGAAGATCGCCAGCCCGGCGCAGAGCTGCAGCCAGCCGGCGTCGCGCCAGAACGACCAGGCCAGCACCGCCACGACGATGGCCAGCAGCATCCCCCGCAGTTTCGAACCCACTCCACTCCTCCCGACGGCGCCCGCCATTAGACCCCGCCCGCCGCCACGCGCCTACCCGGGTGCGCGGCGCGAGCGCGACCCGATCCGCTAGAGTCGCGGCTCATGCGCGGGGGACGGACGACGATGGTGCGATGGCTGACGCGGATCGGGCTGCTGGCGCTTGCGCTGGCACTGCTGCTGGCCGGGCTGGCGTGGTGGCTGCTGCGCGGCAGCCTGCCGACGCTCGACGGCGAACTGGCGCTGGCGGGACTGTCGGCGCCGGTCAGCGTGCAGCGCGACGCACTGGGCGTGGTCACCATCGACGCGCGCAGCGAAGCCGATGCCCTGCGCGCGCTCGGCTACGTGCACGCGCAGGAGCGCTATTTCGAGATGGACCTGTTGCGGCGCACCTCCGCGGGGGAACTGGCGGAGCTGTTCGGCGAGGTCGCCCTCGATCTCGACCGCCGCCATCGCGTGCACCGCATGCGTGCGCGCGTCGAGGCCGACCTGGACGCCATCGCCGGCACCCGGATGCCGCAGCTCCAGGCCTATGCCGATGGCGTCAACGCCGGCGTGGCTGCGCTGCGTACGCGCCCCTGGCCGTACCTGTTGCTGCGCCAGCAGCCGCAGCCCTGGCGCCCCGCCGACACCGCCCTGGCGGGATACGCCATGTACTTCGACCTGCAGGACGCGTCGAACGCCGATGAGCTTGCGCTGTGGAAGCTCAGCCCGCACCTGCCGGCGCCGCTCCTGGCCCTGCTCACCCATCCGGGCAGCAGCTGGGATGCGCCGCTGGCCGGCGACGCCTTCGGCGACGCGGTGCTGCCCCCGGCCAGCGAGGTGGACCTGCGTGCTCTGGCGATGCCCGGCACCGCCGCGGCGGACGCGGTCGCCACAGTGGGTCCGCCCCGTCCGTATGGCCCGGCACGCGCCGCGCACCACGCGACCGACCTGCGCCCGGGCAGCAACAATTTCGCCGTGTCCGGCGCGCTGACCGGCGACGGCCGCGCGATCGTGGCCGACGACATGCACCTGGGCCTGCGCGCGCCCAACCTGTGGTTCCGCGCGCGCCTGCGCTGGCCCGACGCGGATGCGCCCGGCGGCCGCGTCGACGTGCAGGGCGTCACCCTGCCCGGCCTGCCGGCGGTGATCGTCGGCAGCAACGGGCACGTGGCCTGGGGCTATACCAACAGCTATGGCGACTACCTGGACTGGGCGCTGGAAACGCCCTGTGTCGACGGCGGCACTGTGCTGCGCGAGGACGCCACCGCCTGCGCCGCGGTGCGGGTGCAGCGCGAGCGCATCGGAGTCGCCGGTGGTGCAGCGGTGACGCTCGAAGTACGGGAGACGCGCTGGGGACCGGTCCTGCACGACCTGCCCGACGGCCGGCTGCTGAGCCTGCGCTGGACCGCGCACCTGCCCGGCTCGGTGAACCTGGCGCTGGCCGACTTCGCGCGCGCGGCCGATCTGGACACGGCGCTCTCGCTGGCCGACCGCGCCGGCGTGCCGACCCAGAACCTGGTGATCGGCGATCGCCGGGGGCGGATCGCCTGGCGCCTGCTGGGGCCGCTGCCGGCGCGCGCATCCGTCTGCGATCCCGCGGCGCCGGCGCCGGTGGCGATCACCGGCGAGGACAGCCAGCCGCTCGCACCCGCCGCCGGGTCCGGCGGCCCCACGGCCTGCCCGCCGTGGTCCCTGGCCACCGACGCCTCGCCACTCGCCGCCTCCCCCGCGTTCGACCGGCTGTGGACCGCCAATGCCCGCACCCTGGGCGGCGAGGACCTGGCCCGGGTCGGCAACGGCGGCTACGCGCTCGGCGCCCGCGCCGCGCAGATCCGCGATGCACTGCAGGCGCGCGACCGCTTCACCGAAGCCGACCTGCTGGCCATCCAGCTCGACGACCGCGCCGTGCTCATGGCCCGCTGGTGGCAACTGCTGCGCTCGCTGGACGACGACGCGCAGCCGGCGCTGCACGCGCTGGCCGGTGCGGCGGAACACTGGGAAGGCCGCGCCAGCGTCGAGTCGGCCAGCTACCGCATCGTCCGCGCCTGGCGCCTGGCGGTGCACGAGCGTCTGCTCGACGGCCTGCTGGCGCCCGCCGAGGCCGCCATGGGCGAGGAATTCGAGGCACCGGGCTTTCCCCAGTTCGAGGGCGTGGCCTGGCCACTGGTGCAGCAGCGGCCGCCGCACCTGCTGCCCAGGCGGTTCGAATCCTGGCAGGCGCTGTTCGAGGACGCCGCCCGGCAGGTCCGCGACGAACTCGCCCGCCAGGGTCCACTGCACGAACGCAGCTGGGGCGAACGCAATACCGCCGCGATCTGCCATCCACTGGCCGGCGCCCTGCCGCTGGGGCGGCGGCTGCTGTGCATGCCCGCCGAGCCGCTGCCGGGCGACGCGATGATGCCGCGGGTGCAGGGGCCGGCCTTTGGCGCCTCGCAGCGCATGGTGGTCGCCCCCGGGCACGAGGAGGCCGGGCTGATGCACATGCCCGGCGGGCAGAGCGGCCATCCGCTCTCGCCGTTCTGGGGCGCGGGGCACGACGACTGGGTCCGCGGCCGGCCAACGCCGTTCCTGCCGGGGCCGGCCACCCACACGCTGCAGTTGCGGCCCGGCCAGGGTTGAGCGCAGTCGCCATGGGACGTTCACCCGCGGCTTGCTAGCGTACCGGCCGCCAGTTCCCGCCAGCGATGTGAAGACGGCTGACCTGCCACTGCCGCTTTCGCCGTTCCCAAGCACAATCCCCCGCCAGTCCGCCCCGCCGACGCGCAACGCATGATTGAATTCGGACACCTCACCCACGTCGGCCTGCGGCGGGAACTGAACGAGGACACCTACTACGGCGACAGCGAGCTGGGGCTGTGGCTGGTGGCCGACGGCATGGGTGGCCACGAGTACGGCGAGGTCGCCAGCGCGCTGGCGCGCGAGACGATCGTCCGCGAAACCCGCCAGGGCACGCCGCTGCAGCAGGCGATCCGCATCGCCGACGAGGAGATCATCCGCGCCTCGCGCCAGCGCAGCGACGCCCTGCCGATGGGCACCACCGTGGTCGCCGCCCGCGTCACCGGGCGCCGCTTCGAAGTGGCCTGGGTAGGCGACAGCCGCGCCTACCTGTGGCGCGAGGGCAAGCTGGCCCAGCTCTCGCACGACCACAGCTACGTGCAGGAGCTCATCGCCCAGGGCGCGATCAGCATCGACCAGGCGCGCAGCCACCCGCATCGCAATGTGGTCACCCAGGCGCTGGGGGTCACCGATCCGCAGGCGCTCAACGTCGAAACCCTGTCCGGCGAACTCGCCCCCGGCTCGCAGCTGCTGCTGTGCAGCGACGGGCTGACCGAAGAGGTGGACGACCGCGCCATCTCGCGCGTGCTCGGCCACACCGAGTGCAGCGCGCAGGAATGCGTGGACGGCCTGGTCGCGGCCGCGCTCGACGGCGGCGGTTCGGACAACGTTACCGTGGTGCTGGTGCGCAGCCACTGAGCGGCGCGGGCGCCGAGTGCGTCCGCGGTCGACGTGCCGCGTCCGTGATGGACGCGTTCCGCCCGGGGATGCGCCGGCCGACCGACGTCAGCCGACCGCGGCGATCGCCTCGGGTTCGACCGCCTCCGCCAGGTCCCACACGCTGCTGCCGGCCTTGCGCCGGATCGCCTCGACCCGCGCTTCGTGCAGCGCGAGTTCCTGCGCGGACACTTTGATCAAGGGCCGCGGCCCGGTGGCCGACGCCGGCAGCGCGAAGCGGGCGGAACGGGCGCCGGCGGCCGGTTCGGCGGCGGCGAAGCCGATCTCGCCCTGGCCCGAGGTGAGCGCCAGCCAGGCTTCGGCCAGCAGCTGGGCGTCGAGCAGCGCGCCGTGCAGCTGGCGGTGCGAGTTGTCCACGCCCAGGCGCCGGCACAGCGCGTCGAGCGAGTTGCGCTGGCCCGGGTAACGCTGCCGCGCCAGCTCCAGCGAATCGAGCACGGTGACCCGTTCGCGCAGCGGCCGGTAGTCCGCGCCCAGGCGCGACAGTTCGTATTCCAGGAAGCCCATGTCGAAGGCGGCGTTATGGATCACCAGTTCCGCGCCATCGACGAAGGCGAGGAACTCGTCGACGATCTCGGCGAAGCGCGGCTTGTCGGCCAGGAACTCCAGGGTCAGTCCCGTCACCTCCTGCGCGCCCATCTCGAACTCGCGGTCGGGATTGAGGTACTTGTGGAACGTGCGGCCGGTCGGGCGCCGTTCGATCAGCTCGACGCAGCCGATTTCCACCACCCGGTTGCCCTTCTTCCATTCCAGGCCGGTGGTTTCGGTGTCGAGGATGATGTGGCGCATGTGCAGGCAGGCTCGGGATCTGGACTGGATGTACGAAAGGAAGTTGCAGGCGGTCGAACTCAGCCGGGGCGACGCACGGGTTCGCGCAGCGGCGCCAGCTGGCCGGCGGCGCGCTGGCGAATCGCCTCGTCGCGCGCCAGCACGTCGACGCGTTCGTTGTCGGGGTCGCCGGAATGTCCCTTCACCCAGCGCCAGTCGATGCTGTGGCGGCGGCAGGCCTCGTGCAGGCGCTCCCACAGGTCGCGGTTCTTGACCGGGTCGCCACCGGAGGTCTTCCAGCCGCGCCGGACCCAGTTCGGCATCCACAGGGTGATGCCCTGGCGCACGTACTGGGAGTCGGTGTGCAGCACCACCTCGCATGGGCGGCTGAGCGTTTCCAGCGCGGCGATCGCGGCCATCAGCTCCATGCGGTTGTTGGTGGTCAGCGGCTCGCCGCCCACCACCTCGCGCTCCTTCTCGCCGTAGCGCAGCAGCGCCGCCCAGCCGCCGGGGCCGGGATTGCCCAGGCAGGCGCCGTCGGTATGGATGCCCACGGTCATGCGGCCGGCGCTCCGTGCGCGAGCGGCATGACCCGTCGCGAGCGCACCGGGGTCAGCGGGATGGCGCGCTTCTCGGCGCGCAGCAGGTAGGCCGCGCGCAGGCCCGGCCCCTGCTGCGGCACCGGCGAGACCTGCATGGTCCAGTTCGGGCCGATGCCCTGCGACACCGCGTCGGGCACCAGGCCGGCACGGCGCAGGCGCCTGCGCCAGGTCAGCGGCTCGGAGGCGCCGATCCCGCAGCCGCGCCAGCGCCAGCGGTACGGCGCCAGCGGGTTGAGCACGAACAGCCACAGCCGCCCGCCGTTCACCAGCAGCCGCGCCGCCTCGTCCAGCAGGACGGCGCCGCAGGCCCCTTCCGGCCGCGTCACGTGCTGCAGGACCACCGTGGCAAAGGCCTCGCTGGGCAGCGGCAGGGGCAGCCCGCAGGCGATCCGGCCCTGCCAGCGGTCCCCGCCCTGCGCCGCCAGGTAGAGGCCGCGGCCCGGACCTTCGGGGGTGCGCGCCACTGGGCCGCACCACAGCCAGGGCAGCCCGGGGCGGTCGGACAGCGCCAGGTCGACCGTGTCGTCCTCGCTGGCGAGCACGGCGCGGCCGGCATCGGTCAGGAACCAGTCGTGGACGGGGGTGGCGTCCGTTTGACGGACCGGGAGCTGGGCGGGCATGGTCGCCATTCTAAAGGCAGCCGGACCCCGACCCGCCGATGAAGCTCACCGCGCTCCCCGCGCTGGACGACAACTACATCTGGCACCTGGCAGCCCCGGACGGCCGCTGGCTGGCGGTCGATCCGGGCGACGCCGGCCCGGTCCTGGCGGTGGCCAGCGGCGGCCCGGCGCCGGAGGCGATCCTGCTGACCCACCACCATGGCGACCACGTGGCGGGCGTCGCCGAACTTCGTCGGCGCTGGCCCGGGGTGCCCGTGTACGGCCCCGCGGACCCGCGCATCGCCGGGATCGTCGACCATCCCGTCGGCGACGGCGACCGTCTCCAGGCCGGACCGTGGGCCTTCGACGTGCTCGCCGTGCCGGGCCATACCGCCAGCCATGTCGCCTTCCACGGCCAGGGGCTGCTGTTCTGCGGTGATACCCTGTTCAGCCTCGGCTGTGGGCGCCTGTTCGAAGGTACGCCCCGCGAGATGCTCGGCGCCATGGACCGGCTCTCCGCCCTGCCTGCCGCGACCCTGGTCTGCTGCGGGCACGAATACACCCTGGCCAACGCCGCCTTCGCGCGCGTGGTCGATCCCGACAACGCGGCGCTCCGGCGCCGCCACGAAGAGGCCATCGCCATGCGCCACGCCGCACAGCCCACCGTTCCCTCGATCCTGGCCCAGGAGCTGGCCTGCAACCCGTTCCTGCGGATCGATGCGCCCGCCGTGCGCACCGCGCTGGCCGCGCGCGAACCGGCCGCGGGGCACGACCGGACAGACGCCTTCGCCGCGCTGCGGCGCTGGAAGGACGGCTTCCGCGCATGAGGGCGCGGACCCTTGCCGGGGGCCTCGCGCTGCTGTGCGCGCTGGCTGGCCCGGCGCGCGCGAGCGACGACGCGGCGCTGCAGCCTGAAGGCGCGCCAGCCATCGCTCGGACGCCAGCCGGGATCGAGGTCTCCACGGATCCCGCCAGCACGGCAGTCGCCCAGGCCGCGACGTCCACCCCGCCCGGCGCCGGGGTCCTCGCCCTGCCGTCCGGGACGCGCAGCGGCCTGGACATCTACCGCAGGTTCCGCGAGGGCCTGTCCGACCAGGCCTGCGCGGCCGATGCCAGCGATCGCTGGCGGCGCCACTTCGCCCATGCGCCAGGCCAGTTCGTCGCCCCGGGCAGCGACGTCCTGCCGCTGTTCGGCTACGTGGTGGACCGGCTGCGCGAAGTGCACCTGCCTACCGAATACGCGCTGATCCCGTTCGTGGAAAGCGGCTACCGGCCCGGCGTGCGTTCGCCGCAGGGGCCGGCCGGCTTGTGGCAGTTCATCGCGCTGACCGCGCGCAACCACAAGGTGCCCGTGCGCGCAGGCTATGACGGCCGCCTCTCGCCGGTGGATTCGACCGAGGCCGCGGTGCGCTACCTGCGTACCCTGCACGGCATGTTCGCCGGCGACTGGCGCCTGGCGGTGATGGCCTACAACGCCGGCGAATACCGCGTGCTGGGAGCCCTGCGGAAGGCGGGACAGCGTCCGGCCGCCGCCGACCCGGGCGCCCTGCCGATGCCGCAGATCACCCAGGCCTACGTGCGCAAGCTGCAGGCGCTGTCGTGCATTCTCGCCGAGGCTGGGGACGGCCAGGACTGGCTGCAGGCGCTGGACCGGCCGGTGCCCGTGCTGACCGCGGCCACGGTCCCCGCGCAGGTGGCCTCGCTCGACGCGCTGGCGCGCGAGCACGGCGCCGACCCGGTCCTGCTGCGCCGCCTGAATCCCGTCCACGGCCACGGCCGCATCGCGCGCCAGGGCGGCAACCCGCGGGTCCTGCTGCCGGCCACCCAGGCGACGGCGATGGCCTCGAGGCCGGCCCCGGCCAGCGACACCGACATCTCCGACGCCATGGCCGACGCATCGGCCCTGATCGAACCCGCGCCGGCACGTACCCATGTGGTGGCGCGCGGCGAATCGCCGTGGAGCATCGCCCGCCGCCATGGGCTGCGCGTGGCCGACCTGCTGGCGCGCAACGGCCTGGATGCGCGCAGCGTGCTGCGCCCGGGCATGGTGCTCTCGCTGGATCCCACCGGGGCCGCCGGGGCGGCCGCAGCGGTCATGGCAGAATAGCGGCCGGTCCATATCGCGAGTCATCCATGGGTTTCCTGCAGGGCAAGCGCGCACTCATCACCGGCATCGCCAGCCAGCGTTCGATCGCCAACGGCATTGCCGAGGCGATGCACCGCGAAGGCGCGGAACTGGCCTTCACCTACCAGAACGAGAAGCTGAAGTCCCGCGTCGAGGATGCGGCCGGCAAGCTCGGCGGCGGCCCGGTGTTCCCGCTCGACGTCACCGACGATGCGCAGATCGCCGCGCTGTTCGACGATCTCGGCAAGCACTGGAGCGACGGCTTCGACATCCTCGTCCACGCCATCGCCTACGCGCCGCGCGAAGCGATCGCCGGCGAGTTCCTCGACGGCCTGACCCGCGAGAACTTCGCGATGGCGCACGACATCTCGGCGTACTCGCTGTCGGCGCTGGCCAAGGGCGCGCGTCCGCTGATGCAGGGCCGGCAGGGCGCAATCCTCACCCTGAGCTATCTGGGCGCGGTGCGCACCCTGCCCAGCTACAACGTGATGGGCGTGGCCAAGGCGGCGCTGGAAGCCAGCGTGCGCTACCTCGCGCTCAACCTCGGCCCGGAGGGCATCCGCGTCAACGCGATCTCCGCCGGCCCGATCAAGACCCTGGCCGCGGCCGGCATCGGCGGCTTCCGCAAGATCCTGGGCCACGTCGAGGCCAATGCCCCGATCCGCCGCACGGTCACCATCGAGGATGTCGGCAACGCCGCCGCCTTCCTGTGTTCGGACCTCGCCTCGGGCATCACCGGCGAGGTCACCTACGTCGACGGCGGCTACAGCATCGTCGGCATGACCGGGCTGGACGCCAGCGAGTAAGGCGGAACACGTTGCGTCCGGGCACGACAGCCCGCACGCGGCGCGAGTCCAGACGATCCTTCGCATTGCCGGACCACCCGGTCATGCGCGGGATCCCCGGTCGCCCGGGTCCCCCGGGTTTCGGAAGCAAAAAAGGCCCGGTCGAACCGGGCCTTTTCTGCGTCCGGCAGCGTGGGCCTACAGCTTCGACTCCACCACCGTCACCTTCATCTGCCGCCGCAGCGCACGCTGCAGCGTCTGCGCGTCTTCGCTGCCGATCATGGCCGCCATCTGCTGGACGAACATGTCGCGCTCGGCGTCGCTGGCCTCGGAGCCATCGCCCGGGGTCACCTTGGAGATCGCGAACACCACCACGCTGCCGTCGGACAGCGCCACCTGTCCGGGCGAGACCTTGCCTTCCTCGGGCGCAGGCGCGCGGAAATAGGCTTCGGCGGCCGCCTCGTCCGGTACCGGGGTACCGCGCGGCATGCCCTGCAGGTCGCGCAGCTGCAACGAGGCGGCGTCCGCCAGCGACTGCAGCGTCTCGCCGGCCTTCAGCTTCTCCACCATCGCCTCGGCCTGCGCCTGTACGCGCCTGGACGCGCGGTCCGCGCGGATGGCGGCGACGATCCGCTCGCGCGCCTCGCCCACGGCCAGCGCGCGCTCGGGTTCGTGCCTGGTCACGCGGATGATCACGCTGCGGTCCGGGCCGACTTCGATCGGATCGCTGGCAGTGTTGTCCTGCACCAGGCTCTCGGAGAACGCCGCACGCTGCACCGCGGGCACCGCAAGCACGCCTTCGCCCTCGCCCCGCGCGATCGGACCTGCGGTCTGCACCTGCAGGCCGGCCTTCTTCGCCGCCGCGGTGAGCTCGGTGGGATTGCGGTAGACCTCGTCGACGAAGCTGCCGACCAGGTCGTTGAACGCGCGCTCGCGATCGGCCTGCGCCTGTTCCTGCGCCAGCGTCTCGCGCACCTGCTCGAACGGCACCTGGTGTCCGGTCCGCACCTCGCGCAGCTGGATCACGTGCCAACCGAACTCGCTGCGGACCGGATCGCTGACGCTGCCGGCCTCGGCGGCAAACACCGCGTCCTCGAACGGTTTGACCATGCCGCCGTCGCGGCGCACCCAGCCCAGGTCGCCCCCGTTGGCGGCCGAGCCCGGGTCGCCCGGATTGGCGCGCGCCAGCTCGGCGAAGTCCGCGCCCGCTGCGCGCGCCTGTTCGGCGATCTGTCGCGCCTTCGCTTCGGCCGCCTGCTGCGCGGACTCGTCCGCACCCTCTTCCACCGGCACCAGGATGTGCGACACCAGGCGCTGCTCGGGTTCGACGAAACGCGCCTTCTCCTGCTCGTAGCGCTGGCGCAGGGTGGCTTCGTCGGGTTCGGGCGCGGCTGGCAGCGAACTCGAGTCGAGTTCCACGTACTCCAGCGTCACCTGTTCCGGCGCGCGGTATTCGTCGCGATGGGCGTCGTACCAGGCCTGGATCTCCGCCGCCGCCACCGCGCCGGTATCCGGCTCGGGCGCAGGCAGCACGACGAAGGCCACGTCGCGGCGCTCGCCCAGCAGGGCCATGACGCGATCGGTCTCGGACGGCGTGGTGAACGCGGATCGGGCGACCTGGCCGGCCAGCAGCCCGGCCTGCAGGTCCTCGCGCACCATCTCCTGGAAAGCGCGTGGCGAATAGCCCTGCGACTGCAGCGTCAGCAGGTAGCGCTGCTCGTCGAAGCGGCCATCGACCTGGAACGCCTGGATGCCCTCGATGGCTTCGCGCACGCGCGAATCGCCGACCGCCATGCCGTCGCGCACCGCGGCGAGCTGGAGCACCTTGCGGTCGATCAGTGCCTCGAGCACCTCGCGCTTGGTCTCGGGCGATTCGAACGCGCGTGCGTCGAAGGCTTCGCCCTCGACCTGGCGGCGGCGCTGGCGTTCGGCCTCGAAGGCCTCGCGGAATTCCTCGGGGCTGACCTCCTCCGATTCCCAGGCCAGCCGACGTACCAGCCACCAGTCGGGCGCGCTGCGCCACCACGACGGCTGCACTTCGACCTTGGCGGCATAGTTGGCGCCGCTCTGGAACAGGTACTGCTCCATGCCGAAGAACGCGAACGGAATGGCCAGGAGCGCGACGATGACGATCGCGATCCAGCCGGACATCTTGTCTCTGAGAGTCTGCAGCATTGGGCAAGCGGAGCCGGGACGTAGCCGCACAGTCTAACCGCTTGCCGGCGTGGGCGAGCGTACCCGCGCCGGAGATCGCGGCGGGTGGGCACCCGACCCTGCCGGACGATGCCAGTGGAGCGCTCCTCGGCCCGGATTCGCCCTGCTCTGGCAACGCCGGGCGGATGGAAAGGCGCGCGGGCGTCCCTGCTGTCCGACGCGTGCGGCGACCCGCCACCGCGCACCGCAACGGATGCTCCGAGATGCACGCGCAAAAAAAACGGGCCCTGCATTCCTGCAGGGCCCGTCGTATCGAATGGCGGAGCGGACGGGACTCGAACCCGCGACCTCCGGCGTGACAGGCCAGCATTCTAACCAGCTGAACTACCGCTCCGCGCTTTGATCTTGAAACCTTTCCCCGGTCAGCGCCCCGTTTGCCTGGTGGGTGCTGAGGGTTTCGAACCCCCGACCCTCTCCGTGTAAAGGAGACGCTCTACCGCTGAGCTAAGCACCCTTGGCACTTGGTGACTTGGGGAACTCAGGAGCCGCTCAGTTTACTGCATCCTTCAGCGCTTTGCCAGCCTTGAATGCAGGATTGTTGGAAGCCGGGATTTCGATCGGCTCCTTGGTGCGCGGGTTCAGACCGGTGCGCGCAGCCCGGGCCTTGACCGAGAAGGAACCGAAGCCAACCAGGTTGACGGCGTCGCCACGCTTGAGCGCCGCGGTCACCGCTTCGAGCACCGCGTCGAGCGCGCGGCCGGCGTCGGCCTTGGACAGCCCCGCCTTGTCGGCGACCTGGTCGATCAATTCACTCTTGTTCACTGGCATGTTGGACACTCCATTGCGGACCGCGGCCCGCCTTGCTGGGGACCAGGTTTGTCGACGGGGAATCCCGCGACGCCGCCTGGCCATGAGGATGCTTGAAGAATCCGCGGCATTTTACGCGGTGGCTCCGCCAAATACGACAGCAGGCGGATGCCGGATCGGACCATATCGTGCTGGATTGCAGTTCGTGAGTCCGGCGTGAAGCCGGTCGCCACCTGCGGACCGCGCGCAGGCACGTCCGGCGGCGCCGCCTCCCGGGAGAAGCGGCGCAGCCAGGACTCAGTGCTTGACGTCCGCGCGCGGCGCCTTGTCCTTGCGCCGGCGAACCGTCGGCGCAGGTGCAGGCGCCGCGGCCGGCTGCTGGGTTGCCGCCGTCAGCGGACGTTCCAGGGCCAGGTCGAGCACCTCGTCGATCCACTTCACCGGCACGATGTTGATGTGGTCGGTGACGTTGGCCGGGATGTCGGCCAGGTCCTTGCGGTTTTCCTCGGGGATGATCACCGTGCTGATGCCGCCGCGCAGCGCCGCCAGCAGCTTCTCCTTCAGGCCGCCGATCGCGGTGACCTTGCCGCGCAGGGTGATCTCGCCTGTCATCGCCACTTCGGCGCGCACCGGGATCCTGGTGAGCGTGGAGACCAGCGCGGTCGTCATCGCGATGCCGGCGCTCGGTCCGTCCTTCGGCGTGGCGCCATCGGGCACGTGCACGTGCACGTCCTGCTTCTGCAGGAAATCCACGTCGATGCCAAGGCGTTCGGTACGCGCGCGCACCACGCTCAGCGCAGCCGAGGCCGATTCCTTCATCACGTCGCCGAGCTGGCCGGTCAGGATCAGGTTGCCCTTGCCCGGAACCAGGGTGGACTCGATCTGCAGCAGGTCGCCGCCAACCTCGGTCCAGGCCAACCCGGTGACCATGCCGATCTCGTTGTCCTGCTCGGCGCGGCCGAAGTCGAAGCGGCGCACGCCCAGGTAGCTGTCGAGGTTGTCCGCGCCGACCTTCACCGCCTTGGCCTTGCCCTTCTTCGGGCCGGCTAGCGCGATCTGCTTGACCACCTTGCGGCAGATCTTGGCGATCTCGCGCTCGAGGTTGCGCACGCCGGACTCGCGCGTGTAGTAGCGCACGATGTCCTGGATCGCGTCGGTCGCGATGGCGATCTCCTCGGGCTTGAGGCCATTGGCCTTCATCTGCTTGGGCACGAGGTAGCGCGTGGCGATGCTGATCTTCTCTTCCTCGGTGTAACCCGGGATGCGGATCACCTCCATGCGGTCGAGCAGCGGGCCGGGGATGTTGAGCGAGTTGGACGTGGCGATGAACATCACCTCGGACAGGTCGAGGTCGACCTCCAGGTAATGGTCGTTGAAGGTGTGGTTCTGCTCGGGGTCGAGCACCTCGAGCAGCGCCGAGGACGGATCGCCGCGGAAGTCCATCGACATCTTGTCGATCTCGTCGAGCACGAACAGCGGATTCTTCGTGCCCGCCTTGTTGAGGTTCTGCACGATGCGACCCGGCATCGAACCGACATAAGTGCGGCGATGGCCGCGGATCTCGGCCTCATCGCGCACGCCGCCCAGCGCCATGCGCACGAACTTGCGGTTGGTGGCCTTGGCGATGGACTGGCCGAGCGAGGTCTTGCCCACGCCGGGCGGGCCGACCAGGCACAGGATCGGACCCTTCATCTTCTGCACGCGCCCCTGCACGGCGAGGTACTCGAGGATGCGCTCCTTCACCTTCTCCAGGCCGTAATGGTCGGCGTCGAGGGTTTCCTGCGCGCTCTTGAGGTCCTTGCGCACCTTGCTGCGCTTCTTCCACGGCACGCCCAGCAGCCAGTCCAGGTAGTTGCGCACCACCGCGGCCTCGGCCGACATCGGCGACATCTGCTTGAGCTTGTTGAACTCGTTCTTCGCCTTGGTCTCGACCGGCTTGGGCATGCCGGCCTGGGCGATCTTGCGCGCGATTTCCTCCAGGTCGTTGGGCGCCTCGTCGATCTCGCCCAGCTCCTTCTGGATCGCCTTCATCTGTTCGTTGAGGTAGTACTCGCGCTGCGACTTCTCCATCTGCGACTTCACACGGCCGCGGATGCGCTTCTCCATCTGCTGCACGTCGATCTCGCCGTCGACCAGGCCCACCAGCAGCTCCAGCCGTTCGGCCGTGTCCACGCTTTCGAGCAGGCGCTGCTTCTCGGCCAGGCGCACGCCCAGGTGCGCGGCGACGATGTCGGCCAGGCGGCCGGGCTCGTCGATGCCGGCCAGGGTCTGCATCAGTTCCGGCGGCAGCTTGCGATTGGTCTTGACGTACTGCTCGAACAGGGAGACCAGCGAACGCGCGATCGCCTCGACCTCGCGCTCGTCGCGGCTCTCGACCGGTTCGATCACGTCGCCCACGCCCGCCAGCGTGCCGTCGACCTCGCGCACCTGCGACACGCGCACGCGCGACACGCCCTCGACCAGCACCTTGATGGTGCCGTCCGGCAGCTTGAGCAGCTGCAGCACCTGGGCCAGCGTGCCGATCGGATGCAGGTCGTCGCCGTCCGGATCGTCGGTTTCGGCGGACTTCTGCGCGACCAGCAGGATCCGCTTGTCGCCCTCCATCGCGATGTGGAGCGCGCGGATCGACTTGTCCCGGCCGACGAACAGCGGGATCACCATGTGCGGGAACACCACCACGTCGCGCAGGGGCAGCACGGGCAGTTCCAGCGAGTCGCTACGGGGTCGATCGGTCATTGCGGGATTCCAGGAAACGACGGGACGGGCGGCGCGACCGCCCACCGTGGGTTTATGGGGCCCGGCGAGGGGCGATGCAAGCGCCGCGGGCGCACCGGATCGATGCGGAGCGCCGACAGGGGCGCTGGGGCGGGACAAGGCCGTGCAGCCGCAGATTGCGGCGGTGCGTCAGGAGCGGGGGCGGGTCCAGGCGCGGAACGCCTCGGCCCTCGCGCAGGTTTCGCCGCGACTGCCCGGGCTGCGCCGGAAGCAACCCAGACGCGGCCGGCCCGCGTCGCGGTGGTCCGCCCGGCCTGGCCAGGCGGGACGCTTACTCGGCGGAGGCCACCTTGGGCGCGGCCGGCGGGGTCTGGTAGATCAGGTAAGGCTCGGACTTGTGCTCGATCACCGACTCGTCGACCACCACCTTGCTCACGTTCTCCAGCGACGGCAGCTCGTACATGGTGTCGAGCAGCACCGACTCCACGATGGTGCGCAGGCCGCGGGCGCCGGTCTTGCGCTTGATCGCCTTCTTCGCGATCGCGCTGAGCGCGTCCTGGCGGAACTCCAGCTCCACCCCTTCCATCTCGAACAGCTTGCGGAACTGCTTGCTGATCGCGTTCTTGGGTTCGGTGAGGATCTTGATCAGCGCCGCCTCGTCCAGTTCCTCGAGGGTCGCGACCACCGGCAGGCGGCCGACGAACTCGGGAATCAGGCCGAACTTGATCAGGTCCTCGGGCTCGACGTCGGCCAGTACCTTGCCGGTGTCGGTCTTGCGTTCGCTGCTCTTGAGCTTGGCGCCGAAACCGATGCCGCCGGCCTCGGTACTGCGCTGCTGGATGATCTTGTCCAGGCCGGCAAACGCGCCACCAACGATGAACAGGATGTTCTTCGTCTCCACCTGCAGGAATTCCTGCTGCGGATGCTTGCGCCCGCCCTGTGGCGGCACGCTGGCGGTGGTGCCTTCGATCAGCTTGAGCAGCGCCTGCTGCACGCCCTCGCCGGAGACGTCGCGGGTGATCGACGGGTTCTCGGACTTGCGCGAGATCTTGTCGATCTCGTCGATGTAGACGATGCCCTGCTGCGCCTTCTCGACGTCGTAGTCGCACTTCTGCAGGAGCTTCTGGATGATGTTCTCGACGTCCTCGCCCACGTAGCCGGCTTCCGTCAGCGTGGTGGCGTCGGCGATCGTGAACGGCACGTTGAGCAGCCGCGCCAGCGTCTCGGCCAGCAGCGTCTTGCCCGAACCGGTCGGCCCGACCAGCAGGATGTTCGACTTGGCCAGCTCGACCTCGTCGTTCTTGCTGCGGCTCTCGATGCGCTTGTAGTGGTTGTACACCGCGACGGCCAGCGTGCGCTTGGCCCGGTTCTGGCCGATCACATACTGGTCCAGGACCTCGAGGATTTCCTTCGGCTTGGGCAGCGAGCTGCGCGCCGACTGGGCCTTTTCCTCGAGCTCTTCGCGGATGATGTCGTTGCACAGCTCGACGCATTCGTCGCAGATGTACACGCTCGGGCCCGCGATCAGCTTCCGCACCTCATGCTGGCTCTTTCCGCAGAAGGAGCAGTAGAGGATCTTGTTGCTGTCGCCGGTACGGCCCTGACGGTCTTCGGTCATGAATGGATCTGTCTTGCTGATGCGGTCACGGGGCGAGAATAGCATAGCGCCCGGCGGCGCAATGCGCGCGCCACCGGAATGCCATTTCCGTTTTCTATCAACGAGTTAAGCGGGCTGGATCGACTCTTCCGGACGCCGCTCGAGCACCTGGTCGACCAGCCCGTACTCGCGGGCGGCCTCGGCGCTCTTGAAGTTGTCGCGCTCGGTGTCGCTGGCGATGGTCTCGATCGACTGGCCGGTATGGCGCGCCAGGATCTCGTTCAGGCGCTGCTTCATCGACAGGATCTCGCGGGCGTGGATGTCGATGTCCGTGGCCTGGCCCTGGAAGCCGCCGAGCGGCTGGTGGATCATCACCCGCGAATTGGGCAGCGCATAGCGCTTGCCCGCCGCGCCGGAGGCCAGCAGCAGGGCGCCCATGCTGGCGGCCTGGCCGACGCAGATCGTGCTCACGTCGGGCTTGATGAACTGCATGGTGTCATAGATCGCCATGCCGGCGGTCACGATGCCGCCGGGCGAATTGATGTACAGGTTGATGTCCTTCTCGGGGTTTTCGGCCTCGAGGAACAGCAACTGGGCGACGATCACGTTCGCCATGTAGTCGTCGATGCCGCCGACCAGGAAGATCACCCGCTCCTTCAGCAGCCGCGAGTAGATGTCGTAGGCGCGCTCGCCGCGGCTGGTCTGTTCGACCACCATCGGGACGAGGTTCAGTGCCTTGGTCTCGTAGCTGCTCATGGATCGGTTCTCGCTTGCGGTGAAGTGGACCGGCGCGGGGCACCGGCCCGGGAGTTTCGCCTGGCCGCGGAGGCCGGCGGAACCCGGCTCAGGGCGTGATGGCTTCCTGGAACGAAAGCTGCTGTTCGGTGTGCTGGGCGCGCTCGGCGATCCAGTCGATCACCTGCTCTTCCATCACGCGGTTCTGCAGTCCCGACATCAACTGGGGGTCGTTGCGGTACAAGTCAATGACCTGCTGCGGTTCTTCGTAGGTGGAGGCGATCAGGCGCAGGTGCTCGTTCAGGCGCTTGGGATCCAGGCGCAGCGTATTGCGGCGCGCCACCTCGCCCACCAGCAGGCCGACCAGCACGCGCTTGCGCGCGGCGTCCATGAACCCTTCGTGCGCATCTGCCGGCACCTGGCCCGGATCGCGGCCGCTGCGGCGGACCTGCTCGACCTGCTGCGCCAGCATCGAGCGCGCTTCGGCCTCGACCAACCGCGGCGGCAGTTCGACCTGCGCATAGGCCGCGACCAGCTGCTCACCGACCTCGCGACGCAGGCGGTTCATCAGCGCGCCCTTGAGCTCGCGCTCCAGGTTGGTCCGGATGTCGCTGCGGAACTGCTCGAGCTGTCCGCTCTTCACGCCGAAGCTCTTGATGAAGGCCGCATCGGCCTCGGGCAGCTGCTGTTCGGAAACCTGCACCGCCTTGAGGTGGACGCTCGCCGACTTGCCGGCCTGCGACGGTACGCGCCAGTCGGCCGGGAACGTCACCTCGACCGTCTTCTCCTCGCCCGCGGCCATGCCGACCAGCGCATCCTCGACGTCCTTGAACATGCCGCCGGAGCCGATCACGGTCACGCCGCGCTCCACGCCCTCGGCCGGCAGGCGCTCGTCGCCCATCTGCGACCAGGTCTCGACCTCGACCGCGTCGCCGGCCTGCGCCGGACGCGTGACCACGCTCCAGCTGCGGCGCTGCTGGCGCAGGTTCTCGATCATGCGGTCGATGTCCTCTTCGGTCACCTCCGCGGTGTGGCGCACGACGCTCAGCGTCGAGACGTCGATCTCGCCGAAGTCCGGCACCACTTCGAAGGTGGCGACGTAGGCCAGTTCGCCCTCGGCGGTCTCCTGGCTGGGTTCGATCTTCGGCTGGCCGGCCAGGCGCAGCTCGTTGCTGCGCACGGCCTCGTCGAAGCCCTCGCGCAGCAGGCCGTCGAGCACCTCGGCGCGGACCTGCTCGCCATAGCGCTGCTCGATCACTTTCGCCGGCACCTTGCCCGGGCGGAAGCCCTTGATCCTGGCGGTGCGCGCGATTTCGCGCAGGCGACCACCGACCTGGGTTTCCAGCCGTTCCGACGGCAGGCGGAACGTCAGGCGGCGCTCGAGGCTGCCCAGGGTTTCGACCGACACTTGCATTGACTCACTCCTGCCGCGCGGCCATCGCCGCCGCTGTTTGGATCGGATGGGGGCCGGGGCGTCGAACCTGCCTGGGCAGGCCGGCGACGGCCGGCGGAACGGGATATTTTGGCGGAATCGGGGGTTGGCCGCCAGTGGCGGGGATGGGAACGGGATGGGGCGTGGGGGCGCCCGCTGGTTCTCTTCGGGAGGGGAGGCGCGAAGGCGGGTGTGGATGGTGCAGTAGTGGGCAGGTGTCGGCACGGCGAGATGGCTCGGCCCCATGGTCGCAAACACCTGGTGGCGCCTGAACGCCCTGCCCTCGCCAACGCTCGCGAACTGACGTTGCAGCCGATGCTCTTGCGAGGGTTGGTGCGAAAGGGGGGACTCGAACCCCCACGCCTTGCGGCACTGGAACCTAAATCCAGGGCGTCTACCAATTCCGCCACTTTCGCGCTGGGCGCAGCTTACCCGCCCGCCGCCTTCGCCAAACGAAAACGCCCGGCCGAAGCCGGGCGATCCGTCGAATGGTGGGCCGTCAAGGATTCGAACCTTGGACCTACTGATTAAGAGTCAGCTGCTCTACCAACTGAGCTAACGGCCCCGAAAAGCGGGCGCGCAGTGTACCAGATGCGCGCCGTACGGCAATGGTCTTGCCGCAATGAAACTGAAGTGGGGTGGCTGAGGGGACTCGAACCCCCGACATCTGGAATCACAATCCAGGACTCTAACCAACTGAGCTACAGCCACCACTGGAACTGGAACCTGCACAGGATACCCGAGCTCGACCCGGATTCCCCGTCGCGATGCGGACAAGGCTGCGACCCTCACTGCCTCCCCCGCCCCGCCTGTCCTGCATCGATCCTTCCCCGCCCTCGCCGGACCAGATCCTGCGTGGCGCGCCCGGCAGGACTCGAACCTGCAACCACCGGCTTAGAAGGCCGGTGCTCTATCCGGTTGAGCTACGGGCGCCTGTGCGCATGATAGCTGTCCCGGACAGGACGGATGGTCGGGGTAGAGGGATTCGAACCCCCGACATCCTGCTCCCAAAGCAGGCGCGCTACCAGACTGCGCTATACCCCGGCCGGTGACGGGCGGTCGAACCGATCTCCGCCGGGCTGGCCCGGAGGAGCCGGACATTGTCCGGAGCGCGCCTGCCAGTGTCAAACCACGCAGCGGCGCCGCGCCCGGTCCGTGTATCCTGAACGCCGGCTCCAGACAGCGGACACGCACCCATGCGCAGCGGCAATCCCGTACTCAAAGAATCGACCTTCCTCGACCTCGGCAGCGGCGCGGTGGTGTCCCGCGACGGCGACACGATGAGCCTCAACGGCACGGTCAACAAGACCGGCTTCCTGCTGCTGCTCACGGTGCTGACCGCCGCGTTCGCCTGGAACCAGGCGCTCGGCGCCGACGGCACGCCGGCACCCGGCTTCGGCGTCTACGTCTGGGGCGGCGCGATCGGCGGCCTGGTGATCGCCCTGGTCACCGCCTTCAAGAAGGAGTGGTCGCCGGTCACCGCGCCGCTGTACGCGCTGGTGGAGGGCTTCTTCCTCGGCGCCATCTCGGCGCTGTACAACCACATGTACGAAGGCATCGTGATGCAGGCGGTGATGCTGACCTTCGGCACCCTGTTCGCGCTGCTGTTCGCCTATCGCACCGGCCTGATCCGCGCGACCGAGAACTTCAAGCTCGGCGTGGTCGCCGCCACCGGCGGCATCGCGCTGGTCTACCTGGCCACCATCGTGCTGCGGATGTTCGGCAAGGACATCCCGATGATCCACGAGAGCGGCATCGTCGGCATCGGCTTCAGCCTGTTCGTGATCGTGATCGCGGCGCTGAACCTGGTGCTGGACTTCGACTTCATCGAGAGCGGCGTCGAGCAGGGCGCGCCGAAGTACATGGAGTGGTATGGCGCGTTCGGACTGATGGTCACCCTGGTGTGGCTGTACATCGAGTTCCTGCGCCTGCTGGCCAAACTGCAGTCGCGCGACTGAAGCGCGGCTGCAATCGCATCGGGAAAGGCGCCCGCGGGCGCCTTTTTCATGCCTGGCGCGGTGGCGGCGCTGGCGGCGCGCCGGTCCCGGTCGGATGCGCGGCCGCCGGGTCGGGCCGCCGCGGCCACGCCATGAAGCCGATGGCCGCCAGCGCCAGCAGCCAGCAGTACCAGACGCTGGCGGCGAGGGCGAACGGAGACACCGCCGCCAGCGATGCGGCGAGCAGCAGCTGGGCCCCGTAGGGCAGCAGCCCCTGCGGCACGCAGGCGAAGATGTCGAGCACGCTGGCGGCGCGGCGCGGGCTGATGCCGTGCTGCTGCGCGATATCGCGCGCGACGCTGCCGCCGACCAGGATCGCGACCGTGTTGTTGGCGGTGAACACGTCGGCCGTGGTCGCCAGCGCCGCGATGCTGAATTCGCCCGTCCGCCGCCCCCGATGGCCGCGGGCGAAGCGCGAGATCGCCTGCGCCAACCAGGCCAGGCCGCCGCTCGCCTTCATCAGTCCGGCCAGGCCGCCGATCAACAGCGACAGCAGCAGGATCTCGACCATGCCCTCGAAGCCGGTCCAGATGTCGCCGGCGTACTGCGGCAGGTCGTAGTCCTCGACCAGCACCAGGCCGAAGGCGCCGGCCACCGCCAGGCCCAGCGACAGGACGAGCAGCACGACCAGCCCCGCCAGCGCCAGCGCCAGCACCAGCACATAAGGCAGCGCGAGCCACGCCGGCGCCAGGACCTCCGCCTGCACCGGCGCCGGCTCGCCGGCAAAGCCCAGCAGCGCCATCGTTGCCAGCGCCGCCGGCAGCGCGATCCGGAAGTTCTCGCGGAACTTGTCGCGCATCTGCGCGCCCTGGGTCCGGGTGGCGGCGATGGTGGTGTCGGAAATCACCGACAGGTTGTCGCCGAACATCGCGCCGCCCACGACCGCCCCGGTCACCAGCACCCGGTCCAGGCCCGATGCGTCGGCCACCCCGATCGCGATCGGCACGACCGCGGCAATCGTGCCCATCGAGGTGCCGATCGCCAGCGACACCGCGCCGGCGACCAGGAACATGCCCGGCAGCAGCAGCGCCGGATGCAGCGCGCCGATGCCCAGCGACACCACCGCATCGACCGCACCGATCGCCTTGGACACATAGGCGAAGGCGCCGGCGAGCAGGAAGATCAGGCACATCAGGACGATGTTGGGGTCGCCCATCCCCTGCAGCAGCGTCGCGCCCGGAGGCAGTCCGCGTCGCCACGCGACCAGCGCGCCGAGCGCCAGCGCCGGCAGGATCGCGACCGGGGCGCGCAGCTGGTAGAAGCCCATCGGCTCGCCCTGGATCGAGTAGTACAGGCCCGCGCCGAAAAAGATCGCCAGGAACAGCAGCAACGGGGTCAGCGCAAGCGCGCTGGGGCGGGTCGTCATCGCGGCAGCCGGTGGGAAAACGACGATTGTGCGGTCTTTGGCCGGGTTCGTCAGGCCCGCGGGCCGAACGCTGAATCCGGCCTCGCGACTCGCCGGCCTGCAACCGCGCCCACGACTCGCCCCCAAGTGCCGGACAGGGCGACGGCGCGACCGGCCTGCCGCCCAGCCAACGCATATCGCGGGCTCCGCGCCCCCGCCATCGGGCCGGGCCCGTGCGGACCTCAGGCCTTGGGTCAGGGCCGGACAAAGAAAAACGGGACGCATCGGCGTCCCGTTCCCTTCATCCGCAGCCCCGCAACAGCCGATCAGATCCGGCTGGCGATCGCCCTGGCGAACGACATGGTGTTGCCGCTGCCGCCCAGGTCCGGGGTCAGGTTGTCCTGCGCTTCCAGCGTGGCGACCACGGCCTTGCGCAGGCGGGCCGCATCGTCCGGCTTGCCGAGATGGTCGAGCATCTGCGCCGCGCCCAGCAGCAGCGCGCAGGGATTGGCCTTGCCCTGGCCGGCGATATCGGGCGCGGTGCCGTGCACGGCCTCGAAGATGGCAGCGTCCTTGCCGATGTTGGCGCCCGGCGCCAGGCCGAGGCCACCGACCAGGCCGGCGCACAGGTCGGAGATGATGTCTCCGAACAGGTTGGTGGTCACGATGATGTCGAACTGCTCCGGCCGCATCACCAGCTGCATGCAGGTGTTGTCGACGATCATCTCGTTGCATTCGATCTGCGGGTACTGCGCCGCCACCTCGCGCGCCACCTTCAGGAACAGGCCCGAGGTGGTCTTGAGGATGTTGGCCTTGTGCACCACGGTGATCTTCTTGCGGCCGGTGTTCTGCGCCAGCTCGAAGGCGTAACGGACGATGCGCTCGGAGCCCTTGCGGGTGATCTTCTGCATCAGCGTCGCGGTTTCGCCGTCCTCGGTGATCGACTGGCCCTCGCCGATGTAGGCGCCCTCGGTGTTCTCGCGCACCGTGATCAGGTCCACGCCCGTGGGGAAGCGCGACTTGGTGTTCGGGAACGACTTGGCCGGGCGCACGTTGGCGTACAGATCGAAACGCTTGCGCAGCTCGACGTTGATCGAGGAAAAGCCCTCGCCCACCGGGGTGGTCAGCGGACTCTTGAGCGCGATGCGATTGCGACGGATCGAGTCCATGGTCGCCTGCGGCAGCAGCTCGCCGTGCTTCTCGAGCGCCACCAGGCCGGCGTCGGCCTCCTCGTAGCGCAGGCCGACGTCCATCGCGTCGAGCACGTGCAGGGTGGCGTCCATGATCTCCGGGCCGATGCCGTCGCCGCGGATGACCGTGATTGTCTGGGTCATGTGGGGGATGTCCATGCGAAAGACGCCGCGCGGAAGGCGCAGCGTGGAAATTGGTTCAATCTGAAATTATGCCCGAAAGCCGGCCCCGCCCCCAACTCGACCAAAGTCGCGCGGGCCGGATCGGCCGTCTCAAGCCGGCGCGTGGTCGTGCGCCGTGGGCGCGTCCGCCCCGCCCTGCTCGAGCCGGTCGAGGAAATCCACCGCCCTGCGCAGGTGCGGGATGACGATGCTGCCGCCGACCACCAGCCCGACGGAGAAGGTCTCGAACAGCTCCTCCCGGCTCGCCCCCGCCGCGTGGCACTGGGCGACGTGATAGCTGATGCAGTCGTCGCAGCGCAGCACCAGCGAAGCGACCAGGCCCAGCAGCTCCTTGGTCTTCACGTCCAGCGCGCCGGCCTGGTAGGTCTGGGTATCCAGCGCGAAGAAGCGCCGGACCACCTGGTTGGGTTCGGCCAGGATGCGTTCGTTCATGCGCTGGCGGAACGCGGTGAATTCGCCGACCCGGTCTGACTCGCTCATCTGCCCTGTTCCTGGTTTGTCGTGCTGGAAGGAAGTGTCTCGCGACCGCATGCCGCACGCCGCCCGGCGCCATGCGCGGGACGCGGCATGCGGGCACCGGCAAGACGTGCCGCAGGCACCTGCTCAGGCGCCGAGCAGCGCCTCGAGCCGGCCGGCGCGGTGCAGCGCCATCATGTCGTCGTAGCCGCCCACATGGACGTCGCCGATGAATATCTGCGGCACCGAGGTCCGCCGCGTGCGCGCCACCATG
This sequence comes from Pseudomonadota bacterium, assembly GCA_023395465.1. Taxonomy (GTDB): domain Bacteria; phylum Pseudomonadota; class Gammaproteobacteria; order Xanthomonadales; family Xanthomonadaceae; genus Luteimonas. Next base: position 28,363 of record JAEWZE010000050.1, read on the forward strand.
CGTTCGCGCTCCACCGGATCCAGGTCGATCCGCACCTCCTGCCACTCCAGCCCGCGGCTGCGCAGGAAATTCTTGGCGGCCACGCAGTAGCCGCAGATCGCACTGGTGTACATGATGATCGGCGGCTGCGCCGTCGCCGGGGCGGAATCGTCAGCCATGGCGGGAACCTGTTTCGCGGAGATGGGTCGAATGGTGGATCCCGCCGCCGCGCATTTCCACCTCCGCCGGCGGAACGCTGCAAACGATTAACATCGGATTCACTCCTTGCGCGCGTGGCACCGGCATGCTTGCCGCGGGCGACGCCCGCTCGCCCCGCCCGCTCCGGACCGCCATGCGCCCCAGCTACTCCCGCCTCCGCACGCTGCTGACCACCGCCCTGCTGGTCCTGGTGGCGGCCGCCGGCGCGCACGCGCAGGAAAACCGCCTGCCCGACATCGGCTCTTCGGCCGGCAGCGTGCTCGGTCCGGTGCAGCAGGCCGAATACGGCCGGATGATGCTCGCGCAGCTGCGCCACTACGGCTACGTGCTCGAGGATCCGCTCACCGAGGCCTGGCTGCAGTCCACCGGCAATCGCCTGGCGGCGGTCAGCGACGATCCCGAGCAGCGCTTCACCTTCTTCATGATGAAGGACCGGAGCATCAACGCCTTCGCCACGCTGGGCGGCTACATCGGCATGAACGCGGGCCTGGTGCTGGCGGCCGAACAGGAAGACGAGGTGGCCGCGGTGCTCGGGCACGAGATCGCCCACGTCACCCAGGCGCACGTACTGCGCAGCGTCGAGCGCGCCCAGCGCGACAGCATTCCGATCCTGCTCGCCATGCTCGGCGCGATCGCGATCGCGCAGTCGGCCGGCGGCAATTCCTCCGACGACGCGGCCATGGCGGCGATCGCCAGCGCCCAGGGCCTGGCGGCGCAGCGCCAGATCAACTACACCCGCTCCAACGAATCGGAAGCCGACCGCATCGGCATCCGCACCCTGGCCCGCGGCGGTTACGAACCCGAGGCGATGGCCAGCATGTTCGAGCGCATGCAGGCGGTCTCGCGGACCAACCAGGGCGGCGAGCGCGAACGCCTGCCGGACTACCTCAAGACCCACCCGGTCACCACCACGAGAATCAGCGAGGCCAAGGACCGCGCCTCGCGGCTGGGCGGGAGCACCGTGACCGGCTCGGTGTCCACGCCCGACGCCACGCGCACGCAACGGGTGCGGATCGACGGCGCGACCGTGCCCGACAGCCTGCGCGTGAGCGACAACCCGCTGCTGCCCTCGACCCTCACCCTGCTGGCGGGCCTGGACAGCGGCGAGAGCCGTGAATTCGGTTGGGCGCGCGAGCGCCTGCGGGTGCTGTCGGCCAACACCCCGGACGCCGCCGTGCGCGAGTACGAACTGATCGCCCGCGCCGCGCCGCTCGACGATGCGCAGCGCTACGGGCTGGCCGTGGCGCAGCTGCGCGCCGGCCGCGGCGAACAGGCAGTGGCCGGCCTGGCCGGGCTGCTGGACCGCCATCCGGGCGACCTGTGGATCACCCTGGCGCTGGCCGAGGCCGAGGCCCATGCCGGTCGCGCGGCCGCCGCCGACCGGCGCTTCGAGGGGCTGCTGGAGCGCATGCCGCGCAACCCGGCGGTGGCGCTGACTTACGCCGACGTGCTGGTGGCGCGCAACACGCCCGAGGCCGGGCGCCGGGCCCAGGAGGTCCTGCGTCCGTTGCTCAACTCCAGCAGCGACGACCCGGCTTTCCAGCGCACCTTCGCCCGCGCCAGCGAGATCGCCGGCGATCCGGTCCGGGCCGGCGAATCCTGGGCCGAGGCGGCCTTCCTCAGCGGCCGCGAGGAGCAGGCGCTGGTCCAGCTGACCACGCTCCGCAAGCGCGAGGACCTGGACTACTACGCACGGGCGCGGATCGACGCGCGCATCGCCCGGATCACGCCGGTGGTGCTGGAACTGCGCCGCCAGGGCCTGCGCGATCCGGACCTGCGCCGCCACTGATCGCGTACTGCGGCGCGGCCGTACGCGGTCATCATTGCGTCACAAAACTGTCGTTTAATGCCCCGCATCGGCCACAGTGGCTGGCCTGGCAGGACCGGACGTGCAGAAACGCATCCTGATCGTCGACGATGAACCCGCGATCCGCGAAATGGTCGCCTTCGCCCTGCGCAAGGGCGATTTCGAGCCGGCCCACGCCGGCGACGCACGCGAGGCGCAATCGGCCATCGCCGACCGGGTGCCGGACCTGATCCTGCTCGACTGGATGCTGCCCGGCACCAGCGGCCTGGAGCTGGCCCGCCGCTGGCGCAAGGACACCCTGACCCGCGACGTGCCGATCATCATGCTCACCGCCCGCGGCGAGGAGAACGATCGCGTCGGCGGGCTGGAGGCCGGGGTCGACGACTACGTGGTCAAGCCGTTCTCGGCGCGCGAACTGCTGGCGCGGATCCGCGCGGTGATGCGCCGCTCGCGCGAGGACGACGAGGACGGCAGCGTCAGCGTCGGCGGACTGCGCATCGACGGCGCCGCGCACCGCGTGTTCGCCAACGACCAGCCGGTCAGCATCGGGCCAACCGAATACCGGCTGCTGCA
>JAEWZE010000084.1 GCA_023395465.1 Pseudomonadota bacterium
ACCAGCCGCCGCTGCCCCACCATCTCGTCGAGCGTGCGCGGTCGCATGCGCTCGGCCAGCGGACGCAGGGCGGTAGTGTCTGCCGCGAGCAGGTCCGGCGTCAGGCCGGTGCCGGTGGAGGCCTTGCGGGGCACGCTTGCGAAATCCGGGGTCGTCGGGGGCGCCACCATAGCAAGACCGGCGTCCGCGCCCCGGCAACCCCGCCGGCGGCCGGAGACGGGGTCCGGCCTGCATCGCAGCCGCCGTGTTAGTGACCCTGAAGGGAACTTCTGGTAGAAACCTACCCTGGCGCATGGGGACAGCGGCAAGCAAGCCACGGAGGCGTTGCTGTCGACCGCGCGGGTCCTGGACCCGCGGACGATGCCTGTTCAAGGAGGAGCGTGAGATGACCAACCCGATCGAGCAGGCGCAGGAGATGCTGGCGTCCCTGGCCCGCTACGTCGGTACCGACCGCCTGTACCAGCTCGAAGGCGAGGCGATCCCGGCCGACTGCGCGGTGGAGCGCTGGCAGGGCTGGGAGCAGCTGGCGCTGGGCTACGAGTGGTGGGTGGACGTGCTGTCCAGCGATGCCGGCTGGTCGCTGCAGTCCCTGCTGGGGCAGCCGGCCACGCTCGTGACGCGTCTGTCCGATGGCAGCACCAGCCGCCGCAGCGGCGTGATCCGCGAAGCTTCCTGCCTCGGCGGCGATGGCGGACTGGCCCGTTACCGCCTATGTCTGGTGCCGTGGACCTGGTGGCTCGAGCAAGGCCGGCACAGCCGCGTGTTCCAGGACAAGACCGTCATCGAGATCGTCGAGGCGGTGTTCGCCGGCTACGCGCCGCTGGCCCAGTGGCAGCTGTCCGACGAGGTCGGCCCCTTCGTCGCCGAGGCGCATCCGCGCAGCTTCTGCGTGCAGTACCGCGAGAGCGACTACGCCTTCGTGAGCCGGCTGCTCGCGGAGGAAGGACTGGGCTGGCGCTGGGAAGAAGACGAGACCGCGCCTGCCGGCCATCGTTTGGTGATCTTCGCCGACAGCACGGCCCAGCCCGAGGACACGCTTGCCGCGGGCGGCGGCATCCGCTTCCACCGCGACGACGCCACCGAAGAGCACGACACCGTCCACGCCATCGGCCAGACCCGCCGCATCGGCACGGCGAAGCTCACCGTGCTCGGCACCGATTACCGCACCGTGCAGGCCGTGACCGCACAGTTGCCCCTGGGCGCCGATAGTGCCCCCGCCTTCGGCGAGGACTACGATCCGGCCGGCGCCTATGCCTTCGCCGATGCCGCACAGGCCGAGCGCCACGCCCGACTGCTGGGCGACGCCCGCGAGGCCAGCGGCCAGCGCTGGCAGGGCCAGGGTGGCGTGCGCAGCTTCCGTGCCGGCACCGCGTTCAGCCTCACCCATGCCCCGCGCAACGCCGCCGGCGTGGAGGACTTCCTGCTGCTGTCGCTGCACCACGCCGGCATCAACAACCTGCCCGATACCGTGCGCGACGGCCTGGGCGACGTGCTGGGACCGGCACCGGGCTGGCCGGCCCCGCCCGCGGCGGTCGCCCTCGATGACCGGGCGCTTCAGGCCCTGTGGCAGCACGCCGCCGCCCACGGCTACGCCAACGCCTTCCAGGCCCTGCCCCGCGCCCTGCCCTGGCGCCCGCGGCTGGTGGACGACACCGGCGTCCGGCTCAACCCGCGCCCGACCGCGCCGGGCTACCAGAGCGCGCTCGTGGTCGCCGACGCAGGCGGCCACGACGTGCTCAGCAGCGATGCCCAGGGCCGCATCAAGGTGAAGTTCCACTGGCAGACCGGCGCTGGCGAGGGCACCGCCGGGACTTCCTGCTGGCTGCGCGTGGCGCAGCGCTACGCCGGTCCCGGCGTCGGCGCGCAGTTCCTGCCCCGCGTCGGTCAGGAAGTGCTGGTGGCCTTCCTGGAAGGCGACATCGACCGCCCCGTGGTGGTGGGCGCGCTGTACAACGGCCAGGGCGAGGCCGGCATCGCGCCGACCACCGGCGGCAAGGAAGGATCCGCGGCAGGAGCTGACCTGTACGCCCAGGCGGCCGACCACGCCCCCAGCGCGCAGGGCAACCTCGCCGGCGGCCATGCCCCGCCCTGGCACGGCCTGGGCGCCGGCGACGAGGCGCACCGCAACCCGGCCGCCCTGTGGGGCATCCAGTCGCAGGAATGGCACGGCTCGGGCTACAGCCGCCTGCTGTTCGACGACAGCGACGGCCAGCTGCGGCTGCAGCTGGCCACCACCCAGGCGATGACCCAGCTCAACCTGGGCCATCTGGTCCACCAGGCCGACAACTATCGCGGCAGCTTCCGTGGCGAGGGTTTCGAGCTGCGCACCGACGCCTGGGGCGCCGTGCGCGCCGAGCGCGGCCTGTGGCTGTCCGCCTACGCCACCCCGGGCGAGACGCCCGCTGGCGATGCGGTCGGCCCGAATGCCCTGCTCAAGCAGGCGCAGTCCGTGGCCGAGGTCTTCAGCGGCGCGGCCGGTACCCACCAGACCGTGAAACTGGCCGGCCACGAAGGCGTGGGATCGAGCAAGTCATTGCTGATCGCCGACCAGGCCCCGCTGGCGGCGCTGCTGACCAGCGCGAAGACCACGGTCGCGGGCGAGGCCTACGACGAGGCGATCGGCGAAGCGGCCGAACGCAAGCCCGACGCGGGCGACGGCCGCGTCCCGCACACCGGCGATCCGATCCTGGGCCTGGCCGCGCCCGGCGGCATCGCCCAGATTGCCGGCCAGAGCCTGCACTGGGCCGCCGGCGAGACGCTCACCCTGGCCAGCGGCCAGGCCAGCAACCTCGCGGTCGCCGCCAACCTGCGCCTGCACACCGGCCAGGCGATCGGCTGGCTGGTCGAAGCCGTCGACGGCGCCCCCACCGA
>JAEWZE010000185.1 GCA_023395465.1 Pseudomonadota bacterium
GAAGAGCCCGCACCCGATCATCCTGTTCATCGACGAGGCCCACACCATGATCGGTGCCGGCGGGCAGGCCGGGCAGAACGATGCGGCCAACCTGCTCAAGCCGGCGCTGGCGCGCGGGGAGCTGCGCACGGTCGCGGCCACCACATGGGCCGAGTACAAGAAATACTTCGAGAAGGACGCAGCGCTTGCGCGGCGCTTCCAGGTGGTCAAGGTCGACGAGCCCTCCGAGACGCTGGCTGCCGCGATGCTGCGCGGCATCGTGCCGTTGATGGAGAAGCACTTCGGCATCCGCGTGCTCGACGAGGCCATCACCGAAGCGGTGCGCCTGTCCCATCGCTACATCAGCGGACGCCAGCTGCCCGACAAGGCCGTGGGCGTGCTGGACACGGCCTGTGCCCGCGTGGCGCTCGGGCAGAGCGCCACCCCCGCGATCATCGAGGACACCCGCAAGCACCTGGACCGGCTCGACGCCGAGATCGCGGCGCTGGAGCGGGAAGCAGCGGCCGGCGCGCCACACGACGAGCGCCTGGCCGAGATCCGCCAGCAGCGCGCGCAGTCCGAGGCACAGCTGGCCGAGCACCAGGAGCGGCTTGGCAAGGAATCGGCCCTGGCGCAGAAGATCCAGGCCCTGCGCGGCGAGCTGGAAACGCGGCGCGGCACGCCGGCGCCGGTTGCGGGTGCACAGGAACAGGCGACGTCCGCTGCCGCGACACCAGCCAGGAAGCCTGCGAAAAAAGCGGCCCCGGGCAAGACCGCCGTGGCCGATCCCGCCCAGGCCGAACTGCAGGCCCTGGTCGCCGAGCTGCGCGAGCTCCAGGGCGAAAGCCCGATGGTGCCGCTGCAGGTCGACGGCACCGTGGTGGCCGAGATCGTCTCCGCATGGACCGGCATCCCGCTCGGTCGCATGGTCAAGGATGAGATCCGCACCGTCCGCAACCTCAAGCCGCTGCTGGCCGAACGCGTGATCGGCCAAGACCATGCGCTCGAAGCGGTCGCCCAGCGGGTGCGCACGGCCAGCGCCAAGCTCGAGGATCCGAACAAGCCGCGCGGCGTGTTCATGTTCGTCGGCCCCTCGGGCGTCGGCAAGACCGAGACCGCGCTCGCCCTGGCCGACATCCTCTATGGCGGCGAGCGCAAGCTGGTCACCATCAACATGAGCGAGTACCAGGAGGCGCATACCGTGTCCGGCCTGAAGGGTTCGCCCCCGGGCTACGTCGGCTACGGCGAGGGCGGCGTGCTGACCGAAGCGGTGCGGCGCCAGCCCTACAGCGTGGTGCTGCTGGACGAGGTCGAGAAGGCCCATCCGGACGTGCTGGAGATGTTCTTCCAGGTGTTCGACAAGGGCATGATGGACGACGCCGAGGGCCGCGAGATCGACTTTCGCAACACCCTGATCATCCTGACCTCCAACGCCGGCTCGCCGCAGATCATGCATGCCTGCCTGAACAAGCCCGCCGCCGAACTGCCGGCCGCGGACGACCTGGCCGAGGCCCTGCGGCCGGTGCTGATGAAGCACTTCAAGCCTGCCTTCCTGGGGCGCCTGAAGGTGGTGCCCTACTACCCGATCTCCGACGAGGTGCTGGTGCAGATCATCCAGCTCAAGCTGGGCCGGATCCGCGACCGGGTGCAGGCCAACCACAAGGCCGACTTCAGCTGGGACGACAAGCTGGTCGAGGCCGTGCTGGCCCGCTGCACCGAGGTCGACAGCGGCGCGCGCAGCGTCGATCACATCCTCAATGGCACCGTGCTGCCGGAAATCGCCGAAACGGTACTGGCACGGATGGCCGAGGGCGGTAAGATCGAGGGCATCCGGGTATCGGCGGACAAGAAGGGTACGTTCAAATACCGGATCAGCTGATCCGGCCACAGGGCTGGACTGCGTGGCAGCCAGCCAGGGAAGTTGAACCGCAAGGAGCAGACGATGGGAACCCATATCTACGGAAGCAGCCGCGAGGACGTCATCGACAACGCCCATCGCAGGTGGCAGGGGCAGTACCAGCCCGGCAGCGTGGACCTGCGCGTCTGGCAGAAGCTCGGCCCCGAACTGGTGGTCGACCTTCTCGCCGGGGCCGCGTTCGGCGCACGCCACCATGCGCGCAAGTTGATCGCAGACATGCAGCAACATCCGTGGCGCATCCTGGCCACCGTGCACGAAGGCGGTAGCGGGGACGCGCAGCGCGGCGTGGACAGTGCGCCGCACGTCACCCTGCAGGTCAACGGCCGCAGGTTCCACCTGCGCTGCAAGGAAAGCCCGACGCTGCACGTGGTGGACATCACCGGCTGATGCCGGTCCGGAAGGTCCTGGTCCCCCGGCACGAAGCCCGGGGCCGGGCGCAAGCGGGAGATGTCTCCCGAGTGAGTGGAGAAGCAAGGCAATGGACGCGCTTGTACAGATGCAGACTCTGTTGAGCGGGGCGCCCGCGCAGGGTGGCCGGCTGCTGCAGCTGCATACCCCGCTGGGCAAGGACATTCTGGTAGCCGAGACGCTGTCGGGTACGGAACGGTTGGACGGCGGGGGTTTCCGCCTGTCGCTGAGCGCGCTGTCCGCAGACAGCGGCCTTGACGCCGCGGCGCTGCTGGGTCGGCCGGTCCTGCTCGAGCTGCGCACCGACGCCGGGACGATGCGCCCCTTCCACGGGCACGTGGCCGCATTCGAACTGCTGGGCAGCAATGGCGGCCTGGCGCGCTACGGGCTGGTGATCGAACCCTGGCTGGCGCTGCTGCGCCTGCGCGTGGACAGTTACGCCTTCCAGGACAAGAGCGTCGTCGAGATCATCGAGGACGTGTTCGCCGATTACGCCGAAGCCGGCGCGCTCGCACCTGCCTGGCGCTGGGACCTGCGCGACCGCAGCGTGTACCCCACGCGCAGCCTGACCACCCAGTACGACGAGAACGACTTCGACTTCATCCAGCGGCTGCTGGCCGAAGAGGGCATCGCGTACTGGTTCGAACACGAGGGCGATCCGTCGGGCGACGCCCTGGGCCGCCACACCCTGGTGTTGGCCGACCATAACGATGCCTTCGCCGATGCCGGCCGGGTCCGCTACCACCGTCTGGATGCGACCGAGGCCGAGGACAGCATCCAGGCCTGGCGCGCCACCCGCCGCGCGCAGGTCGCGCGGCTCTCGCGCGCCAGCTGGGACTATCGCAGCCTGGGCCTGCGCCCGGCCGCGGCCGAGGGCGAGGATGTCTCGGGTCTCGGGGTGGAGGACGACGACACCGCCGGCCCCTATGCCTGGCACGACGCCGCCGATGGCGAGCGCAAGGCGCGGCAGCAACTCGAGGCGCTGCAGGTGCACCAGCAGACCTTCGACGGCTCGGGCAGCTGGCGCGGCCTGCAGCCGGGCGCGCGGTTCGAGTTGGCCCAGCACCCCGGCCACGCCGGCGACGACGCCCGCTTCGCCTGCCTGCAGGTCGTGCACGAGGCGCGCAACAACCTGGGCGCCGAGATCATCGAGCGCAGCGAGGCCGAACTCGGCGCGCCGCTGGCGGCGCCCGCGATTGCCCGGGCGCTGCATGCGAGTGGCACGCCAGATGCGCTGGAGCTGCCGGCCTTCGGCAGCAGTTCCGAGGGAGCGGCGGACAATCTGGACCTGGGCGAAGGCTTCTACCGCAACCGGTTCCTGGCGATCCCGGCCGCGACCCCGTACCGCCCGCAGACCGTGGACGGCCATGGCCGCAGGCGGCATCCGCGGCCCGTGATCACCGGCACCCAGACCGCGATCGTGGTCGGCGACGGCGGCCCGGTGCTGACCGATCGCGACCATCGCATCAAGCTGCAGTTCCACTGGCAGCGCGGCGGCAACGCCAGCAGCGGCCAGGACCATCCCGGCGGCGACGACAATGCACCGGCCAGCGAGGCCGCCTGGACCTGGGTGCGCGTGGCCACCCCCTGGGCCGGCGACAACTGGGGCGGGGTGATGGTGCCGCGCGTGGGCCAGGAGGTCGTGGTTGCGTTCCTGGAGGGCGACATCGACCGGCCCGTGGTGATCGGCAGCGTCTACAACGGCGCCGGCAACGCCGACGCCCCGCACAACCGCATCGGCAGCGGCAACGCCAGGGCCACCGGCAATGCCCCGGCCTGGTTCGACGGCAACGAACACGCCGCCGTGTACGCCGGCCTCAAGAGCCAGGCCCTGTCCGACAGCCAGTCGGGCAGCGGCGGCTACCAGCAGCTGCGGCTGGACGACACGCCGGGGCAGGGCCGCGCGCAGGCTTCCACCACCCAGCAGCAGACCACGCTCACCCTCGGCCACCTCAAGGGCGGGCAGGACAACGTGCGCGGGGCGGAGCGGGGCTACGGAGCGGAACTGTCCACCCAGGCCAGCGGCGCCCTGCGCGCGGGTTCCGGCCTGCTGCTGACCACCGAACCCGGCAGCCTGCAGCTGGCCGCGCCCGTGGCCAACCAGCAACTGGGGCAGGGCGAGCAACTGCTGCAGACCCTGGCCGACACCGCGAAATCCCAGCAGGCCCACCTCGAAGGCGACCCGGACGAACTGCCGGCCCAGGAGTCGCTCAAGGGGCTGCAGGAAACGCTGCAGGCAACCCAGAGCGGCAGCGCGCCGGGCAACGGGATCGAAGGCGGCGAGGGCGAAGTTCCCGGCTGGAGCGCCCCGGCCCTTCTGGGCAGCAGCCCGGCCGGCATCGTCAGCCTGACCCCGGCCGACCAGGCCTGGATCTCCGGCACCCAGACCGTACTGACCGCCGAGCGCGACGTGAACTGGCTGAGCCAGGGCGAGACGGTGATGCTGGTGGCCGAAGGCGCCGTACTGTTCACCCACGGCGGCGAAGCCCCCGCCGACAAGCCGCACAAGGAGCGGGGCATCGCGCTGCACGCCGCGCAGGGCAAGGTGAGTGCCAGGGCACACAAGAATGTTGCGAAGGTCGCGGCCAAAACCAGCGTGATCATCGCCAGCACCCAGGCCGACATCGAACTGTCTGCCCCCAACAAGCACGTGCTGCTGACGGCGGCCGGCGCTTACCTGAAGCTCGAAGGCGACAACATCGAGCTGGGCGCACCGGGGACGATCGAGTTCAAGGCGGTGAAGAAGGAACTGACGACGCCGCAGGCGGCGAATGGGCAGGTGGAGCTTCCCGAGGGTCGATTCGAATCCTGCGAGTGGAAGACCTGATATGCACGCTCAGCTGCGCGATCGTCTCTTCGAAAGGACTGACGATTGTCCCGATCGATCGGTTCTGATTCTGCTGGATCCGAACCACCCCGTCGCATCGACGCATCCATTGCATGTCAGCCAGTTGAAGAAGCGACCGCTTGAGCCGGAGTTGCTCGTCGTACCGCGTGACGATCGAATGTCGGATCCGGACTCCTATCCACGACTGCTTGTCCTGCGCAAGCCGGACGATCGCGGTTGTCCGGATGAGGAACTGCTCAAGCTGACGCTGGACTGTGCGCAGCAACGACGATCGAGCATCAATGGCGCCTACGTCTGCGGATGGCTTGTGGTGGACGCGCCCGCGGACGAGGTCGCTTCGCAGATCAGGCGCAGCATCATCATCTACGATACGTCCGCGCGCAGACGCGGTGTCGTCCCGCTGTTTGAACCACACCGGTTGCTGCTTGCTTCGCATTTCGCCTCACCACAATGGCTCAGTCGCTGGCTGGGAGTCATAAGCTCGTGGTTCTTGATCGATGCATGCGGGCAGCTCAGGGAAATACGGCCCGCACTGCGCGATGCAGTTCAGGATGTGGTATCTCCAAGCCCCGATTTCTGGTTTGCGCAGGCCAGGGTCAAGCAAGCGAGAGAAGTGTTGCTGGCCTTGGTCAAGGCGGATCAGATGGTGCCCGTGGATTGCGAGATCGCGATCGATCTGTCGCTCCAGGCCGCGTATCGCGAGGGTTTGAACGAGGCGGAAGATGTGATTTTCTTTGCCGTCAATCACATGGTCCTGCCAGCCGGATGGCACGCGCATCCGGCCGTTCGCGCCTGCATCGCCAGCGCCGTATCCGGTGAGGCGGCGCTGACCGATAGCATCACGTCACTGCGTGACGATGTCCTGGAAGAACTGTCGCTTGTCGATCCTGGACAGGCGACGCATCAAAGCCTCCAACGGAGTAAATGACATGGCAGTCACCCAACCAGTTGTCGCCCGCCGAAGCGGAGGAACGGCGGGTACCGTACGGGCCAATGCCGACGCAGCGAGAAGCGTGGCGGCCGGCAGCACAAAGGATTGCTCGTTCTGCGGGCGGCAAGGCGTGCCGATCCTGCCGCTGCGCTATGCGGTCATCCCCAACTATCTCGAAGCAGGACGCGGCAACGTGTCTCCGCAGGCGCTGCTCGGCGGTAAAGAGAGCGCATTGGGCACCGTGCCTCAAATGCAGCGGCACCGTTACACCGTCCGGACCCTGCGGGAGGGCTATCTCTATGCCTATCTCAACCGGCCCGGGCAATGGCAAGTCTACTCAGTGACGCCCGAGGGAAACCTACGACTGCTTGCCGATCCTGACGATATCGACGAAAAGGCCGGCAAGGAGATGTCCGCTCAATGCAAGCGGTCGGGTGACAACATCCCCGCCAGCTTCATCCATATCGCCAACCCGGCCAGGACGCCGGTTGTCTGGCTGGCCTTCAGTACGGCACGCTGGAGCGCAGCGGTACGCGCCAAGTACGAGGCCGATCCCGCGAAGCGCATGCAGCGCTTTGATGTCGCGAAGCTCGACAGCGCTCCGGACGGGGAAAAGGATGCGCTCGAGCTGAATGGCGAGGCCGCTGCAAGGCTCACGGCACTTACTGAGGAGTACCCGGCAAGCGGTGAGTTGCTGTCCGCGCGGCAGGAGTACGTCAGCAAGAAGGTAGGCGACCTTGCAAGCGATCGCTTCACTTGGGAGAGCGCGCATGACATGCACGCTCGGGAAGGGCAGGCCGTCGCACTGCAGAGGTATGCGCAGCACTATCGTGATCAGCATGGTCAAGAAAAGAAGGTGGCTGCGGTCGTCCTGCATGATGCGATGGGCATGCTTCAGGAGATTGATGCGACACGCCAGCACTCGCTCAAGGCAATGCAGAATTACATGGCCAGAGTCGCCCGTCCGCTCGCGGTGTCGCAGTCGATCATTGGACTTGAGAAGTTCATCGAACAAAGCACATTGGAGGCGCGGGTCGCCGACGAGCAGGCGCGGAATGTCCCGGACACGGTGACCGAAACCATCCAGACGGGTGATCCAGGTTTTGGTCCCCGGATGTATCAGACCTACACCACCACCCGCGCCGAGCGCGCGGCTGGCGATGCCCGTCGCATCTGGAGCGATCTGGCCAAGAAGTACGATGAACAGGCTCGTGCGAGTTTCCAGTCGACGTACGACACTGTGATGACGGCGTTTGCCGACGATGTCGAGATGTGTGATGTCGACTGGGCGGCATGGGCGAAGCAGGACGGATGGCTTGCGTGCCTTGACGACTATGACCCATCCGATCTTGCGGAGTGCGCGCGGTTCACCATTGATGTTGCGCAGTGTCTGGCGGGCGGGGCGGCAGGATCTGCGAGTGAAGAAGTCTGGGAGACTTGGATTGGAGAGGGGGCAACGATCGAAGCGAATCCCGTCTACCAGTCGATGCTCTTGAAGCAGAAGTCACTTTGCGACTATCTGGTGTCGCAAGACGGCGCATTGAACAAAGGTGACAAGCTGTACGACGCTGCTCGTACGCTTCTGGAGTCGAAAGAGTTTGAGCAGGCACTGTCCGGCACTGTGAAGCTGGCGGTGGCCAACGTGCAGACCGCCACAGCCGGCGCAATGGCCAGGATCGTCAAGCGTGTGGGCAGGGGGCAGCAGGCGGTGTCGAACGCGACAACCGCCGCGAGCGGGACCTTGGCGCAGGCCGAGGTCATCTTGCTACGTAGCCAGCAGGTGGCGTTGCTGATATTCGAGCGGGTGCATGCCGTGCTGGTCGAAGTCGAGATGACCCTAGGTGAGTACCAGAAGTGGATCTCTGAAGCGTCATCGTTCACGGTGGCGGACGCACATCGAACCGTGCAGCGCGCCGTCGACTCTGCAGGAAGGCAGGTGCGGTCGGTGCTGCAATCCGGCGGCCTCGGACAGCTCGACGAGGCCGTGCGCAATGTGGTGATCAAGGTCAAGCTGTGGACTTATCACCGTGCAAAGGATGTCAACGAAGCTCTGGATTGGGTCAACACGCAGTTGACGCAATCGGTTGCCGATATCCGTAGTGCGCAGGCTGTTGTCAATGGGAGTGCCGTTGCGGTCCTGGGCAGCACGCAAACCGCACAACAACAGATGCGTAGTGCACGGGTCCTGCTGGCTTTGATGGATCAGGAGGCGGCGCGTTCAGCTGCCGCCTTGACCCGCAACATCACCGTCTCCCAGTTGCATATGCAGAACTTCGCGCGTCAGGCCCTGGCGCGGACGACCCGCATTGCCAGTGTTGGTGGCCCGATCGTTCTGGTGGCGGGGACGGTGGTGTTCCAAGGTTGGGCATTACGCGACGCGCTCAAGGAGTACAAAGGCGCATTGTCGGCGCGAGGCGTCAAAGGAGAGCTGGGGCTGCTGTCGCCCACGATCGGGTTGATGGGCGCGTCGTTGGAACTGTTGGGCGCTGGATTGAGTGCTGCCAAGATCGCGGGAACGTTGGGGGGTAAGTTGACGCGGGGCGGTGGTGTTATTGCGGCTGGGTCGTCGCTTGTTGATTCGGTTGTCTCATTTATAGCGGCGAGTGACTCGCTTGAAGATGGCGATAAACGTGCGGCTGGATTGCATGCGGTGGCGGGCGTTGCGTATCTCGCAGGTGGAACTGTCGGCATCTATGCTGTCATGGCGGGGGGCGCAGGTGCCGCTGCTCTTTTCGGACCGGTCGGCATTGCCTTGCTGCTTATCGCCGCAGGCGTGGCGTTGACCTTCTGGGCGCTCAGTGCGGAGTCCACGCCGATCGAGATCTGGCTCGACCGCTGCTACTTCGGTCACGGCAAACGCACCGAGGGAAAATGGACCGACCTGCAGGCGGCGGATGAACTGGCGGCGTTGAACGCGGTGGTGTTCGGCGTATCGGTGACATTGAAGTTCAGCGACAGCTGGTTGTGGCTCAAGGAACGCTTCACCGGATACGACCGGATCGAGTTGGAAGTACGGCTCCCGGGTTTTGATCCGAGAGCGGGCGGTTACCACTGGGTGCTTAAGGTCCGGCACAAGCGTCGCGGTGACCTGCAGCCGCTGTTCGGAGAGCATCCTCGCCGAACACAGACGTATATGTCCGCCTCGCCGCGAGCGAGGCTCCTGAGTCGGGACCGGCCAGAGAACTGGTTCCGGGAAAGCACGGCGACCGAGGCTTACGAATCGGGCGTCTATGTCATCCGCCAGAGCATAGAGGTCAACACGGAGTACTTCCAGAGCGCGAGACTGGTGCTGGACTACTGGCCGGATCGGACGATGGATGATGCACGCGCATCGATCGACGTGGAAGAGGAAGACTGATTGGAAACGCATAAATCGAAACTGTCGCCGCAGGACCCGCAGTGGCGCCGGGACCTGCCGGAGCGGGACCAGTCGCAGGAAGTCGCGCCCGGGCTGGGCATTGAGTCGGTCAATCGGCTGGATGCTCGGTGGCTGGAGTTGACGCGCGAAGCAACGCACATGCGCGGAGTCTTTCTTCTGTTTGGCGGATTCTGCCTCGGAGGGTCGATCTTTGCGACATTCATGGCGATTAGGCTTACTTGGTCAGAAATATTTTCTTCGGGAATGTCTCCGATCGATGGGCTAGTCCTGCTTATTGGTTTGTTCTTGTTTGTGGTCAGCCTGGCAATGCTTGTTTTCTCCCTCCGCACCATGAAAGTAGACACCGCCATGCCCCGCGATCTTCCGTTGCGTTTTGATCGTGAGCAGCGCAAGGTGTATTCGCTGGAGCAGAAACGCCTGTGGAACCCCTTCGTGACCTGGCCGGTAACGGCACGGGAATGGAACTGGGACGACGTGCACGGCATCCTCACCCGATATGCGGGTTTTACCGGAAAGACCTATATCCAGCGCTTCCATGTGCTGATGGTGTTGTGCAAGCCAGGTACGCTGGAAGCGGTGGATACGATCGTGCTGGAGGGCAATTCCCAGATCGAGGTGGACATGGAGCGCACATGGTCATACGTGTGCACGTTCATGGAGCGCGGCATCGACCATGTGCCGCACTACCCGATCCGTCGCCAGGGCGTCAGTTTGCGTCGCAGCTTGTTTCAGTACATTCGGCCGCTGGATCCCACGCGGGAAGGCCGCGAAGCGCGTGCATCGGCATCCGGCCCGATCGATCTGTGGTTCAGCATCATTCTTTCAGTGCTGCTTGCATGGATCTACGTTCCGATAGGCATCTGCCACTACATCGCGATGCGTTTCGCCCCGGAGGCGAAGTGGCCGCCGGAGGTTGAAGCCGAAGCCAGGAGTTCTTAGCGTCTCCGCACTCGATATGTTCAGGACGAGCGAGGAGGGCATCGACTACCGCTTCGAGCACACCTGAAAAGGTCAACAAGGAGTACTTCCAGAGCGGGAGACTGGTGATGGACTACTGGCCGGATCGGACGATGGATGATGCACGCGCATCGATCGACGTTAGAATGGAAGACTGATTGGAAACGCACAAATCGAAGCTGTCGCCGCAGGACCCGCAGTGGCGCCGGGACCTGCCGGAGCGAGACGATCCGCAGGAGATCGCGCCCGGGCTAACTATTGAGTCGGTCAATCGCCTGGATGTTCGGTCGCTAGAGTTGACCCGTGAGACGACGCATATGCGTGGCGTGTTGCTTCTCTTTGGGGGGTGGGTTTGGGGTGCGCGGTACTCTTGTCGATTCTTATTCTTGGGCTGTTGAAGAAAAGTTTATTTCCTTCTGGCACAGCTCCAGTCGACGTAGAGGAAGTGCTTCTTGGCTCTTTTTCACTGCTGGCGGGTTTGTGCCTGATTGTATTTTCTCTACGAAACATGAAGGTCGACATCGCCATGCCTCGCGATCTCCCGTTGCGGTTCGATCGCGAGCAACGCAAGGTGTACTCGCTGGAGCAGAAACGCCTGTGGAACCCCTTCGTGACCTGGCCGGTAACGGCAAGGGAGTGGAACTGGGATGACGTGCACGGCATTCTCACCCGATATGCGGGTTTCACCGGAAAGACCTACATCCAGCGCTTCCACGTGCTGATGGTGTTGTGCAAGCCAGGCACCCTGGAAGCGGTTGATACGATCGTGCTGGATGGCAATTCCCAGATCGAGGTGGACATGGAACGAACATGGTCATACGTGTGCACGTTCATGGAGCGTGGCATCGACCATGTTCCGCACTATCCGATCCGTCGCCAGGGCGTCAGTTTGCGTCGCAGCTTGTTTCAGTACATTCGTCCGCTGGATCCCACGCAGGAAGGCCGCGAAGCGCGTGCATCGGCGTCCGGCCCGATCGATCTGTGGTTCAGCATCATTCTTTCGGTGCTGCTTGCATGGATCTACGTTCCGATAGGCATCTGCCACTACATCGCGATGCGTTTCGCGCCGGAGGCGAAGTGGCCGCCGGAGGTTGAAGTCGAATCCAGGAGGTCTTAGCGTCTCCGCCTTCGATATGACCAGGGCGAGCGATGAGGGGATTGACTAAGTGGACCGACCTGGAGGCGGCGGATGAGCTGGCGGCGCTGAACGCGGTGATTTTCGGCGTGTCTGTAACATTGAAGTTCAGCGACAGCTGGTTGTGGCTCAAGGAACGCATCACCGGATACGACCGGATCGAGTTGGAAGTACGGCTCCCGGGTTTTGATCCGAGAGTTGGCCGTTACCACTGGATGCTCAAGGTGCGGCACAAGCGTCGCGGTGATCTGCAGCCGCTGTTCGGAGATCATCCTCGCCGAACACATACGTACATGTCCGCCTCGCCGCGAGCGAGGCTCCTGAGTCGGGACCGGCCAGAGAACTGGTTCCGGGAAAGCACGGCGACCGAGGCTTACGAATCGGGCGTCTATGTCATCCGCCAGAGCATCGATGTCAACA
>JAEWZE010000204.1 GCA_023395465.1 Pseudomonadota bacterium
CGCGTGGCCTGGCTGTACTGGCGCGACCGCCAGTGAGCGGGACGCCCATCGCCAACCATATCCGCCGCCTGCGCTTCGAGCATGGCGAGATGACCCAGCAGGCGCTGGCCGACGCCTGCCGGGTCACGCGGCAGACCATCCTGGCGCTGGAGGCGGGGCGCTACGCGCCCTCGCTGGAACTGGCGTTCCGCATCGCGCGCGCATTCGGCGTGGGGGTGGAGGATGTGTTCCGCTGGGAGGGCGCATGAGGGCGCGCGACCGCTGGCTCGCCGTGGCCGCCGGCCTGCTCGCCGTGGCCGCCGGCCTGCTCGCCGCCTGCGCCTTCGTCGCGCTGGCCGCGGCCCTGCCCGGCTACTCGCACCTGGTCCACCCGGTCGCGCTGCCCGGCGCCGCCGGCATGCCGCACGCGCTGGCCTTTAACCTGCTGGTGTTCGTGCTGCCCGGCCTGCTGCTGGCCGTCTGCGCTTGGCGGCTGCGCGCGCGGCTGCCGGAGCGTGCCGGCATGGCGGCGCGACTGGGCGCGGCGATGCTGCTGCTGTCCACGCTGGCCTATGCGGCGCAGGGGCTGCTGCCGCTGGACATCGCGCATCCCGACGACGGCGCCAGCCGCTGGCACGCCGTGGCCTGGACGCTGTGGTGGATCGCCTTCCTGGCGGGTGCGGCGCTGCTGTCGGCCCGACTGCGCGGGCTGCGCTTCGCGGCCATGGCTGCATGGCTGCTGGTGCTGGGCGCGGGCGTGCTGCTGCCGGGCCTGCTCGGTGCGGGTCCTAGCCAGCGGCTGGCGTTCGCCGCCTGGTTCGCGTGGATGGGGTGGCTGGACTCGCGAGCGGCGCTCAGCCGTGCCGCAGCTTCAGGCCCAGGATCACCGCCGCCAGCACGAAGGTGACCGCGTTGGCCAGGATCATCGGCCACGATCCCAGCACCAGGCCGTAGCCGAACCAGCACACGATGCCGAGGGTGAACACCACGTACATCCCCAGCGAGATGCCGCTGGTATCGCGGCTGCGGATCGTCTTGGCCGCCTGCGGAACGAACGACAGCGTGGTGAGCGTGGCGGCGATGTAACCCAGCCATTCCAGGTTCATTCGGCCCCCGCGCCGTGGTGCACGCGGCCGTCCTTCATCACGAAGTCCACCGCCATGACCGCATTGATGTCGGCCACCGGATCGCCGGGCATGGCGATGATGTCGGCGCGCTTGCCCGCCTCGATCACGCCCTGGTCGTCGACGCCCAGCACCTGCGCCGCGTGCAGCGTCGCCGACTGCAGCGCATACGCCGCCGGGATCCCGGCCTCGACCATGTAGATGAACTCGCGCGCATTGTCGCCGTGCGGACCGACGCCCTGGTCGGTGCCGAAGCCGATCTTCACTCCCGCACGGTATGCGCGCGTGGCCGTGTCCTGGATCAGCGCGCCGATGCGCGCGGCCTTGGGCCGCACGATCTCGGGGAAGTAGCCCGGCTCCTTCGCCTTGTCGGCGACGAAGCGCCCGGCGTAGATGGTGGGCACGTACCAGGTGCCGTGCTGCTTCATCAGCCGCATCACCTCGTCGCTCATGTGGGTGCCGTGCTCGATGCTGGTCACGCCGGCCTGCACCGCGCGCTTCATGCCTTCCTCGCCGTGCGCGTGCGCGGCGACGGTGTAGCCGTAGTCCCTGGCGGTCTCGACCACCGCGCGGATCTCGTCGAGCGTGAACTGCGGCGCGTCGCCGGACCTGGCATAGCTCAGCACGCCGCCGGTGGCGGTGATCTTGATCACGTCGCTGCCGTTCTTGTAGCGCTGGCGCACGGCCTGCCGGGCGTCGTCGACGGAATTGATCACGCCTTCGGTCGGGCCCGGCGGGCCGAGCAGGTGCGAGAGCATCGAGTTCCAGCCGTTGCTCGGGTCGGCGTGGCCGCCGGTGGTGGCGATGGACTTGCCGGCGGCGAAGATGCGCGGGCCGTCGACCAGGCCCTGGTTGATCGCATCGCGCAGGTGCGGCGACACCTCGCCACCGAGGTCGCGCACGCTCGTGAATCCGGCGCGCAGCGTCTTGCCGGCGTAGCCGACCGCGCGGAAGGCGTAGTCGACCGGGTCCAGGCGGAAGCCTTCCGAATAGCTCTGCGGACTCGACTGGCTGCCCAGGTGCACGTGCAGGTCGGTCCAGCCGGGCAGGCAGGTGCGGCCGGCCAGGTCGATCGACCTGGCCCCCTCGGGCAGCTTGGCCCGGCCGGGCAGCAGCGAACGGATGCGGCCGTCCTCGACCACGATGGTGTGCTCGCCCAGCACCTTGCCGGCGCGGGCGTCGAACAGGCGTTCGCAGTGCAGGGCGACGGCATCGGCCGCCATCGCGTGCGGCGACAGGCCCGCGGCCAGGACGAGGAAGGGGAGCAGTCGGGTCGTTTCGGGCATGGTCCGGCACGGTCGGCAAGGGTGGCGCGATTGAACCACAGTGCGGCCGGGCGCCACGGACCCTCCGACGGGGGACGGTCCGCCGCTGCGCGCCGCGCCGCAGCGAATGACGGGGCTGCCGCGCTGCGGTAGGCTTCCCGTCCCCGTTTTTCCAGCGCAGATGCCGTGTCCGTCGAGTCCGCCAGCCCAGAATCCGCCGCCTACCAGCCCGCCCCGGTCGAGGCCGCCGCGCAGCGCTTCTGGGAGGACACGCGCGCCTTCGAGGTGACCGAACAGCCCGGCAAGCCGAAGTTCTTCTGCCTGTCGATGCTGCCGTACCCGTCCGGCGCGCTGCACATGGGCCACGTGCGCAACTACACCATCGGCGACGTGATCAGCCGCTACCAGCGCATGACCGGCAGGAACGTGCTGCAGCCGATGGGCTGGGACGCGTTCGGCCTGCCGGCGGAGAACGCGGCGATCAAGAATGCGACCGCGCCGGCGAAGTGGACCTACGCCAACATCGACCACATGCGCGCCCAGCTCAAGTCGCTGGGCTACGCGATCGACTGGTCGCGCGAGTTCGCCACCTGCTCGCCCGACTACTACGTGCACGAGCAGCGCATGTTCGTGCGCCTGATGAAGCAGGGCCTGGCCTACCGGCGCAACTCGGTGGTGAACTGGGATCCGGTCGACCAGACCGTGCTGGCCAACGAGCAGGTGATCGACGGCCGCGGCTGGCGCTCCGGCGCGCTGGTGGAGAAACGCGAGATCCCGCAGTGGTTCCTGCGCATCACCGACTACGCCCAGGAGCTGCTGGACGGGCTGGACACGCTCGATGGCTGGCCGGAGTCGGTCAAGACCATGCAGCGCAACTGGATCGGCCGCAGCGAGGGCCTGGAGATCCGCTTCCGGGTCGATGGCGAGGACGAGCCGCTCACCGTCTACACCACGCGGCCGGATACGCTGATGGGGGCGACCTTCATCTCCATCGCCGGCGAACATCCGCTGGCGCTGAAGGCGGCCGCCTCGAATCCGGAGCTGGCCGCGTTCCTGGCCGAGCTCAAGCGCGGCGGCGTGTCCGAGGCCGACATCGAGGCTCAGGACAAGCGCGGCATGGCCACCGGGCAGTGGGCGATCCACCCGCTCACCGGCGAGGACGTGCCGATCTATGTCGCCAATTTCGTGCTGATGGGCTACGGCACCGGCGCGGTGATGGCGGTCCCGGCGCACGACCAGCGCGACTGGGAGTTCGCCAAGGCCTACGGCCTGCCGGTGCGGCCGGTGATCGTGCCGCCGGGCGTGCGCGACGCGCTGGCGGAAATCGCCGGTGACGTGGCGCATGACGCCGATCCGTTCCAGGCCGCGCTGGCCGGCGGCTCGGTCGACGCCTACGACACCTCGGCCGCGGTGGCGGTGGTGCGCGACTACCTCGACGGCATCGAGCAGCGCGGTGCCTACACCGAGCGCGGCTTCCTGATCAATTCCGGCGAGTACAACGGCCTGGACTACGACGGCGCCTTCGCCGCGCTCGCGCGGCGCTTCGAGGCCGAAGGCAGCGGCCGGCGCAAGGTCAATTTCCGCCTGCGCGACTGGGGCGTGAGCCGCCAGCGCTACTGGGGTTGCCCGATCCCGGTGGTCTACTGCGACGACTGCGGCGCGCTGCCGGTGCCGGAAGACCAGCTGCCGGTGGTGCTGCCCGAGGACGTGGCCGACGCCTTCGCCAACCCGGGCGTGGTGCATTCGCCGATCAAGTCGGACCCGGAGTGGCGCAAGACCACCTGTCCGGGCTGCGGCAAGCCGGCCGAGCGCGAGACCGACACATTCGACACCTTCATGGAGTCGAGCTGGTACTACGCGCGCTACACCTCGCCGGGCGCCGCCGACATGGTCGATGCGCGGGCGAAGTACTGGACCCCCGTGGACCAGTACATCGGCGGCATCGAGCACGCGATCCTGCACCTGCTGTATTTCCGCTTCTACCACAAGCTCCTGCGCGACGAGGGCCTGGTGGACAGCGACGAGCCGGCCACGCGCCTGCTCACCCAGGGCATGGTGATCGCCGACACCTATTACCGCGAGCACGTCAATGGCGCGAAGGAGTGGTTCAACCCCGCCGACGTGGAAGTGCAGCGCGACGACAAGGGCCGGGTCACCGGCGCGACGCTGACGTCCGACGGCCACCCGGTGCTGGTCGGCGGCGTGGAGAAGATGTCGAAGTCCAAGAACAACGGCGTCGATCCGCAGGCGATGATCGCCCGCTACGGCGCCGACACCGTCCGCCTGTTCTCGATGTTCGCCTCGCCGCCGGAACTGTCGCTGGAGTGGAACGAGGCCGGGGTGGAAGGCATGGCGCGTTTCCTGCGCC
>JAEWZE010000155.1 GCA_023395465.1 Pseudomonadota bacterium
CCTCCGCGAAGCTGAGGTTGCGCTGGTCGAACACCTCCGGCATCGCGGCCGGGGGCGTGGCCTCGAGCAGGGTCGCGGGCACGCCGGCGCGGTCGAGCGCGAGCGCCAGGCTGGCGCCGACGAGGCCGCCGCCGATGATCAGCACGTCGTGGATCTGCAGGTCTGCCATGGCGCGGCATCATACCGGCAGCGCCCGGACCGCCAGCGCGAAGCCGGTGTCCGGCCGGCCCTGGCGCGAACGGGTAGAATGCCGGGGTTTCCAACGCCTGCGACCATCGCCATGACCCGACCCGCCTCCGACACCCCGTTCGCACCCGGCCCGCTGGTCCTGACGGCGATGATCCTGCTGGCCGCGTTCTCGCGCCTGCTGCCGCTGCCGCCGAACTTCGCGCCGATCGAGGCGATCGCGCTGTTCGGCGGCGCCTATTTCGCCAGCCGCGGCCTCGCCTTCCTGGTGCCGGTGATGGCGATGCTGGTCGCCGACCTGGCGCTGGGCATGCTGCGCGGCGATACGTACCTGGCCTACTTCACCACCTCCGGCTACCTGCCCAGCCTGCTGGCCAACTACCTGACCATCGCCGCCACCGTGGCGCTCGCCTTCGGCCTGCGCGGCCGTGTCAACGGCGCGCGCGTGCTCGGCTATTCGCTGGCCGGTTCGGTGCTGTTCTTCCTGGTCAGCAACTTCGCGGTCTGGCTGACCGCGTTCATGGTGCCGGGCTATCCGGCCTGCAGCACCGGCCTGCTGCCGTGCTACGTGGCCGCGCTGCCGTTCTTCAAGACCACGCTGCTGAGTACGCTGGCCTACTCGGCGCTGCTGTTCGGCGGATTCGCGCTGCTGCGCGGACGCCTGCCGGCGCTGCGCGCGCAGACGGTCTAGGCGTCCGTCCACCGTGGGCAACCGCCTGTCGAAGATCTATACCCGCACCGGCGACGACGGAACCACCGGGCTGGGCGACGGCAGCCGGATCGCCAAGGACGCCGACCGCGTCCGCGCCTATGGCACCGTCGACGAGGCCAATTCGGCCATTGGCCTGCTGCTGGCCGCGCAGCTGCCCGACGACGTCCGCGACCTGCTGGTTTCGGTGCAGCACCAGTTGTTCGATCTGGGCGGCGAGCTGTGCATCCCCGGCCATGCCGCCATCACCGACGCCGACATCGCGCGCCTGGAAGAGCGGCTGGACCACTACAACGAACCCCTGCCGCCGCTGAAGGATTTCATCCTGCCCGGCGGCGGCGAGGCGGCTGCCCGCTGCCACGTCGCCCGCACCGTGGTGCGCCGCGCCGAGCGCGAGGCGGTGACGCTGTCGCGGCAGGAAGCCGTGCGCCCCCAGGCGATCGGCTACCTCAACCGGCTCTCTGACCTGCTGTTCGTGCTGGCGCGGGTGCTGGCGCGCGCCGACGGGCACGGCGAGGTCATCTGGCGGCACGAGCGCCGCTGACCCACCGGCATGGCGCGCATCCTCGGCTACACCCACCCGGCGTGCCTGGAGCACGACACCGGGCCGGGCCACCCGGAATGCGCCGACCGCCTGGGTGCGGTGCTCGAAGCGCTGCACGCGGCGTTTCCGCAGATGGAGTGGATCGAGGCACCCCGCGCCACACGCGGCCAGCTGCTGCGGGTGCACGATCCGCGCCTGCTGGCCACGGTGCTGGCGCCGCCTCCGCCGGACCGGCTCCGGCTCGATCCCGACACCGTCGTCTCGCCCGGCTCGCCCGAGGCCGCGTTGCGCGCGGTCGGGGCCGGCGTCGCCGCCACCGAGGCGGTGATGCACGGCGAAACCGACGTCGCCTTCTGCGCGGTCCGCCCGCCCGGGCACCACGCCACCATCGACGCGGCGATGGGCTTCTGCCTGTTCGACAACATCGCCGTGGCGGCCGCGCACGCCCTCGACCGCTTCGGCCTGGCGCGCGTGGCGATCGTCGATTTCGACGTCCACCACGGCAATGGAACCCAGGCCATCTTCGAGCAGGACCCGCGGGTGCTCTACCTCAGCTCGCATCAGGCGCCGCTGTATCCCTGGACCGGGGCCGGCAACGAGCGCGGAGCGGGCAACATCGTCAACGCCCTGCTGCCCGCCGGCGCGGGCGGCGAGGCGTTCCGGCACTGCTGGCAGGAGATCCTGCTGCCGGCGCTGGACGCCTTCGCGCCGCAGCTGCTGCTGGTCTCGGCCGGCTTCGACGGCGACCGCCGCGACCCGATGGCGCAGCTGGAACTGGGCCCGGACGACTTCGGCTGGCTCACCACCGCGCTGCACGCGCTGGCCGCCCGCCATGCCGAAGGCCGCATCGTGTCCATGCTCGAGGGCGGCTACGACCTGCAGGCGCTGGGCGAAGGCGCGGTCGCCCACGTGGCCGCGCTGATCGCCGGCCCGCCGGCGGCTGGATGAACCGGCGCTGGCGGCGTGCATTGCCGCTGCACGAGGCTTCCGGCAAGCTAGCGGCCTTTCCGTCCCCGGGATCCCGTCGCGTGCGACCTGCGTTCCGCCTGCTGCCCCTGCCGCTCTGCATCGCCCTGTCGCTGGCAGCCCACGCGGATGACGACATCCCCGTCGACTGGTCGATGTGCCCGGTCGAGGACGCGGTGCCGCTGTTCCCCGACGCACAGCCACCGGTGGGCGACATCGCCGACCGCGAGAGCCTGCCCACCGACATCCAGGGCGACCAGACCATGGGCGTGGATGGCGGCATCTACAACGTGACCGGCAACGTCACCCTGCGCCGCGGCGACCAGTTCCTGGGCACCGACAACATCGAGTTCTCCCAGGACACCGGCACCTACACCGCGACCGGCAACGTCCGCTACCAGGACTCGGGCATGCGTGTGGTGGCCGAGCGCCTGGAAGGCGACCAGAACACCGACTCCCACCGCATCGACAACTTGCGCTACCAGCTGACCGAACGCCGTGGCAACGGCGGCGCGGAGCGCATCGAGATGCAGGAGTCGCAGGGGCGGATGTTCGGCTCCACCTATTCCAGCTGCCCGCCCAGCCAGCGCTGGTGGGAACTGCGCGCGCAGCGCATCGACATCGACACCGCCGAAGGCACGGGCGTGGCGCGCAACGCGACGCTGCGCATCGGCAAGGTCCCGGTGCTGTACGTGCCGTGGCTGGCGTTCCCGATCGACGACCGCCGCCGAACCGGCCTGCTGTACCCGAGCATCAGCATGTCCAGCCGCAACGGCTTCGACTGGCGCCAGCCGATCTACTTCAACCTCGCGCCGAACTACGACCTGACCCTGACCCCGCGCTGGATGAGCGACCGCGGCCTGCAGCTGGGCACCGAGTTCCGCTACCTCACCGAGCGCGGCCGCGGCACGTTCGAACTGCAGGCGCTGCCGTCCGACGACCTGACAGCGCGCGAACGGCCCGAGGAGATCGCCGACCCGCGCATTCCGCCGGAAAACTACCGCGAGGAAGATCGCGGGATGTTCCGCTATACAGGATTTCAGAACCTTACCGGCACTTGGCAGGCGCGCGCGAACCTCTACTGGCTCAGCGATCCACGATGGCTCGAGGACGACAGCAGCACGGCCGAAGGGCTGGCCGTCTCCTCGCTGCTGAGCAGCGCGGGGATATACGGCCGGAGTCGCTACTGGAACGCCGGAGTGGTGGGCGAGTACCGCCACCTCACCGATTACACGATCGAAGAGTGGCGCCTGCCCTACAACCGCTTGCCGCGCGCCTACTTCCGCTGGGAACAGCCGTTCGGCCGCTTCATCGCGGGTGCCGACACCGAAGCCGTTCGCTTCTCCCACGTCGATGCGGACGCCAAGCCCGGCGGCAGCCGCCTCGACCTCAAGCCCTGGCTCAGCATGCCGCTTGAAGGGCCGAGCTGGTACCTCAGGCCGACCCTGGCCTGGCGCTATACCACCTATCAGCTCGACGAGGAGTTCCCGAACCGTTCGCCGTCGCGCAGCCAGCCGATCGGCACGGTCGACGCCGGCCTGTTCTTCGATCGCGACACGCGTTTCCGCGGCGAGAGCTTCCTGCATACGCTCGAACCGCGCCTGTTCTACCTGAACTCGCCCTACCGCGAGCAGGACGACATGCCGCTGTTCGACACCCGGCCGATGACCTTCAGCTGGGGTCAGCTGTTCCGCGACAACCGCTATGCCGGTGCGGACCGCCAGGGCGATGCCAACCAGCTCACCATGGCGCTGACCACGCGCCTGATCCGCGAGTCGGACGGCCGCGAGAAGCTCGCCGCCAGCATCGGCCAGATCCGCTACTTCGAGGATGCGCGGGTCCGCCTGGGCAACGAGGTGCCGATCGAGAAGGGCAGCTCGTCGTGGGTGGCCGATGCGAACTACGCGATCAACGACCGCTGGACGATCGGCGCCTCCTACCAGTGGAACCAGACCAGCCGCCGCGAGGACCTGGCCAGCATCCGCACCCGTTACCTGATCGGCGACGACGGCATCGTCAACCTGGCCTACCGCTATCGCCGCAACGTGCTGCGCCAGACCGACCTGCTGGAACAGGTCGACCTGTCGTTCCTGTATCCGCTCAATCCTTCCTGGAGCCTGGTCGGCCGCTACTACTACTCGCTCAAGGACAGGCAGGTGCTCGAAGGCATCGCCGGCGTGCAGTGGGAAAGCTGCTGCATCGCCGCCCGCCTGGTCGGGCGCCGCTACGTGCGCAACACCCGCGGCGAGATGAACGATTCGATCCAGCTGGAGATCGAACTCAAGGGCCTGGGCTCGGCCGGACCCGACAATCGGGGCCGGTTGCGCCGTGCTATCCTCGGCTATCACCGCGACGACCTCTATCTCGTCCCGCCGTCCGAACTGCGCAATGGCGTGGACGACGGCGACTTCCCCGCAGAACTCTCCCCATGAAGACCCGCATCGCATTCCTGTGCGCCGCCCTGCTGCTGGCCGGAACCCTCCAGGCGCAATCCGTCCAGCCGCTCGAAGGCATCGCGGCGGTGGTCGACGAAGACGTCATCCTGCAGAGCGAGCTCAACCGCGCGGTCGCCAACGTCACCGCCCAGTACGCCGGCCGCCAGAACCAGCTGCCGCCGCGCGCCATCCTCGAGCGCCAGGTGCTCGAGCGCCTGGTGCTGGTCAAGCTGCAGACCTCGCGCGCCGCCGAAACCGGCGTGCGCGTGAGCGATGCCGAGGTCGACACGGCGATCGGCAACATCGCCCAGCAGAACAATCTCTCGCCCGACCAGTTGCGCCAGCAGCTGGCGCGCGACGGCATGTCGCTCGACGACTTCCGCAGCTCGCTGCGTGACGAGATGCTGGTCCAGCGCCTGCGCCAGCGTTTCGCACAGAGCCGGATCAGCGTCAGCGATGCCGAGGTGGATGCGGCGATGGCTTCCCAGGCCGGCGGCGCCCAGTACCAGCTGGCGCACATCCTGGTGGCCCTGCCCGAGGGTGCGACGCCCGAGCAGATCGCGACCGGGCAGCAGAAGATCGACGGCATCAAGAGCCTGCTCGACCGGCGCGAGATGGAGTTCGCCGCGGCGGCGGTGCGCTACTCCGACAGCCCCAATGCGCTCGAAGGCGGCAGCCTGGGCTGGCGCAGCCTCGACGAGATCCCGGTGGCGTTCGCCAACGCGATCCGCACCATGTCGCCCGGCGACGTGATCGGCCCGATCCGGGGTCCGAGCGGCTTCCAGCTGCTGCAGCTGGTGGACACGCGCGAGGGCGGCCAGGACGGCGCCGGCGGCACGGTCACCCAGTACAGCGCCCGCCACATCCTGATCCGTCCGGCCGAAGGCGCGGGCGGCGACGGCGAGGCCAAGGCCCGGATCGATACGCTGCGCGCGCGCATCGCCGGCGGCGCCGACTTCCAGGAAGTCGCGCGCGAGAACTCCGACGATACGGTCAGCAAGCCCGAGGGCGGCGACCTGGGCTGGTTCACCCAGGACGAGTTCGGTCCCGAGTTCGGCGCCCAGGTGTCGACGCTGCAGGATGGCCAGGTCTCGGCGCCGTTCAAGACCCAAGCCGGCTGGCACATCGTGCAGCGCGTGGCCACCCGCCAGACCACGGCCGGCGACGAGAACCGGCGGGCCCAGGTCCGCGAGTCGATCGGCCAGCGCAAGCTGGAAGACGAGTGGGACCGCTACGTGCGCGAGATGCGCGGCGAAGCCTACGTCGACATCCGCGCCGGCAACGCACAGGCCGGCAGCGACGGCGGCTGACATGCGGCCGCGGCTGGCGCTGGTGCCGGGCGAGCCGGCAGGCGTCGGTCCCGAGCTGTGCGTGCGCGCCGCGCAGCGCGACTGGGACGCGGACCTGATCGCCTTCGGCGATCCCGCCTCGCTGCACGACGCGGCCACGCGCCTCGGGTTACCGCTGGCCCTGCTGGATCCCGACGCCGAGCCTGCAAACCGCCCCGGCGAACTGCGCCTGCATCCCGTCCCGGTGCCCGCGCCCTGCGCGCCCGGCGTCCCGGACCCGCGCAACGCCGCCGCCGTGATCGCCGCGCTGGAGCAGGCCGCCACCGCCTGCCAGTCGCGCACGTGCGCGGGCATGGTCACCGGCCCCGTGCACAAGGCCACGATCAACCTCGGCGGCATCCCCTACTCCGGGACGACCGAGTTGCTGGCCGCGCACGCCGGCTGCGACGTGGTGATGATGCTAGCCAACGACATCGTCCGCGTCGCGCTCGCCACCACCCACCTGCCGCTGCGCCAGGTGGCCGATGCGATCACGCCATCGTCCCTGGAGCGGGTGCTGCGGATCCTGCACGGCGCGCTGCGCCGCGATTTCGGTATCGATGCGCCGCGGATCGCAGTGCTCGGGCTGAACCCGCACGCGGGCGAGTCCGGCCACCTGGGACGCGAGGAAATCGAGGTGATCGAACCGCTGCTTGCCCGGCTCCGCACCGAGGGCATGGACCTGCAGGGTCCCCTGCCGGCCGACACGGCCTTCCGGCCGGCGAAACTGCGCGGTGTCGACGCGGTGCTGGCGATGTACCACGACCAGGGACTGCCGGTGCTCAAGTACAGCGGCTTCGAGCGCGCGGTCAACCTGACCCTGGGCCTGCCCTGGCCACGGGTCGCGGTCGACCACGGCACCGCCTTCGATCTCGCCGGAAGCGGCGCCGCGGACCCGTCCAGCCTGTATGCCGCGATCGAGACCTGCGCGCGCCTGGCGCGCCGCGGCGCGAGCTGATACCCCACCCTTTCGGCCCGTCCGCGCCGCAGCGCGTGGCACCGGCCATCCATCCACCGTCTCCCTTCTTCCAGGTGTCACCGGCGCAGCGCGCCGCCGCAGGATTCCCGCCATGCCCGAAACCACCGCCCCAGGCGCGACCGGCACCGCGTCCGCCATGCAGAACATCGACTGGAACGACTTCCTCAAGGTCGAACTGCGCGTCGGACGCGTGCTGTCGGCGCGCGTGTTCGAACAGGCGCGCAAGCCGGCCTACGTCCTGGAACTCGACTTCGGCCCGGAGATCGGTGTGCGCAGGTCGAGCGCCCAGCTCACCACGCTCTACGCGGCCGGCGACCTGGTCGGCCGGCTGGTGGTGGCCGTGGTCAACTTCCCGCCCAAGCAGATCGGGCCGCTGATGTCGCAATGCCTGGTCACCGGCTTCCACGACGCCGACGGCGCGGTGGCGCTGTGCGTACCCGATCGCGACGTGCCGCTCGGGACGCGCCTGCTGTGAGCGGCTTCAGCGGACCTGCGAAGAAGTCGCTCGGGCAGCACTTCCTGCATGAGCGCGGCGTGGTCGAGAAGATCATCCTCGCCGTCGACCCGAAGCCGGGCGACCGTATCGTCGAGATCGGACCCGGCCAGGGCGCCATGACCTTCCCGCTGCTGCAGCGCCACGGCAGCCTGACCGCGATCGAGTTCGACCGCGACCTGCTGGCGCCGCTCGCCGAAGCGGCCCGCGCGCACGGCGAGCTGACGCTGGTGCACGCCAACGTGCTGGACGTGGATTTCACTGCGCTCGCGCAGGGACAGCCGATCCGCCTGGTCGGCAACCTGCCCTACAACCTGTCCTCGCCGATCCTGTTCCATGCGCTCGAGCACGCCGCGGTCATCCGCGACATGCATTTCATGCTGCAGAAGGAGGTCGTCGACCGCATGGCCGCGCCCCCCGGCAGCAAGGTCTACGGGCGCCTGAGCGTGATGCTGCAGGCCTGGTGCCGGGTGACGTCCCTGTTCACGGTCGGACCGGGCGCCTTCCGGCCCCCGCCGAAGGTGGATTCGGCGGTGGTGCGGCTGGTGCCGCGGGCACCGGAGACGATCGGGATCGACGATCCCGCGCGCTTCGCCGCCATCGTCCGCGACGCCTTCGGGCAGCGCCGCAAGACCCTGCGCAATGCCCTGTCCAGGCTGTGCGACGAGACCGCGATCCGCGCCGCCGGCGTCGATCCGCAGGCGCGCGCGGAACAGCTGGCGGTCTCCGACTTCGTGCGCCTCGCCAACCACGCCGCGGCCTGAGCGCAGACCCGTCGACGGACCGCCCCGCGCAGGCCGTCCGCGTGCGCACGGCGGCAGGACGTAGTCGAACCGTTCACGGCCAGCGCATACACTGGGCACATGAGCCGCACCGCCGACTACAGCCTCGAGATCCAGATCGCGACCCAGTTCCTCGACGAGGAATCCGAGCCCGAGGACGACCGCTACGTGTTCGCCTACACCATCCGCATCCGCAACCTCGGTCGGCTGCCGGCGCAGCTGGTGGCCCGCCACTGGATCATCACCGACGCCAACGGACGCACCGAGGAGGTGCGCGGCGACGGCGTGGTCGGCGAGCAGCCGCGGCTGGAGCCCGGCGAGCAGTTCGTCTACACCTCCGGCGCCACCCTGCCCACCGCGGTCGGCACCATGGAAGGCAGCTACGACATGGTCGGCGACGACGGTACCCGCTTCGACGCACCGATCCCGCCCTTCACCCTGGCCGTGCCGCGCACGCTGCACTGACGCGCGCGCATGGCCGTCTGGGCGATCGGAGACCTGCAGGGCTGCTACGGCCCCACGCAGCGGCTGCTGGAGAAGATCCGCTTCGATCCGGCGCGCGACCGGCTGTGGTTCTGCGGCGACCTGGTCAATCGCGGCGGCGAGTCGCTGCAGACCCTGCGCCTGGTGCACTCGCTGCGCGACAACGTCGTCAGCGTGCTGGGCAACCACGACCTTTCGCTGCTGGCGATCGCCGAACGCAGCCGCCCCGAGCAACGCAAGGTCAAGCCCGACCTGCAGTCCGTGCTGTTCGCGGACGACCATGCCGTGCTGCTTGACTGGCTGCGCGCGCAGCCGCTGGTGCACGTCGACCGCAGGCTGGGCTGGATGATGGTGCATGCGGGCCTGGCGCCCAAATGGACCACGGCCATCGCCGAGCAGCATGCCCGCGAGATCGAGCGCAAGCTGCGCAACCCCGACGAGGCCCGCAAGCTGCTGCGCAACATGTATGGCGACCAGCCGGCGTGGTCGCCGCGGCTGCGTGGATCCGAGCGCGACCGCGCGATCATCAACGTGTTCACCCGCATGCGCTACTGCTCGCCGCGTGGCCGCATCGCGTTCGAGGAAAAGGGTGCACCGGGAACGCAGCAGCCGGGCCTGTACCCGTGGTACGAGGTGCCTGGGCGGGTCGAGCGCGACCTCAGGATCGTCTGCGGGCACTGGTCGTCGCTGGGCCTGTTCATCGGCCATGGCGTGCATGCGCTCGACACCGGCGCGGTCTGGGGCGGCACGCTGACCGCACTCCAGCTCGACGCCGAAGGCCTGAACGTGGTGCAGGTCCCCGGACGCGACGCGTCGCATTGAGGCCGCGGCGGGCGCGGTGCGACTGCCGCTTAAGCCGCCTGTGCCGAAATCGCCCGCTACGGCCCCTGTGGGTCGCCGCGACGCACGTAGTCCACGAATTCGAAGGCGTACGGATGCCGGTCGTCGGCCGCGTGGGGTTCGCGCCACACCGCGCGCCAGTCGTGCTCGCCGTAGGCCGGGAAGAAGGCATCTGCCCCGGCCACCACCGTGTCGACGTGGGTCATGCGCAGGTCGGTCGCCAGCGGCAGCGCAAGCGCATAGACCTCGCCGCCGCCGATCACGCACAGCTCCCGCGCGCCCTGCGAAGCCGCGATGTCCAGTGCCTCGTCGATCGAGGCTACCGCCTGCATGCCGTCGAACGGCACGCGGCCGCTGCGGGTCAGCACCAGGTTGGTCCTGCCGGGCAGCGCACGACCCAGCGATTCGGCGGTCCTGCGCCCCATCAGCACGGGCTTTCCCAGCGTCAGCGCCTTGAAGCGCTTCAGGTCGTCGGGCAGGCGCCAGGGCAGCGCATTGCCCTTGCCGATCGCGCGCTCGCGGTCCAGCGCCACGACCAGGACGACGCGCAGGGCGGGCCGAGATCCGCCACCGGCAGCCCCGGTCGGCGCCATCTGCAGCCGCGCATCCGCGGCTTCGCCGCTCACACCGCCACCGGTGCCCTGATCGCCGGATGCGGGTCGTAGCCCTCGATGGCGATGTCATCGAAGCCGAACCCGAACAGGTCGGTGACGCCGGGAGCCAGTCGCAGCGTCGGCAGCGGGCGGGGCGCGCGCGCCAGCTGTTCACGCGCCTGTTCGAAGTGGTTCGAGTACAGGTGCGCGTCGCCCAGGGTGTGCACGAAATCGCCGACCCCAAGGCCCGTGGCCTGCGCCACCATGTGGGTGAGCAGCGCGTAGCTGGCGATGTTGAACGGCACGCCGAGGAAGATGTCGCCGCTGCGCTGGTACAGCTGGCAGCTCAGCTTGCCGTCGACCACGTAGAACTGGAACAGCGAATGGCAGGGCTGCAGCGCCATCTTCGGCAGCTCGGCCACGTTCCAGGCGCTGACTACCAGCCGGCGCGAATCGGGATTGCGCCGGATCTCCTCCACCAGCCACTGCATCTGGTCGATATGGCCGCCGTTGCCGTCGGGCCAGGCGCGCCACTGCCGGCCGTAGACCGGGCCGAGCTCGCCCGAAGCGTCGGCCCATTCGTCCCAGATGCCGACGCCGTTGTCCTTGAGGTAGGCGATGTTGGTATCGCCCTTCAGGAACCACAGCAGCTCGTGGATGATCGAGCGCAGGTGCAGCTTCTTGGTGGTGACCAGCGGAAAGCCTTCCCCGAGGTCGAAGCGCATCTGCCAGCCGAACACGCTGCGGGTGCCGGTCCCGGTGCGGTCGGATTTCTCTGCGCCGTGCTCGAGCACGTGGCGCAGCAGTTCCAGGTACTGCCTCATCGCGCGCCTCCCGCCGGCACCGGCTGCAGGGTCGGCGCACGGTGCGACTTCCACAGCAGGAACAGCCCGAGCGCGACCAGCGGCAGCGACAGCAGCTGGCCCATCGTCAGCCAGCCGAAAGCGAGGTAGCCGATGTCGGCGTCGGGCACGCGCACGAACTCCACGGCGAAGCGGAACACCCCGTACAGCAGCGCGAACAGCCCGCTCACGGCATAGCGCGGGCGCGGCTTCGAGGAGTACCACCACAGCAGGACGAACATCACCAGCCCCTCGAGGAAGGCCTGGTAGAGCTGCGAGGGATGGCGCGCGAAGGCGTCGAGCGCGCCGGACGCGAACTGCGCCTGCAGCACCTCGGCGCTGCGGCCGGCGAGGTTGGGATCGGTCGGGAACACCACGCCCCAGCCCGCCTGCGTGTACTTGCCCCACAGCTCCGCGCCGATGTAGTTGCCCAGCCGCCCGAAACCCAGGCCGGCCGGCACCAGCGGCGCGACGAAATCCATGGTGTCGAAGAAGTGCAGGCGGTGCTTGCGCGACCACAGCCAGGCTCCCACCAGCACGCCCAGCAGGCCGCCGTGGAAGCTCATCCCGCCCTCCCAGAGCTTGAGCATCCGCAGCGGATCGGCCAGGTAGCCGTCCAGGTCGTAGAACAGGATCGACCCCAGCCGACCGCCCAGCACCACGCCGAGCATGCCGTAGAACAGCAGGTCGCCGAAGGCGTTGGCGTCCACCGGCAGCCGCCCGGCGCGGATCCGCCGGTTGCCCAGCCACCACGCGCTGGCGAAGGCCAGCAGGTACATCAGCCCATACCAGTGCACGCGCACGGGTCCGAGCGAGAACGCGATCGGATCGATCTGGTGGAGATGGATCATGGGACCCGCCTGCCTTGCGGACGAGAAACGGTGATTGTGCCCGACGCACGCCGCCGTCGGGCACCGCCTGCCATGGCGCGGTTCAGAGCGGAACGTCCACGCCGGTGGTGGGCTTCTCGCCACGCCGGCGCGCGTTGCGCTTGACCCACAGGTTGAGCAGCTCCACCAGCGCCGAGAAGCCCATCGCGCCGTAGATGTAGCCGCGCGGGATGTGCGCGTCCAGGCCTTCGGCGATCAGGTAGGCGCCGATCAGCAGGATGAACGCCAGCGCCAGCATCTTGATGGTCGGGTTGTTGTCGATGAACTGGCCCAGCGGCCGCGCCGCCAGCAGCATCACGCCTACCGCAATCAGGATCGCCGCCACCATCACCGGGATGTATTCGCCGGCCATGCCGACCGCCGCGATCACCGAGTCGAGCGAGAACACGATGTCGATGACTGCAATCTGCGCGATCACGCCCGCGAACGACACCTTCGGTTTGGCGTCGACGTCCTCCGACTCGGGTTCGCCCACGACGAGGTCGCGGATCTCCATCCCGCCCTTCACCAGCAGGAACAGGCCGCCCAGGATCAGCACCAGGTCGCGCACCGAGATGCCGTGGCCCATGACCGTGAACAGGTCCGAGGTCAGGCTCGCCAGCCAGGCCAGGGTCAGCAGCAGGCCGATACGGGTGATGCAGGCCACCGCGATGCCGAACTTGCGCGCGAACTCGCGCCGTTCCGGCGGCAGCTTGCTCACCGCGATCGAGATGAACACCAGGTTGTCGATGCCCAGCACGATCTCGATCGTGCTCAGGGTCAACAACAGGATCCAGACCTGCGGATCGCTCAACATCTCCAACATCGAAGCACTTCCTCTTTTCGGTTGCCTAGAACCAGCGCGGGCCCAGCAGCAGGCCCCACACCAGCAAAACGTTGACCATGCACACGAACACCGCGGCCGATCCCATGTCCTTCGCGCGCCCGGCCAGTTCGTGGTGCTCCGGGCCGTAGCGTTCGATCACCGCCTCGATGGCGGAATTGAGCAGCTCCACCGCCAGCACCAGCAGGCAGCTGCCCAGCAGCAGTGCGCGCTCGACCCCGTCCGCACCCAGCCACAGCGCCAGCGGGGCAAGCAGCGCCAGCAGGTATACCTCGAGCCGGAACGACGACTCGTGCAGCCACGCCGCCCGCAGCCCCTGCAGCGACCAGCGGGTCGCCATCAGGATGCGGGCGGGGCGTCGGGGCAGGTGTCCGGTCTCGTCGGCCATCAGGGGGCACCCGGATCCGGCCCGGGACGGGGTCCGGACATTCCGGCCTCGCCGCCGGCCATGCCGGAACAGGACTGCGACGGAGTCGACAGCATGCAGCGTTCAGCGACGCGGCCATGGCCGCAACCGTGCAATTTTGCCATACCGGGGCGTGATTCCGGCGTTTTTCACGGGCCAGGGACGTCCTGTCCGCCAGTGGGAAGGGCGTGCGAAGCCGCCCCATTCCAGGGCTGCCGCCGATGCGCTTCCCGGCGCCTGTCCGGGTGTGCATGAGGCACGCAGGCGTTTTTCTCCGGGGCATGCACGCGACCGGCAACCCTCCGCAGTCGGCGCCACGGCGCGTCAGGGAAGGCGCGAAATGTGCGGTACGTCAGCTTGACCGCAACGCCAGGCGGCCGGGCGCTCCCGACGACCTACTGCTGGCGCAGTGCCTCGATCGGATCCAGCTGGCTGGCCTTGCGCGCCGGGTAGTAGCCGAAGAACAGGCCGGTGGCGATCGAGAAGCCCGCCGCCAGGGCGATGACCTTGCCGTTGAGTTCCACCGGCAGTTCGCTGTTGAGCTGCCCGACCAGCAGCGCCCCGGCGATCCCGACCAGGATCCCCAGCAGGCCGCCGCCGAGCGAGAGCAGCATGGCCTCTGCCAGGAACTGGCGCCGGATGTCCGTGGGTCCGGCACCGACCGCCATGCGCAGTCCGATCTCGCGGATCCGCTCGGTCACCGAGACCAGCATGATGTTCATGATGCCGATACCGCCCACGATCAGCGAGATCGTCGCCACGGCGCCCAGCAGCCAGGACATCAGGCGCGTGGTGGCGGTGCGGGTGGCCACGATCTCGGACATGTTGCGCACCCGGAAATCGTCCTCCGCGCCCGGCGCGATGCGATGGCGCTGCCGCAGCAGCGATTCGATCTCGCCCTGGACCCAGGCCAGGTCGTCGGGATTGGTGACCGCCAGCGAGATCTCCATCACCGCGCCCGGCGGCATGCCCATCGCACCGGTCAGCCGGCGCCGCGCGGTTTCCAGCGGCACCATGACGATCTCGTCCTGGTCGCGGCCCCAGCTGCTCTGGCCCTTGGGGGCGAGCGTGCCGGCCACGGTCAGCGGGACCCGGCCGATGCGGATCGTCTCGCCGATCCCGCTTTCCTCGCCGAACAGTTCGCGGCGCACGGTTTCGCCGATCAGCACCGCCTTGTCGTCCGCGACTTCGTCGAAGCCCTGGCCCTCGCTGACCGTCCAGCCGTTGATCACCAGGTAGTCCGGATCCACGCCCTGCCAGCTGCTGTTCCAGTTGCGCTCGGCGTACACCACCTGGCTGCTGCCGCGCAGCGAGCCGGAGATGTACTGCACTTCCGGGATCTCGGCACGGATCGCGTCGACGTCGTCCTGATTGAGGGTGAAGAAGCTGCTGGCGCTCATGCGCACGCCGCCACTGCTGCGCGCGACGTTGGGCGAGATGTCCAGGCGCTGCGAACCCAGGCCCGCGACCATCTTGTCGATCTCGGCCTGGGTGCCCTGCCCCACCGAAACCATGACGATCACCGAGGCGATGCCGATGATCACGCCCAGCGAGGTCAGCGCGCTGCGCATCCAGTTGCCGCGCAGCGCGAACAGCGCCGTGCGCAGGACGTCGGTGAAGTTCATGGCGATGCGGGATCCTGGACCGTGGCCGGGAACGCCGCGGCGGCGCTGGCCGGACGCGGCTCTTCATGCAGTTCGCCGTCGCGCATCACGCAGGTCCGGTCGGCGTACGCGGCAACGTCGGCGTCGTGGGTGATCAGGACCACGGTGTGGTCCTCGTCGCGCAGGCGCTTGAACAGGGCGAGGATCTCCTCGCCGGTCTTCGAATCGAGCGCGCCGGTGGGTTCGTCGGCGAGCAGGATCGGCGGCCGGTTGATCAGCGCGCGGGCGATCGCCACGCGCTGCTGTTGGCCACCGGACAGTTCGCTGGGGCGGTGGTGGGTGCGCCCCGCCAGGCCGACCGCGGCCAGCGCCTCCTGCGCCAGTCGCCTGCGCTCGGCCGGCGGCACCTGCGCGTAGCCCAGCGGCATCGCGACGTTGTCCTCGGCCGACATCCGCGGCAGCAGGTTGAAACCCTGGAACACGAAGCCGATCTTGTCGCGGCGCAGCGCGGCCAGCTGTTCGCGGTCGAGGGTGGCCACGTCGATGCCGTCGCACAGGTACTGGCCGGACGTGGGCGTGTCGAGGCAGCCGATGAGGTTCATCAGGGTCGACTTGCCGGAGCCCGACGGCCCCATGATCGCGATGAACTCGCCGCGCGCGATGCGCAGGTCCACGCCGGCCAGCGCCACCACTTCGGCCTCGCTGCCTTCGGCGTAGACCTTGCGCAGCGCGCGGGTCTCGATCACCGGCGTGCCCGCGACGCTCATCGCCGCGCCCGCTCGCCGGTGATGATCTCGTCGCCGGCGTCCACGTCACCGCGCACTTCGGTGCTGCTGCCGTCGCTGGCGCCGACCCGGACCTGCACCGCCTCGCGGCGGCCGTCCACCAGCCGGTACAGGGTGGTGCGGGTCGCATTGAGCGACGCGGCGAGCGCGGCGTTCCAGCGCGCGCGCTGCCCCTCGTCGAGGGTCCGGGTGAAGCCGGCGAAGTTCTCCTGCATGCGCTCGAGCATGCGCTGGCGGATCTGCGCGCGCATCGCCGGATCCGGGGCACCGGCGCGCATGGACATGCCCGGCGGCCCACCCGCGCCACCGGACGGCCGCGCGCCATTGCCCGGACGAGGCGCCTGGGCGCGCTCGCGCTGCGCGGCAACGGCCGCGTCGAACGCGGCGCGCTGGGTCGCGTCCAGGTCGAGTCCGGCGGCCACGCGCTCGAGTTCCTCGAGCAGGCCCGCCCCGCCGCGCGCATTGCCGCCCTGCGCGGGCGCGGCGTCGCCGACCGGCTTGTAGCGCAGCGCGGCATTGGACACCTTCAGCACGTCGCTACGGTTGCTGACCTCGATCTCGGCATTGACGGTCAGGCCGGGCAGCAGGGTGCCGTCGGCGTTGTCGACGCTGACCACCACCGGATAGGTGACCACGTTGTTGGTGGTGGTCGCGGCCAGGCGCACCTGGTCCACCACGCCGCGGAACTGGCGGTCCGGAAAGGCGTCGGCCGTGAACGACACCGCCTGGCCGCGCTTGACCTGGCCGATGTCGGCCTCGTCCACGGCCAGCTCGATCTTCATCTTCGACAGGTCTTCGGCGATGGTGAACAGTTCCGGCGCCTGCAGGCTGGCGGCCACGGTCTGCCCCGGTTCGATGGTGCGGGTCAGCACCACCCCATCGACCGGCGAGCGGATCACCGTGCGCTCCAGGTTGACGCGGCTGGTCTCGGTGGACGCGGTCTGCTGACGGATCTGCGCCTGGGTCGAGACGACCTGCGCGCGCGCCTGGTCGAGCGCCGCGCGGGCCTGGTCGATGTCGGCCTGCGCGACCAGCTTCTGGGTGCCGAGGTCGGCCTTGCGCCGGTAGTCGAGTTCGGCATTGCGCAGGGTCGCTTGGGCCTGCGCCAGCGAGGCGCGCGCGCTGGCGACCTGGGCGGCGCCCTGCTCGATCTGCGCCTCGTAGGTGCGCGGGTCGATGCGCGCCAGCACGTCGCCCTGACGCACCTGGCTGTTGAAATCGACCAGCACGTCGGTGACCTGGCCGGAAATCTGGCTGCCCACGGTCACCGTCGAGATCGCGCTGAGGGTGCCGGTGGCCGAGATCGCCACCCGGATGTCGCCGCGCTCGACCTGCACCGTGCGCCACGGCGACTCGTCGCCGGCCTCGCGCGTGCCCGACCACCAGAACCAGGCGATGGCGGCGAGCGCGGCGGCCACCACCGCGGCCACGAGGAGACGGGGAAACGGCCGCCGACGGCGGGTCGCGGGTTTGCTCATGCGAAAGGTCCGGGAACAGTCTGGCGTCGAAGCTGGCTAACGCACCGGTCCGGCGCCGGTTGACATGCGGCCGCCGCTCAGGAGGGAGCGAGCGGGGAAAAGCGCAGGGTGGCGGTCGTGCCCTGGTGCTCCACGCTGTCGAGCCGCAGCTGCCAGCCGAAGCGGCGGACCAGCCGGTTGGCGATGGTCAGGCCGAAGCCCTTGCCCAGCGGACTGAAGGCGTCGGCGCGGAAGAACGGATCGTAGACATGCTGCAGCGTCTCGGCCGACATGCCGATCCCGCTGTCGCGCACCACCACCGCGTCGGCCTCCACGCGTACCTCGATACTGCCCTGTTCGGTGAAATTGCAGGCGTTCTGGATCAGGTTGCGCACGATCATGGCCAGCACGCTCGGCGGCGCGAACAGCTTGGGCGCCGCGTCGGCCGCGAGGCGCAGGTCGACCGGCTTGCCGAACAGCAACGGCCGCGCCTTCTCCACTTCGTCCAGCACCACCTCGCACACGTCCAGCTCCTCGCTGACCGGCGCGACGCCGCTTTCGCGGGCCAGCACCAGGAAGGCGTCGATCACCGCCTCCATGTCGCGCGCCGCGCGCTGGATGCGCTCCAGCGGACGGCGGCCGTGCGGCGGCAGCGACGGATCGGACAGCATCATGTCGCTGGCCACCCGGATCACGGTCAGCGGGGTGCGCAGCTCGTGGCTGGCATCGCGGGTGAAGTCGCGCTCGCGCTGCACGAACTCGGCCACGCGCGCGGACAGCCCATGCAGGGCGTGGGCGAGGGCCTGGACCTCGCGGCTGGGTTCCTCGGCGAAGCCCGACACCGCCAGCGGCGATGTCAGGTCGCCCTGGTTCGGATCCCAGCGCGCCACCTCCTCGGCCAGCCGGTTCACCGGCAGGACCATGCGGCGCGACTTGCGATACGTGAGCGTGGTGATCACCAGCGCGGTGAGCAGGCCCAGCAGGATCATGATCGCGGCTGAAGTTCCCATCAGCCTGTCCACCGACCTGGTGCGCAACACCAGGTAGAGGACGCCCTCGGGCCGCCGCTGCACCAGCACCGCCTTGTGCGAGCGGTACACGAAGTTCACGCCCTCCGGCAGCGATTCGACGTAGGGCGGCAACGTCGGCACTTCCCGCGCGGAACGGAAGTAGCCCTCCAGTGTCCCGGTCGACGGCAGGTGCGTGCCCAGTTGCGACCCGGACTGCCCCTGCCTGGCCCAGAAGGCGTCCGCCTCCACCGTCAGGCGCTGCCGGACCAGCGCGTCGCGCGTGATCAGGGTGAGCAGGCTCACGCCGAACACCACCGCAAGGACCAGCAGCAGCCCCTGGGTGACGAACGCATAGCGGATCTTGCGGGGCAGCCCCTGCGGCATCGCGTGGTTCCGCAGGGATCAGGCGGGCGACTGGTCGATGTCGGCGATGCGGTAGCCCGCGCTCTGCACCGTATGCAGCAGCGGCTTGTCGAACGGCTTGTCGATGATCTTGCGCAGGTTGTAGAGATGGCTGCGCAGGGTATCCGAATCCGGCAGCCCGTTGCCCCAGATCTCGCGTTCGATCTCCTGGCGGTTCACCACGCGCGGCGACTCCCGCATCAGGATGGTCAGCAGCTTCATGCCGATCGGCGAAAGCTGCAGCTCGGTGCCGCCGCGGGTGGCGCGCATGCTGGCCGGGTCGAGCACCAGGTCGGCGACCTTGAGCACTTCCGAACCCACCTGCCGTCGCTCGCGCCGGATCAGCGCCCGCAGCCTGGCTTCGAGTTCCTGGATGGCGAAGGGCTTGGTGAGGTAGTCGTCGGCCCCGGACGACAGGCCGCTGAGCTTCTCGTCGAGCGTATCGCGCGCGGTCAGCATCAGCACCGGCGTGGACTTGCGCGCCTCGGCGCGCAGCCGCTTGCAGACCTCCACGCCGTCCAGGCGCGGCAGCATCAGGTCCAGCACGATCACGTCGTAGCTGTTCTCCACCGCCAGCCGGTAGCCGTCCAGGCCGTCGGAGGCATAGTCGACCTCGAAGCCGCGACCTTCCAGGTATTCGCCCACCATTTCCGAAATATTGCGGTTGTCCTCGACGATCAGGACCAGCCCGCCGGTTTCCTGCCCTGCACGCATGTTTGCTTCCTCGAAGTGGTCTTCAGCTTTGTGAAAGGTGCCAGCCGGGCTGTACAAGCGCCGTGAAGACGGAGAATCTTCGCGCGCCCGCCATCGCCTGGATCTCCCATGCCGCCCTTCGACCGCCTCGTCCCGATCCTGCTGCTGCTCGGGTCCAACGTGTTCATGACCTTCGCCTGGTACGGGCACCTCAAGTACAAGTCCTCGGCCCTGCTGCCGGTGATCCTGGTCAGCTGGGGCATCGCCTTCTTCGAATACTGCCTGATGGTGCCGGCCAACCGGCTCGGCTCGGCGTTCTATTCGGCGCCGCAGCTCAAAGGCATGCAGGAGGTCATCACCCTGCTGGTCTTCGCCGGCTTCTCGGCCTGGTACCTGGAGCAGCCGCTGAGATGGAACCACTGGGCCGGCTTCGGCCTGATCGTGGTCGCTGCGTGGCTGATCTTCATGGACTGAGGTTCGCGCCTGTCGCCGCTTCGGGCGGTCATTGCGCCCTGCCGCCAAGGCGCCGCCGGGGCGACACTGCGTCCGGCTCGCAGCCGGCATGCCGCCGCGTGCGTGTCTAGAAGCGGATCCTGCCGGTGAGGATGTCCTTGAACATCACCCAGTCGCCGGCGAACGAGTAGAACGGGTGGCGGAAGGTCGCCGGCCGGTTCTTCTCGAAGAAGAAGTGCCCCACCCAGGCGAAGGCGTAGCCGCACAGCAGCGCGGCCAGCAGCCACCACGGACTGCGCGTGGCCAGGGCCAGCGCGACCAGTACGATCGCGCCGCAGCTGCCGATGAAGTGCAGGCGCCGCGAGGTGCGGTTGGCGTGTTCGTCTAGATAGAACGGGTAGAACTCGCGGAAGCTGGCGAAGCGGCGCATTTCCGTCCTCCGGTCACGCGGGCCTGGGCGAGAACATGATGACGGCCATCCCTAGCAGGCACAACGCCGCGCCCAGCAGGTCCCAGCGCGTCGGCCGGACCGCGTCCACCCACCACAGCCAGGCCAGCGCCACGCTGACGTACACCCCGCCATAGGCCGCGTAGACCCGGCCCGTCGCGGTGGGGTGCAGGCTGAGCAGCCACACGAACAGCATCAGGCACAGCGCCGCGGGCAGCAGCAGCCAGGCGCTGCCGCCCTTGCGCAACCACAGCCACGGCAGGTAGCAGCCGAGGATCTCGGCGATGGCGGTCACGGCGAACAGCAGCAGGGTCTTCATCGCGGGGAAACCGGTCGCGGGCGCCAAGTGTGCGGAAAGGGTGGAGCGGGCCGGCAGGCGAACTCAACCGCCCTCGCGCTTGACCCGCGCCCAGTACGCTTCCTGCGCGTCCAGCGGCAGGTCCTCCAGGCGCCGGCCATCGGCCTGCGCCAGCGATTCCATGCGCCGGAAGCGGCGTTCGAACTTGAGGTTGGCGCCACGCAGCGCCGCTCCGACGTCGACCCGCGCGTGGCGCGCGAGGTTGGCCGCGACGAACAGCAGGTCGCCGATCTCGTCCTGCAGCCGCGCCTGCGCGGCGGCATCGTCCGGCGCTGCGGCCACCCCGGCGAACTCGGCGCGGACCTCGTCGATTTCCTCGTGCAGCTTGTCGATCACCGGCGCGGGGCCAGG
Organism: Pseudomonadota bacterium; assembly: GCA_023395465.1. Lineage (GTDB taxonomy): Bacteria > Pseudomonadota > Gammaproteobacteria > Xanthomonadales > Xanthomonadaceae > Luteimonas. The sequence goes on from JAEWZE010000155.1 coordinate 20,861, forward strand.
CCAGTCGAACCCCGTGCGCGCGGCGCGGTCCTGCAGTTTCACCGCGCGCTGCCATTCGGGCAGGCCGCGCGAAATCCCCGCCAGCGCCGAGCTGTCGGCATCGCCGGCGGCGGCGCGCTCGGCGCGCTTGATCTGTTCCCAGTTCGCCGTCTGCGCCTGCGCGTCGTCGATCCGCGCGCCGCCGAACACATGCGGATGGCGGCGCACCATCTTGTCGCAGATCGCCGCGACCACGTCGCCGAACGCGAACGCGCCCTGCTCCTCGGCCATGCGCGCATGGAACACCACCTGCAGCAGCAGGTCGCCCAGCTCATCCTTCAACGCGGGCAGGTCGCCGCGATCGATCGCATCGGCGACCTCGTAGGCCTCCTCGATGGTGTATGGCGCGATGCTCGCGAAATCCTGCTCCAGGTCCCAGGGGCAGCCGCCGTCGGGATCGCGCAGGCGGGCCATGATGTCGAGGAGGTCGGCGACCGCGCGCTGCTGGTTCACGGCCGATGTCCTTGCATGGTGGTTCGGGCCGGGACTGGCCGTCGGGTGCGTCGATCGCCCCGGACGACGCGCAGCGCCTCCGGGCGGTGGCATGCCGCGCGCCGACTGCGGCGCGGCGCGGAAGATCCGGCGCGGGTCACGCGTCCCGGGAAGGCAGCGCCCGTCCGCGTCATGCGCCTACGCCTCCAGCCAGGACCGCCACGGCAACGAGCGGTCGCCCAGCGCGATGAAATCGCCGTTGAGCACGGTCGCGCGCTGGTTGTAGCGGAACGGCCGGCCCTGCGGATCGAGCACTGCGCCGCCGGCGGCTTCCAGGATGGCCTGGCCGGCGCCGGTATCCCACTCGCTGGTGGGTCCGAAGCGCGGATAGACGTCCATGGCGCCCTCGGCCAGCCGGCAGAACTTGAGCGAGGATCCCAGGCCGACCGGTTCGACCTCGCCCATCCGCGCCATCAGCGCCTCGGTCCGCGCGTCGCGGTGCGAGCGGCTCGCCGCCACCTTCAGCGGCGCACTGGCCGGCGCGCGCGCGCGGATCCGGCGTTCGCCATCGCCATCGCAGCGGAACGCGCCGTGCCCGGGCGTGCCGTGCCACAGCACGCCGGTGACGGGCGCCTGGATCACGCCGAACACGGCAACGCCCTCGTCGATCAGGGCGATGTTCACGGTGAACTCGCCGTTGCGCTTGACGAATTCGCGCGTGCCGTCGAGCGGGTCGACCAGCCACAGTCGGCCCCAACTCCGGCGGGTGGCGGCATCGACCAGGTGGGCGGATTCCTCCGACAGCACCGGGATGTCGGGCGTCAGCCGCTGCAGCCCGGCGACGATGCAGTGGTGCGCGGCCAGGTCGGCCTGGGTGAGCGGGCTCGCATCGGCCTTGTGGGTGACGTCGAAGCCGCTCTCGTAGATGTCGATGATCGCGGCCGCTGCGTCGCGCGCGATCGCGATTACGGCCTGGCGCATCGCCTCGGGCACGGGGCTTCCGGTGTCAGGCACGGGCTTCCTGCTTGATGTAGTGGTAGGCCGCGAACAGCGCGGCGATGGAACGGCCCTCGGAAAAATCCTCGCGCAGGGCGAGTTCGCCCAGCGCATCGAAGCGCCACGGGACCACTTCGAGTTCCTCGGGTTCGTCGCCGGGCAGGCGTTCGGGATACAGGTCGCGCGCCAGCACCACCGTGGTTTCGTGGCTCATGTAGACCGGGGCCAGGGTCAGGGTGCGCACCACGTCGAGGCGGCGCGCGCCGTAGCCGGCCTCCTCCTTCAGCTCGCGGTCGGCCGCCTGCAGCGGGGTCTCACCCGCATCGACGCGACCCTTGACCAGGCCCAGCTCGTAGCGATGCAGGCCGGCGGCGTATTCGCGCACCAGCAGCACGGTGTCGTCGTCGAGCAGCGGCACCACCGCGACGGCGCCGTGGCCGCGGCCGCGCAGGCGTTCGAACTGGCGGCGCTCGCCGTTGCTGAATTCCAGGTCCATCCGCTCCATGCGGTAAGGACCGGCGTCATGCTCGGTGATGCCGTGGATCGTCGGCAGGCGGCGGCTCATGACGCCGCTCCGGAGGGCTCAGGGGCGATAATGGAGGCATGTCCAATCACGATGGTCCCATTCTAGACGAGGCCGACCACTGGCGTTCGCGCGACCTGGCCGTGCTCTGGCATCCCTGCACGCAGATGCGCGAGCACCCCGACGTGCTGCCGCTGCTGCCGGTCGCGCGCGGCGACGACGCCTGGCTGGTAGGCCACGACGGCAGCCGCACGCTCGATGCGGTGAGCAGCTGGTGGGTCAACCTGCACGGCCACGCCGAGCCGCGGATCGCCGCGGCCATCGCCCGCCAGGCGGGGACGCTGGAACAGGTGATCCTGGCCGGCTGTTCGCATCCGCCCGCGGTGGAGCTTGCCGAGCGGCTGCTGGCGCTCGCCCCGCGCCAGGCCGGACGCGAGCCGCTGGCCAGGGTGTTCTATGCAGACAACGGCTCGGCCGGGATCGAGGTCGCGCTGAAGATGGCGTTCCACTGGTTCCGCAACCGTGGCGACGAACCGCGCCGCACGAAGTTCGTGGCGCTCCAGAACGGCTACCACGGCGAGACCATCGGCGCGCTGTCTGTGGGCGACATCCCGCTGTACCGGCGCATCTACGCGCCGCTACTGCTGGAGTCGGTATTCGCGCCCTCGCCCGACGCCTGGTTCGCGCGCGAAGGCCAGGGCGCGCAGGCCTGCGCCGAAGACGCCGCCGACGCCCTGGCACACCTGCTCGACGAACACGCCGGCGAGATCTGCGCGCTGGTGCTCGAACCGCTGGTGCAGTGCGCCGGCGGCATGCGCATGCACCACCCCGCCTACCTGCGGCGGGCGCGCGAACTGTGCGACGTGCACGGCATCTTCATGATCGCCGACGAGATCGCGGTGGGATTCGGGCGCACCGGCACGATGTTCGCCTGCGAGCAGGCCGGCGTCATGCCTGACCTGCTGTGCCTGTCCAAGGGCCTGACGGGCGGCTTCCTGCCGCTGGCGGCGGTGCTGTGCACGCAGGCGATCTACGAGGGCTTCCTCGACGATACGCGCGAGCGCGCCTTCCTGCATTCGCACAGCTACACGGGCAATCCGCTGGCCTGCGCCGCGGCGCTGGCCTCGCTGGACATCTTCGACGCCGATGGCGTGCTCGACCGCAATCGCCGGACGGCGGCGCGCATGGCCGAACTGGCCTCGCCGCTGGCGGCGCATCCGCATGTGGCCGACGTGCGCCAGACCGGGATGATCCTCGCCTTCGAACTGTGCGAGGGCGGGCGCAGGGACCGGCCCTTCGACCCCACGCGCCGCGTCGGCCTGCATGCCTACAGGCATGCGCTCGAACGCGGCGTCCTGCTGCGTCCCCTCGGCGACGTGCTGTACTGGATGCCGCCCTACTGCATCGACGATGCGCAGCTGGACCTGCTGGCCGACGTCACCCGGTCCGCGATCGAGGCGGCGACCGCATGAGGCCGTCGACGGCGCCACGTCCGCGACCGGCCCGCGCCGCGGCGAACGACCCGGCGCGCACCGGTCCGCACCTTCCGGGGCCGCGCCCATGCGACTGACCCGGACCCACGTCGACCTGCCTCTCGTTCCCGGCGCGCGGCTGCGCCTGCCCGAGGAGGCGGCTGCCCACCTGCTGCGCGTGCTGCGCCTGCGCGACGGCGATGCCTGCGTGCTGTTCAACGGCGACGGGCACGACTACGACGCGCGCATCGCCAGCGCGGACAGGCGCGGCGGCGAGGTGGAGGTACTCGAGCGGCGCGCGGTGGACAACGAATCCCCGCTGCGCATCACCCTGCTGCAGGGCATCGCCCGCGGCGAGAAGATGGACCTGATCCTGCAAAAGGCCACCGAGCTGGGCGTGAGCCGGATCGTGCCGGTGGACGCCGAGCGCACCGAGGTGCGGCTGGAAGGCCCACGCCTGGCCAAGCGTCTCGCGCACTGGCGCGGGGTGGTGTCGGCGGCCTGCGCGCAGTGCGGGCGGGCGCGTCTGCCGGACGTGGCCGATCCGGTCGACATCGGCGGCATTGGCGACGCGGCCGCGGATGCGGCGCTGAAGCTGACCCTGGATCCGGCAGGAACGCATGCGCTGTCGACCCTCGCGGGCCTGGTGCCGGGCGGCGGACCCGGCGGCATCGCATTCGCCATCGGCCCGGAAGGCGGATGGGCGCCCCGCGACCGCGAGCATCTGCGCGCGGCCGGTTTCGAAGGCTTGCGGCTGGGTCCGCGGATCCTGCGGACCGAGACCGCCGGACTGGCGGCGATCGCCGCCCTGCAGTCGCTGTACGGCGACCTGCGCGGCTGACCTCAGGCGGCCAGCGCGCCGCGCAGGGCCAGTTCGATGCCGTCGATGTCGGGCACCAGCGCGGCTTCGTCATTGAAGCGCACATGCGCGAGCACGCCCGGCTCGAGCGACGTGCCGTCCGCGTCCGCGTCGGCCGACAGGCGATCGCGCGACACCGTCACCAGGCGCGGGAAGCCCCGCGTCAGCAGCGCGAAGTACGGCATGGTCGCCTGCCCGCCGAGGGTCTTGAGCACCACCACCTTGTGGCCGAGCCCGCCCTGTTCGCGACCGTGGCCGCTGAACGGCGCGAAGGCCACCAGCGGCAGCCGCCAGCCACGCCAGCGGATCGTGCCCAGCAGCCAGTCGGGCGCATCGTCGACCGGGTCGGGTTCGGCGTAGGACAGCACTTCGGAAATGGTGGCGTTCGGCAACAGCAGGCGCGCGGCTTCGGTCTGGATCAGCACGGCGCGGATGTCGGCAGGGGCGATGTTCATCACGGCATCCCGTTCGGATCGGTGGAGGGGCGCTCGCCCGACGCGGGCCAGCAGGCCAGCAGCCTGGCGGCCAGTTCGGCCGGGCTGCCGTGCGCGGCGCCGGCCTCGATCGCCGCTCGCGCGGCGGCCGGATCGTAGCAACCCTCGTCCGGCGTCTGGCCCAGCACCAGGCCGGCCCAGGCACCACCCGTCACCGCCGGCACCAGCGCGGCATCAGCACCGGACAGGAACACGACCGCGCTGTCGTCGGCCGGCAGCAGCGCAGGCTCCAGCGGTTGGCCGGCTTCGAAGGCCCAGCCCGGTCCCGCTTGGCGGATGCCCAGTCCCGGCGGCACGAAATGGATGCTGCCCTCCGTGGCCCGCTCGCCGGCATCGGCCACGCCCACCGGTGCAGAGGTCGCGCGCGTCATCTGCTTGACCAGCCGGTCGTAGCGGCCGCCTTCCAGCGGCAGCCGGATCAGGATCGCCTTGGGGAAGCCGGCCGGCAGCGCGGCCAGCAGCTGGCGCACCGCGTCCGGCCCGCCCAGTCCGGCCTCGATCAGCACCAGGCCGGGCGGCTTGCCGTTGCCGTAGCTGTCGGCATCGAGCAGCGACAGGCCCGCACCCAGCGTCTCCAGGTCGAACGTGCGCGCGGGCTTGTCCGCCGCCACGGGCGCGACCGGCACGTGGTCGTCCTCGACCAGGCTGAGGCTGGAGAAATCGAACCGGTCCGGCGCAGGCGCGGAGTCCTGCGGGGCGGCCGGACCGGCATCGGCATCGGCGTCGGCCACCTCCGCGTCGACCGCGTTGTCGGTCGAATCCTCCACGCCTTCTGCGGGAATCCGTGCGCCGGCTGCCTGCGCGGCGAGGAATTCCTCGATTCCGCCCGGCGTGTCCTCCGCCTGTCCGGCGCGGCTGAAGCGCTCCGGGTCGAAGGAGAGGCCATCGGGATCGGTGGCGTCGCCTTCGTCGATCGACAGGGTCAGGGATTCGAAATCCAGGACGTCGAGGGCGTCCGACGTCTGTGTGGCGACGTCGTCGGCCTGTACCTCGCCGACTGGCGTCCACTCCAGCGGCGCGTCGGGTTCGAGGCCCGCGTCGTCGCCGACGGATGCAGCCGCATGCGCGAAACCGGCGTCGCCCTCTCCGGAACCGGCCGATCCGGTTGCCGCGCCGGCATCTGGATCGGCGACGGTGTCCAGCGTCCACTCCGGCGTCGCGTCCGCAGCCGCCAGGCCTTCCAGCCCGTCCTGGGGCACGTCGCCGGCGTGATCCTGCGCCTCGTCCGTAAGCGCGACGATGGCATCGTCGAAATCGACGCGGACCGGCTGCGCCGGCATCGGTTCCGCGGTGAGCTGCAGGTCGTCGACCACTTCCGCGCCGGCCGGCAGCACATCGTTGTGGCGATGCAGCTTGGCCGACAGGTGGCGCAGCCAGCGCGCCGCATCCCAGCCGCTGCGCTGCGCGGCCTGCTCGGCCTCTTCGAAGATGACCATGTAGCCGGGGTCGGCCAGTACGTCCTCGAAGCGCTCGATCGCGTCCTCGATCGCCGGCTCCAGCGCCACCAGCACCGCCTGCGGCTGCGCCTGGCGGACCTGCGCGGGATCGGCCTGCATCGGGTCGGCCACCAGCACCACCTCGGCGCCCGCCTCGCGCAACGCACCGGCGATGCGCTCGCAGGCATCGCCGGCCCGGGCCAGCAGGGCGACGCGGGGCGCGACCTCACTCGCGGCCATGCGAGACCTTCAGCAGTTCATGCACGTTGCGCATCAGCTCGGGCTCCTGGTACGGCTTGCCGAGGTAGCGGTCCACGCCCAGGTCGAACGCGCGCTGGCGGTGCTTCTCGCCGGTACGCGAGGTGATCATCATGATCAGCACGTCGCGCAGGCGCGGATCGGCCTTCATGTGCTTGGCCAGCTCGTAGCCGTCCATCCGCGGCATCTCGATGTCGAGCAGCATCAGGTCGGGTACGCGCTCGTCCATCCGCTCCAGCGCATCGAGGCCGTCCTTCGCGGTCAGGACCTCGAAGTTGTGGCGCTCGAGCACGCGGCCGGTGACCTTGCGCATCGTCACGGAGTCGTCGACCACCATCACCAGCGGAACGCGGCGGCGCTCGACCTGCTGCGGCTCCGGCGCCGCTTCGCGCGGCAGCACCGCGTGGCGACGGGCCAGCGGCGCGACGTCCAGGATCACGACGACGCTGCCGTCGCCCATGATCGTGGCGCCGAAGATGCCGGGGATCGAGGCGACCTGCGGACCGACCGGCTTCACCACGATCTCGCGGCTGCCGATGATCTCGTCGACCGCCACCGCGGCGCGCAGTTCGCCCGAGCGGACCAGCAGCAGCGGCATCTGCAGGTGGCCCTCGGCGCGCGCCGGGGCGTGGCCCACGAGCTGGCCGAGGTCGTGCAGCGCGTACTCTTCTCCGCCGTAGGGATAGGCGGCGTCGCCCGAGGCCAGCAGCCCGCGCTCGATGCGGCCCACGCCGCGTACCGAGGCGATCGGCACCGCGAACTGGGTTTCGCCGATGCGCACGAACACCGCCTGGGTGACCGCAAGCGTCTGCGGCAGGCGCAGGGTGAAGCTGGTGCCCTCGCCGCGGCGGGTGGCGATGTCGAGCGAACCGCCGAGCTGGCGGACCTCGCTGGCGACCACGTCCATGCCGACGCCGCGACCCGCCAGTCGGCTGACCTCGTCGGCCGTGGAGAAGCCCGGCTCGAAGATCAGCATGTCCAGGTCGCCATCGCTGAGCACGGCGCCCGCGCGTACCAGCCCGCGGTCCTCGCCGCGGCGGCGGATCGCGTCACGATCCAGACCCGAACCGTCGTCGCCGATCTCCAGCACCACTTCGGAACCTTCGCGGCGGACCGCGATGCGCACCGTGCCTTCCTCGGACTTGCCGGCGCCGCGGCGCCGCTCGGGCGACTCGATGCCGTGCGCCACCGCGTTGCGCAGCATGTGTTCCAGCGGCGCGGTCATGCGCTCGAGCACGTTGCGGTCCAGCTCGCCCTGCGAACCGTCCAGCTTGAGCTGCACCTGCTTGCCCGTTTCCGACGCGGCCTGGCGCAGCACCCGGCGCAGGCGCGGGACCAGTGCGTCGAACGGCACCATGCGCGTGCGCATGAGGCCTTCCTGCAGGTCCGAGCTGACCCGCGACTGCTGCAGCAGCAGGGTCTCGTACTGCCGGGTCAGGTCGTCGAGCGTCTGCTGCAGGCTGGTCATGTCGGCCGCGGATTCGCCCAACGCGCGCGAAAGCTGCTGCAGGTTGGAGAAGCGGTCGAGTTCCAGCGGGTCGAAGGTCAGGTCGCGTGCGTCGCTTTCGCGCTGGTAGCGGGCGATGATCTGCGCTTCGGTCTCGATGTCCAGGCGGCGCAGCTGGTCGCGCAGGCGCGTGTTGGTCTGCTCCATCTCGTTCATCGCCGAGCGGAACGCACCCAGCTGCTGCTCGAGACGGGCGCGGTAGATCGCGACTTCGCCCGCGTAGGTGACCAGGCGGTCGAGCAGGTCGGCGCGGATGCGCACCTGCTCCTGGGGCGCGCGGATCGCGGTGTCCTCGTCGGCACCGATCTCCGGAAGCGGCGTCGACAGCGGCGCCAGCTCCGGCTTCGGCGCGGCCGGTGCCGCAACGGAGGTCGCGTCTTCCGCGGCCAGCAGCGTGCGGCCGCGGGCCAGCGCGTTGAAGGCGTCGATCAGCGCCTGCGGCATCGCGATCGCGCGCCGCTCCCCGACCCGCGTGACCATCGCATGCAGGCGATCGAAGCCGCCTTCCAGAAGGCCGATGCCGGTGCGGTCGAGCTCGCAGCGCTGTTCGACCACCGCCTCGAGCAGCGACTCCATGGCGTGGCCGAGCTCGCCGATGGTGAACACGCCGGCCATGCGCGCGCCGCCCTTGAGCGTATGCAGGTCGCGCTGCAGGGCGATCAGCGGTTCGCGCGCATCCGGCGATTCGCGCAGCTGGGTGAGCGCGGTGTCGGAATGGTCGAGCAGGTCGCCGCTTTCCTCGAGGAAGATGTCGAGCAACTCGATATCCAGCCTGGAGGTGTCGAACGGTTCGTCCGGATCCTCGCTGGCCAGGACGCGCGCCAGCAGCGCGGCCACGGC
>JAEWZE010000237.1 GCA_023395465.1 Pseudomonadota bacterium
GAAAAAGGGGTCAGGTACATTTTCCCGGCGCTGAGGCGGGCCTACCGCGCGGCCGGACCTCGACGCTGCGACCGACGAGGGCTTCGATCCTGCTGCGGAAGCGTTGGTTTCCGAAGGCTTTGTTCTGGCGGGTGTGGGCGCGGAGTCCGTCCGCGTCCGACTGGTCCAGCGCGTCCTTGAACAATGCCTGGTACGCCTGCAGCCACAGGTCGGGTTCGGTGTCCAGGGCCAGGTAGTGAGCGTGCGGCGTGATGCCGGGGTCGTGCAGGCCCAAGGCGTTTCGCCGATAGCTGGACCATGGGTAGTCGGCCGGCCATTGGACCATGCCTGCGCGAACGGGATTGAGCTCGATGTAGCGGTAGCAGGTCAGCAGGTAGGTGTCGCTATCGACAAGCGCGGACTTGAACCGGCCTTCCCAAAGCGTGCCGGTGCGCCGGTAGCGTGCGTTGAAGGCGCCGACGTACCGGCGGCCGATCGCCTGCATCATGCGCGACACCCCGCCCGAATCATGCGGGGTCACGAGCAGGTGTACGTGGTTGGTCATCAGCACGTAGGCGTGCACGGCGCAGGCGTGCTTGCGGGCGGCTTCGCGCAGCTCCTGCCGATAGTTCTGGTAGTCGGCGGGGTCGGCGAAGCAGGGCTGGCGGTCGTTGCCCCGTTGCACGACGTGCTGGGGAATGCCGGGGAGGTCGAGCCGGGGCAGGCGGGCCATGTCGCGTCCATGCGAGTGTTCTGAAGAAGGTTGGCACAGGAGGCGGACCCCGAACGTCGGCGAAGGACGCGTCGCGGCGTAGGAAAATCAAACCTGACCCCATTTCCCTCGGTGTTGCGCATAGGCTTGCGCGCCAAGGTGGAGCATCACGAGCCACGCCGAAAGCGGCGCCAGCCAAGTCACCGCATTCATGACGTCTTGGCCCCGACCGAACCCAGCTTGCCGGCTTGCTGGTCGCTCCTGTGCAAGTGTTCGAGCAGGTGCGGCATGATGTGGGCCGCATCAGCGCCCACGCCGCGCAGGGTGGCGGAAGCGAAGTTGCGCTGCCTTGGAAAGCCCACGAAGTAGAGACCGGGGATGTCCTGGGCGATGCCGTTGCGCTGGGCCAGGCGGTGGTCGGCGCCGATGCCGCCCAACTCGCGAAGGTAGGACGCATTCGGACGGAAGCCCGTGGCGAACAGCAGGGCGTCCACCTGTTCTTCGGTGCCATCCGGCCAGATCACGCCGTGCTCGGTGATGCGGGTGAACATTTGCCGGCGTGGCACTCGCCCGGTCTTTATCGCGTGGCTGTATTTGCCGCTGTCGAGCACCGGGGTGCTCTGGTCGTTCAGCCAGCGTGTTTGCTCCAGGCCGGTCCATTTCACCCAGAAATGGAAGTCCAGCCCGAGGAAGCGTTGCGGGAAGAAGCGGATCGGTTGCAGGGTGGCGAGCGTCACGCGGGCGGCTCCCGCAAGCTCCGTGGCGATCTGCACGGCAGAGTTGGCGGCGCCGATCACGATGACGCGCCGCCTCAGGAATTCCTTGGGATTCAGGTACTCGGCACTGTGCAGCGTGCGCCCGCGAAAGCGCTCTTGTCCCTCGATGGTTGGAATGTGGGGCATGCCGAACGCGCCGGAGGCGGCGACCAGCGTTCTGGCGCGATAGCGCTGGCCGCTGGCCGTGACGGCCTCGAACCCGTCTTCGCTGCGGGTGACGTTCACCACCTTCTCGCCGGTGCGGATCGGCAACTGGAAGGTGCGCGCGTAGTCGTCCAGGTAGTCCACGACTTCATCGCGGCGCGGATAGCGCCCCTGCGGCCCTGGGAATGGCATGCCGGGGAGCGCGGAGTAGCCGGCGGGCGAGAACAGTTCCAGGCTGTCGTAGTAGCTTCGCCAGGCGCCGCCGGAGCGGTCAGCGGCTTCCAGAATCAGGAAGTTGATTTGCCGCTGCGCGAGGTGCCAGCCCGTGGCCAAGCCCGCCTGGCCGCCGCCGATGACGAGGGTTTGCAAAGTCTTCATGGTTGAACTCCCATGGTTATATGTGCGCATATATGCACTCAATGGGTAAAAAAGTGAGGGCGGCGATCATTTGTTCTCCGCGCCATTCGCAGGGCAGCAATACGGCGCGAGCTGGCCGACCTCACGCAGAATGACCTCGAACTTGCGCATGATCGCCGGCCCGTCCACCTCGTAGATGCGATGGCGTCCGGCGCGCTCCATGCGCACGATTCCGGCCTCCAGCAGCAGTTGCAGGTGTCGCGAGATCACCGAGCGCTCCTGGGGCAGCTTCTCCGCGATCTGTCCCACGTCCGCCCGGCCAAGCAGCATCAGTTGCCGCAGCACGGCGACCCGCGACGGCTCCTGCAAAGCCTTGAACAGCGGGTCGTCCAGCACGGCCATTGCCGAGTTGATGGCTTGGGCTCGCAGTGCGTCTTGGGTCGGGGCGTTCATCTTCTGCCGCTGGGAACTGGGTTGGGTACTGCGCATTATACGTGCATATGTGTGCATGTATATCCCAATCGACCGTTAGCCGATGGAAGGGCCGCGCTGGCGGCCGAGTTCCCAGGAGGCATGGCCTCCGCGAACGGTTGCCGCCAGGGATTGGCCCAGCCGCTGCTCGATGACGGGCTTCCACGGCACCAGCCTGAACCCCATGCCGTCGTCCAGCATGGCGGAGCGCCCGCTGGCAAGCATCACGCTGCGCCGATAGACGCCGCTGACGCGCTCGCCATCGGCCACGGGGCGGTGTTGCAGCCCTGTTTCGGCGGCGATGTTCTGCGCTGCCGTCGTCAGCTCCCGGTTGCGTAGCGTCGCCAGCAGGTTGCGCGCCAGGATCACCCGCTGCCCGCGCCGTTCGGCCAGCCCCTGGTCGATCAGGAAGTCGGCGCGCTGCTTCATGGCATCGCGTGTTTCACTGCCAAAGCCCAGCTCGCCCAGCCCCTGGCCGCCACCGATCAACTGCTGGTCCAGCCAGGTCGCACCGATCACGCGGGCCTGGCGTTCGATGGGCAGGTGCGAGCGCAGCTCCACCGCCACGCCGCCCAGGCGCTGGGCATCGTAGCGGCACCCCTGTTCCGGCAGGTCGTTCGGCACCTGCCAGACGCCATCGGCTAGGCGTTCGACGATACCGGCGCGGCGCAGGGCTTCCAGCCGGCGGACGTGCGCCGCGACCACCTCGCCGGCATCCCTGCCGGGTGTGGCCTGCGCCTGGGCGATGGTCAGATGATGGTCCGCCAAGAACGGGGCCAGGTGTAGTTAATCAGATGCTCCCTCTGCTCGTCGGCGAGGACGATGCGCGGGGCGCGCAGAGGCGAAGCGTCGGGTCTTGGCTTCGACCATCGCCTTGAAGGCATCGCGGCCCAGTGCCCGTTGCTGTTGCAGGTAGAGGCGGATCTCCGCGAGCTGTTCCGCAGGCAAGGCCTCATCGAGGATGCGGCGCCAGACCTGCTGGCGCTCCGGTCGGCTGCCGGCGAGACCTTGCCAGACCGGATGCGGGTAGAGGTCCGAAGCAGGGCGCTCGCCCAGATATGCCGGACAGCTGGACCAGCGGTACGTCGCGGGATCGTCGGTCAGCCTTGCGCGGATCGGATTGAGTTCGATGTACCGGTGGCAGCGCAGTACGCAGTCTTCGCTGTCGACCAGGCAGGCTTTGTACCGGCCCTCCCACAGACTCCCGGTGCGCCCATGGCGGGCATTGAAGAGGCAGACGTAGTGGGTGCCGACGCGCTGCATCAGGCGGCCAACATCGCCGGCGTTTTGCGGCGTCACCAGGAGATGCACATGGTTGTCCATCAGGACGTAGGCATGCAGGGCGCATTGCGTCCTGGCTAGCGACTCGCTCAGGAGGTGGAGGCAGCGCAGTCGATCGCCATCGTCGAGGAAGCAGGGCAGGCGGGCCATGGCGCCAGCCTCATCCTGGATGGCGAGGCGCGCATTCGGCAACAGTGATCCCGGCGCGTGGGCGGATGCTGACCGGTCATGTAGGAAAAGTGCACCTGACCCTGTTCGCGCTCTTCGCGCTCAGTCGTCGCAGACAGGCACTCGGCTCATCGTCATCCCGCTTCCACCAAAACCCGGCGTTGCGCGGTTGACCCAGCGGACCTTCTTGCAGTTCTTCGTGGCGGAAGGCCTGCTCTCGGCGAGCGGGGCGGTGGTTTCGCGCACTGGCGCTGGGGCATCGGTTGAGGATGCCCCGCGCGCCGTGCGCGCCTGCGCGTCGAGCCAGCGGTCCGCACTGGCCTGGCCGTCGCGCAGCAGCCTGCGCCGATATTCGGTCTTGTGGGTCGACCACGCCGCTTGGCGCTTCGCGAGCGTCAGCGGACTGTCCGGCGCGTCTGTGGGTGACGTTTCCCGTGTTGGTTGCTGCGCTTCCGCCTGGCAGGAAGCACATGCGAACGTGACGGCTATCAGTACGGACATCAGGGCCTTCATCTTCATCCACCTCCTGTGGCATCGCTTGGCAAGATCCGCCTGGCCGCACGGCGACGCGATCCAGGCGATTCGAACAAC
>JAEWZE010000165.1 GCA_023395465.1 Pseudomonadota bacterium
AGCAAGGTCGAAGCCGGTTTCCGGCTGCGCTACGAGTTCCATCGACAGTTCGCGCCGTATGTCGGCGTGGTCTGGGAGCGTGCCTACGGCGGAACCGCAGACTTCCGTCGCGCGGAGTCCGGTGATGTCGACGACACCCGTATCGTGGCGGGCGTGAGGATCTGGTTCTGATCGGAGTACTCGTATGCAACCGAAGACTCGCAAGCGTGTTTGGCTGATCCGAGTTCCCCTGGTTGCCGCAGTGGGCGCGGCGGGCTTTATCTGGGGCGGCGTATACAACGTCGCCGCGGATGACATGCACACCAGGCCCGTGCACTTTGTGCTCCAGACCGCACGCGAGCGCTCCATCCTGGCGCGTGCGGGAAGGTTGGACGTCCCGCCGGGCCTGGACGATCCAGCGAGAATCGTGCAGGGCGCGGGCAACTACGCAGCGATGTGCGCCGGGTGCCACCTGGCTCCATCGATGGCCGAAACAGAGATGAGCCAAGGCCTGTATCCAGCCCCGCCCAACCTCAGCCAGTACGGGGTCGATGCGCCAAAAGCGTTCTGGGTGATCAAGCACGGGATCAAAGCAAGCGGCATGCCCGCCTGGGGCAAGAACATGGAGGACGAGTACATATGGAACATGGCCGCGTTCCTGCAGGTGCTGCCCACGCTCGACGCGGCTGCATACAGGGAACTGGTCGACAGCAGCGAAGGCCACGCGCATGGCGGCGGCGAGACACACGACGACGACCATGACGAGGCGGCGACGGAGGATCACCCTGCCCAGCCCACAGCTGGGAGCGACGCGATGCCGCACGCGCAGTCGCCGGGTATGGACGATGACCACGGAACGCGTGTCACCGACACAGAAGTCCGCGCGGTAGAGCATCGCCATGCCGACGGCAAAGTGCAGTCTCCACCTTCACCCCATATGACCGAGGCCGAAGACGGCCCTGCGCACACTCACTGAAAACCTGGAGTTGAACAATGAATGCAACAGCAATTTCGTCTGGCCTCGCGCTGATGCTGGCAATGGTGTCGCCCGCAATGGCGCAGACGGCACAGTCGCATGCACATCACCCCGCCGCTGCGGCAGCGGCGGACGTAGACGTGCCGGCCGCCGCGAAGGCCGCCGTCGACGTGGCGGAGCGCTTCAACGCCGCCCTCTCCAGCGGCGACCTGGCCACGGTCGGATCCCTGCTCGCTCCCGACGTCCTCATCCTCGAGTCCGGGGGTGCCGAGCGCAGCCGCGAGGAATATCTGGGTCATCACGCAGTCAGCGATGCGGCATTCCTCAAGGGCGCCCATCGCCAGCTGCTGCGTCAGCGCGCACGAGCCGCCGGCGAGTTTGCATGGGTGGGAACCGAAAGCGAGCTGCACGCTCAGAAGGACGGGAAGCCCCTGACCGTCCAGAGCACCGAGACAATGGTGCTGAAGCAGATCGCGGACGGCTGGCGGATCGTCCACATCCACTGGTCCTCGCGGACCCAACGCTGAGCAGGGACCCGCGATGACAGTTTGCAAACTCAATCGCCTGACGTGGGTGGCTCTTGCCATGGGCGGCCTGGTCGGCTGTACCCAGCCCGCGCTTCCCGCCCAGTCAGCCGTCGCGCCCGCTGCGCAGGTCATCCAGGCGACGCCAGACGCAACCCCGGTCGCCCTGCCACGCATGGCCGTCCACAAGACTCCGAGCTGTGGCTGCTGCAGTGTCTGGATCGAGCACATGAAGGATGCGGGCTTCGAGGTGGATGTGCACGACATGGTCGACATGGGCCCGGTCAAGGAGCGGCTCGGCGTGCCCTATACCAAAGGCTCATGCCACACAGCCGAGGTCGGCGGATACCTGATCGAAGGCCACATTCCGGCTGCGGACATCAAGCGTCTTCTCGAGGAAAGACCGGACGCGCGCGGCCTGGTCCTGCCGGGAATGCCGCTGGGCTCTCCTGGCATGGAAGTCCCCGAAGGGCAGCAGCAGCCTTACACAGTCGAGCTGGTCCGGCGCGACGGAACCACGGAACCGTTCTCGCAGCACTGATCGATCAGAGCCAAAGGGGGCGGTGTTGCGGGCGCGCCGATTCTCGCCCGCGAGGAAGAAGGAGAACCACGTGACTCACCATTCCGCAGCCCACCGGTCCCAGGCCATGAACGAATGCATTGACAACTGCACGCAATGCCATGCGATCTGCCTGGAAACCATCAACCATTGCCTGACCAAAGGAGGTGCCCACGCGGCGCCGCAACACATTGCACTACTGGCGACGTGCGCCGATATCTGTGCAACCAGTGCCGATGCAATGCTGCGAGGCGCAAGCGTTCACAACGTGGTGTGCGGTGCCTGCGCGGAGATCTGCCGCCAGTGCGCCGATGCATGCGATGCCATGAACGACCCTGAGATGGCGCGCTGCGCCGAAGTTTGTCGCCGATGCGCGGAAAGCTGCAGCGCCATGGCGGCTTGATACGTCGAGGATCCCGCCTGAGCCGGCGGGATCCTCATCTCGCGAAGGCACGAATACCGAAAGCGACCACTCCTGGCTTCGCTGACATCCCGACATCCGACCGCATCGAATCCAACACGATACGGTCCCATGAGTGGGGCTTTCCATCACATTCTCAATGAGGATCATCCCTATGAAATCGTCAAACGTCATCCGCTCGTTCGCGCTCGTCATCGCACTGGCAGCAGGACAGTTTTCGCTGCAGGTCGCGCACGCCCACGCCGCGCTGCAGCAGTCAACACCGGCCGCAGATGCGGTGGTGGCTTCGCCAAGCCAGATCGATCTCGTCTTCAACGAAACGCTGATTCCGCGAGCGTCGCGGCTCAAGCTGGTCATGAAGCACGGCAGCTCCACCATGCCGATCGAGAATTTCACGACCGAGATCGTCAACAACGGCAAGACCCTGCGTGCCAAGTTGCCCCAGC
>JAEWZE010000276.1 GCA_023395465.1 Pseudomonadota bacterium
CACCAGCATCGTCGAAGGCATCAACAACACCATCAAGGTCATCAAACGCCGCGCCTACGGGTACCGCGATCAGGAGTATTTCTTCCTGAAGATCCGCGCAGCCTTCCCCGGTATTCAGCGATGAACCCTAAAAAAAGGACCGGGGGGAATCAACGCTAATTAATTCCCTCCGTCCCCTTTTCCGGTGAGGTGGAGTAGGGTTCGGGAGTGTGAGTGAAAAGGGGTCGCAGAATTTTTCCAGCACGAGGCCTCATGCATCAGCGCAATTGAAACGGAAATGTTCTCTGACCCCTCTTTCAGCGCGCGGTGCCGATGGCGGCGGTGTTGGCCTTGCTGATGTTCCGGCAGGCCTCGCCGGATGCCGCGGGACTCGGCTACGCGGTGCTGTCCGGCGCGCTGGCCTCCGGCGTGGGCTATGCAAGCAGCCTTAGTTCCCTCCGTCCCCTTTTCGATTGTTCGTCTTGTCGTCAGGCCGACATGAACTCAATCGCAGAGTTGTATAGGTTGACCTTCTCCGATTTCTCTCTCCGCAGAATCAACCGCATCGGGGCCGTTAGGTATACGGCCTTTTTCAGGTCGGCTTCTGAAGCGTAGGAATATCGGGCTAGAACTTCGTTTGCTAGCCGCGAGACCTCTTCTGGCAACTCATTGGTTGGACCAAAAAGTTCTGCGTGCTGTGTTGATCGGCGGAGCAGTAGGCGATCCCCAACTCGGCGCAAGCTGATACTAGGATCAGCCCGCTTAATTTTGTCGATCTGCAGTTCAATGCAATAGGGGCCATCCTTCTGACGCAAGAAGTGCGCGCTAGATAATCGACGCCCGGTCTCCCTTACATGCAAGTACTCCATCAGGTACGCGAACTTGTGCAGCTCGAAGTAGCTCAGCTCGCTTCTCTGCGATAAAAAGTATTTACAAACACTTACAAGCTGCGCCGGAGTCATTCCCGATTGCTTTCTCGGCTGCCTACCGATCCTCCTCATTTTCTCTGCAACGAATTGATAATCCGATCGTTGATTCGGCCGACTGCGATGGATGAGCGCCCTCTGGCCGGGGTGATAGAGCGGAATGAGTAGCCTTCCGTGCGATTCGTGTGCCGTCCTCACATGCTGAGACAAGCTCAATCCGTGGAGCTTGACCATACCGAGCGCGCGCAGCGCAACGGCCCCTAGGGAAGGTCTGAACAACTCCCCCCCGTTGCGGGCGACAATAGCGCGACCTGAATTGGATGACGATCGATGCAACTGACGTTCGGTGATGCCGAAGGCCTGGGCCAGCGCAAGCGGACCCGCAAGGAGATCTTCCTGGCGGAGATGGAGCAGGTGGTGCCGTGGAATGCGCTGCTGAAGCTGATCGAGCCGCACTATCCGAAGATGGGCCGTCCCGGCCGGCAGCCCTATGCGGTCGCGACGATGCTGCGCATCCACTTCCTGCAGCAGTGGTACGCGCTCAGTGATCCGGCCATGGAAGAGGCGCTGTACGACACGGCGGTGCTGCGGCGATTCGCCCGCCTCAGCGGGCTGGACAACATTCCCGACGAGACCACGATCCTCAACTTCCGTCGGCTGCTGGAAACGCACGAACTTGCGCCGCAGCTCCTGGAGCGGGTGAACGCGCACCTGGCCCGCAAGGGCCAGAGCTTGCGTGCGGGCACGATCGTGGACGCCACGATCATCGCGGCGCCGAGTTCGACCAAGAACAAGGACGGCCAGCGCGACCCGCAGATGCAGCAGACGAAGAAGGGCAACCAGTGGCACTTCGGGATGAAGGCGCACATTGGCGTGGACGAGGAGTCTGGCCTGGTGCACCACGTGGAGTGCACGGCGGCGAACGTGGCCGACGTGACGCAGGTGCACAAGCTGCTGCACGGCCGGGAGGACACGATCAGCGGCGACAGCGGCTACACCGGTGCGGACAAGCGCGAGGAACTGCAACAGGTGCAGGCCGCGTTCCGGATCGCGGAGAAGCCGTCGAAGCTGCGGGCGATGAAGAACACGCGCGAGCGCAAATACGCCGAGCGCTGGGAGCGCTTCAAGGCTAGCGTGCGGGCAAAGGTGGAGCACCCGTTCCGGGTGGTGAAGCGGCAGTTCGGCTACACCAAGGTGCGCTACCGCGGCTTGGCGAAGAACGCGGCGCAGGTGCTGACATTGTTCGCGTTTTCGAACCTGTGGATGGCGCGACGACACTTGTTGCTGCCGGCGGGGTAAATCCGCCTGGTGGACGGGGAAACCCGTCGCAAACCGCCAGAAATGGCGCAAAAGTGATCATATCCAGATCGATCAGGCGCCTTGGCGCTGAAATCCAAGCATCAGAGCGCTTTGATCAGACCTTCCCTAACGGTATCAGGTCACTTCCTGACGCCCATATGTGCGCAGGCCGCATTACTGCGCGCCTTGTGGTTTCAGATGATGCGAACGTCGGCTATGGGTCGGAAGCTGCCGTTCCCTACCCCCGATAAACATCCCTAATCCCCTGCCCTATCGATGTTCGCTTCCGGCCAAAGCGGCCTACGATCACGGCGCCGGTATCGTTTACTCGGCGCCCCAACGGCTAGCTGTTGCTGAGCGATTTCAGGTCAG
>JAEWZE010000167.1 GCA_023395465.1 Pseudomonadota bacterium
GGCCGCCTGCGCGACCAGTGGCATGGCATGTCGCGCAGCGGCCGCGTGCCGGCGCTGTTCGCGCACAGCCCCGAACCGGGCCTGCGCATGCACCCTGACGATGCCGCGCGACGCGGACTGCAA
Source organism: Pseudomonadota bacterium (assembly GCA_023395465.1). GTDB lineage: Bacteria > Pseudomonadota > Gammaproteobacteria > Xanthomonadales > Xanthomonadaceae > Luteimonas. The sequence continues at coordinate 124 of JAEWZE010000167.1, forward strand.
GCCGGCGACCTGGTGCGCGTGGCCAGCAAGCGCGGCGAACTGGTCCTGCCGCTGGAGCTGTCCGACGAGGTCGGCTCCGGCACCGTGTTCGCGGCCATGCACTGGGGCGGCCAGCACCTGTCCAGTGGCGGCATCAACGAACTCAGCCTGCCGGCGGTGGACGCGCGTTCGCAGCAGCCCGAACTCAAGCATGCGGCGGTGCGCGTGGAGAAGGCGGCGTTCGACTGGCACCTGCTGGCCGCGCGTCGTGGCGACGCGCTGGCGATGCGCGAGGCGCTGCAGCCGCTGCTGCGCGACTGCCGCTACGCCGGGCTTTCGCTGCACGCGGATGCCGGCACGCAGGCCGGCGACGCTGCCCCGGGGGAGACGGCGTGGGTGGTACTGCGCGCCGCCGCGCCGGCGCCGATGCCGCACGACTGGCTGGCCGCACTCGATGACGCGCTCGCGCTGGCCGCGGGCGCCGATACGCTCGAATACCACGACGCGCGTCGCGGCCTGCGCAAGCGCGTGGCCTGGCGCGGCGCAGGCGACGCCAGCCGCATCGACGGCCTGCTGTGGAGCGATGTCGCGCCCGGCGGCGACGCGCTGCTGCGCATCGCGCTGTCGGGACAGCCCTGGCAGGGGCCGCGCCTGGGCGCGTTCTCGGCGCGGGCCGGGGCCGCGCGCGATGCGGTGGTGTGCAGCTGCCGCCACGTCACCGAATCGGCGATCCGCGCCGAGATCCGCAACGGCGCCGACCTGCCCGCGCTGCAGCAGGCACTCGGCTGCGGCAGCGTCTGCGGTTCCTGCATTCCCCAGCTGGTGCGCCTGTTGCGCCAGCCCGCCATCGCCTGAGTCCCACGGAGGTTCCGGTGTCCATGTCCGCGCATCCGCAGTCCGCTCGCCGCCCTCCGCAGGACGTGGTCCTGCTGTCCGCCGGCCCCGGCGATCTCGAGCTGCTCACGCTCAAGGCGGTGCGCGCGCTCGCGCAGGCCGAGGTGCTGCTGCTGGACGAACTGGTCGACCCGGCCATCGTCGAACTCGCGCCGCGCGCGCGCGTGGTCCGCGTCGGCAAGCGCGGCGGCTGCCGCTCCACTCCGCAGGATTTCATCTGCCGGCTGATGCGCCGCTGCGCACTGCAGGGCCAGCGGGTGGTGCGGGTGAAAGGCGGCGAGGCGCTGTTGTTCGGCCGCGCCGGCGAGGAGATCGCCTTCCTGCGCGCGGCCGGCGTGGCGGTGCGCATCATCAACGGCGTCAGCGCCGCCTTCGCCGCGGCGGCTGCGCTCGGCGCCTCGCTCACCCACCGCGAGCACTGCCACGGCCTGACCCTGGTCACCGCACACACCGCCGACCACGGCGAGCCGGACTGGGCCGCACTGTGTGCGACCGGCACCACGCTTGCGATCTACATGGGCATGCGCCGCGTCGATTCGCTCTCCCGCGCACTGCTGCGCCACCTGCCGGCGGACACGCCGGCCGCGGTGGTGCAGGCCGCCAGCCAGCCGGGCGAGCAGCGACTGCTCACCACCCTTTCGGCGCTGGCCGGCGATGCCGCGGGCCTGTCGCCTGGCGCGCCCGGCGTGATCCTGGTCGGCAGGGCGCTGGGCGAAGCACTGCAGACGGCGGTGCCCGCCGCCGCGGCACGCGCGCACGCCACCTCGGTCGCCTAGGCGCGGGCGGGTCGACCCGCGTCAGCCGGCCAAGTGCTCCCGACGGATGCGGTCGATGCGCGCCTGCACGTCAACCGCCACGCCGACGGCCTCGGCCCGGTCCATCACGTTGCCCAGCACGCGCTTCTCGTCGTCGTCGAGGCGATGGTCGGCTAGCGCCTTTGCCAGCAGCGACTCCAGTTCGGTCAGATCGAGTTTGCCGTCGTCGGTGAACACATCCACCGAGGCCAGGGCGAGCTGCAGATGCGAGGGAAGACGGTCGGGCATTCGGGCGTTCCTTGCAGATGCCGGTCGCGGGGACCCGACGATAGCATGCGCTTTCACGGGCAGCGGGTGCCGCGTTCCCGACCCGCTGATCGGGATCGACGCAGCCATCGCACTTCGTCGGCCCCGGCGCGGAGTCCGTGTCCGCGCCGCACGCGTGGACGGCACCCGTGCCGCAGTCGACGGCGCATCCCGGACGGGCCATTGGCGGCGGGCGCGGCTACCATGCACGCCTCCCCGCCGGATGCCGCCGCCATGTCCACGCCCCCGCCCTATCTCGACGACGCCCAGATCGAACGCCTGGCCGAGTTGCTGGAACAGCGCGCGGTGCCGTTCAAGGGCTTCAACCTGGAGGCGCTGGACGGCTTCCTGTCGGCGCTGGTGGTCTCGCCTTCGCTGGTGATGCCCAGCGAATGGCAGCCGCTGGTCTGGGGCGGCAAGCCGCCGCGCTGGGACAGCCCGGAGGAGGCGCTGGAGGTGCTGCAGCTGCTGATGGGCCACTGGAACATGTGCGCCGCGCGCGTGCGCCACGGCGAGGACGACCTGCCCGACCATCTCGCGCCGCTGATGTGGCTGCCCGAGGACCCGGAACTGACCGGCGAGGAAGCCCTGCACGAGGACGAACTCGACGTCGGCCACGACTGGGCCCTGGGCTTCTTCGACGGGGTGGCCCTGCGCGAGGCCGAATGGGACCGCTGGCTGGACGAGAACGACTGGCTGGAGGAGGCGTTCGACCTGCTCGACCGCCTGGCCACCGGCGAAGTCCTCAACCCGGACGATCCCACCGCCGCGGCCACACCGCTGGGCTACAGCGAACGGCTGGCGATCGTGGTCTCGCTGCCCGGCATGCTGGCCGACATCAACCACCACCGCGTCGACGCCCTGACCCCGCGCGTCCCGATCCGCCGCGAGGACGGGCCCGGCCGCAACGATCCCTGCCCCTGCGGCAGCGGCAAGAAGCACAAGAAGTGCTGCGGGGCGCATTGAGG
>JAEWZE010000055.1 GCA_023395465.1 Pseudomonadota bacterium
AGCCGGCGCTGCAGGCGCGGATCCTTGCCCGCACCGCGCTGGGCCGGACCGGCGGGCTGGACGAGATCGCCGCGACCGCGCTGTGGCTGCTGCGCGATGCGCAGTACACCACCGGCTCGGTGGTCGCCGTCGACGGCGGCCGCGCGCCGCTGTAGCCACCCGGCTGCGGGACCGGCCGATGCCGGCCCCGCGCGTCTCAGCCCGCCTTCGGCAGGAAGGCCTGCTCCAGCCCCGCGTCGCGGAACGCGGCCGGGGTTTCGTGCGAGACGGCGTAGCGGTACAGCGCGGCCGAATAGATGGCGCTCAGCGCCGCCTGGTAGATGCCCACCAGCAGCACCGCCAGCAGGAACAGCGCGCCGACCACGACCGCCAGCGCGAACGAGGCCTGCGCCGCGAGCAGGGTCAGCGCCACGCCGACCAGCACGAAGGCGAAGGTGATCAGGCCGAACGCCGCGCCGATGCCGACCTGCCCGACCGCGTTCTCGCCCCAGGTGCGCTTGAGCAGCGACACGCTCTCCTTGAGCGCATCGACCGGGCCGACGTTGCGCGAGACCAGTACCGGGACCACGAGGAAGGTCGCCAGCGTCCACGCCGCGCCCAGGCCGCTGCCGGCCAGGCGCACGAGGAAGTTGTTGTCCTTGCTCTTGAGCGCCTGCAGCAGCACGCCGACGGTGGCGGCGATGGCGGCGTAGCCCAGGATCGAGGGAATCTTCGCCCTGGCCGCGTTGAAGCCGTCGGCCAGGGTGGGATCGCCGCCGTCCAGGCGGATCATCGCCGCACCCACCAGCGCGCAGTTGAAGAAGATCATCACGCTGTACTGGACGAAGTAGAACAGGAAGCCGAACACCACCCCGCCCAGGCCGATGCCCTCGGCGAAGATCCGCAGCGCGAACATCGGCAGCAGGAACGTCGCCAGCACCACCAGGGTGGCGATGCCGGAGATCACCGGGAACAGCATCAGCTCCTTGTCCGAGCGCAGCACCGAAGCGCTGGCCTTGACCAGGTCCCAACTGCGGGAAAACTTCTCGAACATGGCATGTCTCCGGTGGATGGTCCGCATCCTGCCCGGCGCACGGGGCGCCCGCAATGCGGGGATGCAGGTGGAAGACGCGGTGGGCGGCGCCGATGTGACGGACAAGGACGCCGGGACCGCTTCCCTGCGAGCGGACACGCCAGCGACGGGTACCACCGCAGGCGAGCACCCGCCGCGCCAACCGGCGGCGCTCAACCCAGCGCCACCCGCTCGAAGGCCACGTCGTGGTCCGGATGCGCCGCCCACAGCGCGGCGATGGTGTCGTGCGAGACGGGATGGCGCGCGTCCGGCGCGATGTCGGCCAGCGGCTTGAGCACGAAGGCATGGCGCAGCTCGTCGCGCGGCACGCGCAGCACCGGCGTGGTGCCGGCCGCGGTGGCGGGTCCGGGCCCTTCGGCGACCAGGTCGTCGAACAGCACGATGTCGATGTCCAGGGTGCGATCGCTGTAGCGCGGGCCGCTGCGGTCGCGGCCGTGCGCGTCCTCCAGCGCGTGCAGCCAGGCGTTGAGCGCGTGCGCGTCGAGGTCGGTGCGCAGCGCGGCGGCGGCGTTGAGGAAGTCCGGGCCGTCGTAGCCCACCGCCGGGAACCGGTAGCAGGGCGAGACCAGCAGTCCGCCGAAGCGCGCGCGCAACGCCTGCACCGCCGCGGGCAGGTGCCGCCCGGGTTCGAGGTTGCTGCCGAGGCTCAGGTAGGCGGTATGCATGGCGCGCTCCGGAAGGGCGTCCATGATCGCGCATCGGGCCGCCCGGCGGCGAGCGTGGCGCGGCGCCGGCGGCCTCAGCGCGCCGCGGCGGACGAAGGTCCGGCGCGGTGCAGGTTGACGTCCAGCGGGGCGTCGCCCATCGCCTGGTACACGCGCAGGCCGAACTCGGGCAGGATCGCCAGCAGGTGGTCGAAGATGTCGGCCTGGATGCCCTCGTAGGCCGCCCAGGCGGTGTCGTTGCTGAAGCAGTAGACCTCCAGCGGCAGGCCTTCGGCGGTGGGCTGCAGCTGCCGCACCAGCAGGGTCATGTCCTGGCTGATGCTGGGATGGTGGCGCAGGTACTGCTCCACGTACGCGCGGAACGTGCCCAGGTTGGTGACCCGGCGACGGTTGACCGGCTCGGCGCCGCGCTCGGCCAGGGTCGCGTTCCACTCGCGGATCTCGACCGCCTTGCGCTCGAGGTAGCCGTCGATCAGCACGAAGCGGTGCATCCTGGCCACCTCGTCCTCGTCCAGGAACCGCACCGAGCGCTGGTCCAGGTACAGCGCGCGCTTGATCCGGCGGCCGCCCGACTCGCTCATGCCGCGCCAGTTCTTGAACGAGTCGCTGATCAGCTTCTTGGTCGGGACGGTGGTGATCGTCTTGTCCCAGTTCTGCACCGTCACCGTGTGCAGGGCGATGTCGATCACGTCGCCGTCGGCGTTCTGGCTGGGCATCTCGATCCAGTCGCCGATGCGCACACGGCCGTCGTTGCTGATCTGCACGCTGGCCACCAGCGAGAGGATCGTGTCCTGGAAGATCAGCATCAGCACCGCCGTCGCCGCGCCCAGGCCGGTGAGGATGTGCAGGAACTGCGCGCCGATCAGGGTGGCCACGATCGAGATCGCGACCAGCACGAACATGATGATCTTGGCCACCTGCAGGTAGCCCTTGATCGGCTTGTTGCGTGCGTCCGGGCGCCGCTCGTAGACCTGGTTGATCAGGTCCAGCGCGCGCGAGACCGACAGCGCCACGGTCAGCACGATGAAGGCCTGGCACAGCGCGCGCACCACCGACACCACCTGCGGCGGCAGGTCCGGCACCATCGAGATGCCGGCCGCGATCACCAGCGCCGGCACCACGTTGGCCAGGCGCGGGATCACCCGCATCTGCACGTGGCTGCCATGCGCCTCGCCGCGCGCCGTGGTCGCGCGCAGGGCGCGCTGGATGCCGCGCAGCAGCACCCGCTTGGTCACCCAGTTGGCCAGCCAGGCGGCCGCCAGCAGGGCGACGAGGACCACGGCCGGGTAGGCCCACGGGTAGGGCGCGAGCGCCGCCTGCAACGTCTCCAGCTGGTCCAGCAAATCGGTCTCCTGCTTCAGGTGGCGCGCGAGCGCTCGATGATGACGCCGACCGCGCGCGCGCCGCGCACCGCGCCCGGCTTGCTCAGCTTCAAGCGTAACCAACCGATGTTGAACTCGGCCATCACGATCTCCGCGCAGCGCTCGGCCAGCGTTTCCACCAGCCCGAAATCGGACTGCGACACGTACTCGACCAGGCGCTTGCTCACCGCCTTGTAGTTGAGCGTGTCGGCGATGTCGTCGCTCGCGGCCGGCACGCGGTTGTCGAAGCCCATCTCCAGGTCGAACACCAGCGTCTGCCGGATCCGCCGCTCCCAGTCGTAGATGCCGATCAGGGCATCGATCTCAAGCGCTTCGATGAAGACTTTGTCCATGGGCCGGGAATCGGGAATCGGGAATCGGGAATCGGGAATGGTAAGAGCAACGGCATGCGCGCTCTTCACGATTCCCGATTCCCCATTTCCGATTCCCGGGCGGCCACCGGTGGCAGCGATGCCATGTCCCAGCGCGGCGTGACGTGCACGGCCGGGCCGTCGTGCTGGCCCGCCTGCAGCCGCAGCGCGCCGGCGAAGGCGATCATCGCGCCGTTGTCGGTGCACAGCGCCGGGCGCGGGAAGCAGGCGCGGCCGCCGCGCTTCGCCGCCATCTCCTGCAGCCGCGCGCGCAGGCGGCGGTTGGCGCCGACGCCGCCGGCGACCACGAGGGTGTCGCAGCCGGCTTCGTCCAGCGCGCGTTCGCACTTGATCGCCAGCGTATCGACCACCGCGTCCTCGAAGGCGCGGGCGATGTCGGCGCGGGTGGCGTCGGTCTGGTCGCTGTCGCGCCAGGCCAGCATCACCTGGGTCTTGAGGCCGCTGAAGCTGAAGTCCAGGCCCGGGCGGTTGGTCATCGGACGCGGGAAGCCGAAGCGGCCGGGCGTGCCGGCCTCGGCCAGCGCGGCCAGCTGCGGGCCGCCGGGGTACGGAAGCCCCATGAGCTTGGCGGTCTTGTCGAAGGCTTCGCCGGCGGCGTCGTCCAGTGTTTCACCCAGCAGCACGTAATCTCCGATACCGCGCACGTCCACCAACTGGGTATGCCCGCCGGACACCAGCAGCGCCACGAACGGCGGTTGCGGCGGGTTTTCTTCGAGCAACGGCGCGAGCAGGTGACCTTCCATGTGATGCACACCGATGGCGGGCACATCCAGCGCAAATGCCAACGCCCGCCCGGCCGCCGCCCCCACGAGCAGCGCCCCCACCAGCCCGGGCCCGGCGGTGTAGGCCACGCCATCCAGATCGGACAGCGACAACCCCGCCTGCGTCAGACACTGACGTACCAGAGGCACCAGTTTGCGCACATGGTCGCGGCTGGCCAGCTCGGGCACCACGCCGCCGTATTCGGCGTGCAACTTGATCTGGCTGTAAAGCGCATGGGCACGAAGGCCGGCTGCGGTGTCATACACCGCCACGCCGGTTTCATCGCAACTGGTTTCGATGCCGAGAACGATCATTGGGCTTCCGATTGAAGACATGGAACCGCAGGGCCGGCATACGCCGGACTTGCGCTGGACGATTATTGCCCAGTATCATAC
>JAEWZE010000096.1 GCA_023395465.1 Pseudomonadota bacterium
CGCCGCGGTCGCGGCGCCGGAGAAGGCGGGGGCGCAGCCGTCACGGGATCCGTGTCCTCGCGCGTCGTCGGGCTGGCGCCGTCGTTCGGGGGCATCGCGGCGTCGGTGGCAGGCGCCGCCACCACGGCGGCAGCGGGTGCAGCCGCGCCGGTCTGCGCGGTCGTTTCGGCTGGCGCGTCGATCACGTGGCTGTCGGGCTGTGGCCGCAGTTGCCAGGCCACGCCCACCGCCACCACCAGCGAGGCCGCAAGTCCCATCGCCACCGGCCAGCGGCGGTGCGGCCGCAGGGGCGTCACCGGCCGGGGCGCGGCAGCCTGGCCGCCGCTGCGGGCGGATTCCAGGATGCGGGCGTCGAGCGAGGCCGAGGGCGATGCACTGGACTCCAGGCGCGACAGCCGGAGCGCCAGGTCGCGCTCTTCGGCCGTCAGCGGTTCATGCCCGCGACGGCTCATGGCGCGGAACTCCCCAGCCGGGCGCGCAGCTTGTCCATGGCGTAGCGCAGGCGCGACTTCACCGTCTCGCGGCCTACCCCGGTCACCTGGCCGATCTCCTCGAGGCTCAGTTCCTGCTCCAGGCGCAACACGATCACCTCGCGCTGCTCGGGCGGCAGCTCGTCGAGCGCCAGCTGCAGCCGGCGACGCTGTTCGAATTCGGACAGCTGTCGCTCCGGCGTTTCCGGATCGGGCACGCGCGCGGTCCGCTCGTCCGCGTCCGCGGGCGCCGGCGGACGATGCTGCAGCGCGCGCCAGTGGTCGGCCAGGCGGTTGTGGGCGATGCGGTACAGCCAGGTCGCGAAGGCGGCGTCGGGGGTCCAGCTGGCGCGGGCCCCGATCAGCTTCTGCCACACGTCCTGGAACAGCTCGTCGGCCAGCGCCGCATCGCGCAGCTGGCGCATCAGGTACCGGTACAGGCGCAGCCGGTGGCGCCCGTACAGGGCCTCGAAGGCCGCCACGTCGCCGCCGGCATAGGCCAGCATCAGCGCCTCGTCGCTGGGTTCGGGATCGCTGGCGGGCGCGGCTTCGTTCACCGGCAGCAGGGTAAGCGCTGGCCCGGTGCGAGTGAAGCCGGCGTGCGGTCCGGGGGCCGGCTGGAGGGCGAGGGCGGGGGACATGGGCATTGGCAACGGGCCAGGGGCGCGGACGGGGTTGCCGGATCGCGCGCTGGATCCCGTTATGCTTTTCCGATGGAGGTGTCGTCGTCGTGAATATCCCCGTGGTCGAGGCGCAGATTCGGGACCCCGGGGACCAGGCCGGCCTGTCCGGGCTGGGCCCGTTGCTGGCCGGAACGCTGCCTCCCGGCACCGTGGTGGCCGTCGGCTGGGACGATCCCCTGCTGGGCGCCGGCATCTCGCAGGGTGGCGGCGACGGCGCCGCGCCCGCCGAGGCGGTGGCGCGGATGCTCGATGGCGGCGACGTCTCGCCCGGCCGCGACGGCCTGGCCCTGTCCTGGACACTCGACTCCACCCGCGTGGCGCTGCTGGTGCAGCCCGCGCGCCGGCTGTCGGCCCCGTTGCGCGAGAGCTGGGCCGGGCTGGCCCGCGGTACGGTCGACGCGCACTTCGCCAGCGCCCGCGCGCAGTCGCGCTTCGAAGGCCTGCGCAAGTCCGAGCGCCTGCGCCAGGCGCTGTACGAGATCGCCGACCTGTCCGGCGCCAGCCTCGACATGCAGGAGATGCTGGCGCGCATCCATGCCATCGTCGGTACGCTGATGCCGGCCGAGAACTTCTACATCGTGCGCTACGACGAGGTCCGCGAAACCCTGCGCTTCCTCTATTTCGTCGACCAGCGCGACCCCTGGCAGGCCGATCCCGACGCGGAGATCCCCCTGGCCGAGATGCCCACCAGCCTGACCGTGGCGATGCTGCGCCACGGCCAGCCGATGCTGGGTTCCTCCGAACAGGTGCGGCGCACGCTGGGCGTGGATACCGATCCGGTGCACGGTCCCGACAGCGCCGACTGGCTGGGCGTGCCGATGCGCCGCGAAGGCAGCGTCAGCGGCGCGGTCGTGGTGCAGAGCTACGACCAGCCCCAGCGCTACACGCAGGAAGACCGCGCGCTGCTGGAGTTCGTGGCCCAGCACATCCTCACCGCGCTCGACCGCAAGTCCGCGCAGGAGGAGCTGGAGCGGCGCGTCGACGAGCGCACCCGCGAACTGCAGCACGCCAACTGGGTGCTCGAAGCGGAGATCGTCGAACGCGAGCGCGCCGAAAACCTGCAGCGCGCGCTGTTCCGGATCAGCGAACTGTCGATCACCGCCGGCAGCATCGAGCGTTTCTACGCCGACGTGCACGGGATCATCGACGAGCTCCTGGACGCGCGCAATTTCTACATCTCCCTGCTGTCGGAAGACGGCAGCGCGCTCGAATTCCCGTATTCGGTGGACGAGCACGACCCGGTGCGGCGTCCGCGCCGGCTCGGTTCGGGCCTGACCGAATACGTGATCCGCAACGGACAGGCGCTGCTGGTGGACCGCCACGGCATGGCGCAGCTCGAACACGCCGGGCAGGTGCGCGGCCACGGCACGCTCGCGCACTGCTGGCTGGGCGTGCCGCTGAGCCGCGACGGCGTCACCTGCGGCGTGATCGCGGTGCAGAGCTACGGCCCGGACGTCATCTTCACCCCCGCCGACCAGGACCTGCTGACCTTCGTCGCCCACCATGTCGATGGCGCGCTGGCGCGCAAGCGTGCGCAGGAGGCGCTCAAGGCCACGCACGCCGAACTGGAATTCCGGGTGGAGGCGCGCACGCGCGAACTCGAACAGGCCAACCGCGAGCTGCGCGCGCAGATCGGCGAACGCGTGCGCGCGCAGCAGCGCCTCACCCACCAGGCGCGCCACGACGACCTGACCGGGCTGCCCAACCGCGTGTTCCTGCTCGACCGGCTCGACGGGATGATGCGGCGCATGCACGAAGCCGGGCGGCAGCCGTTCGCGGTGCTGTTCCTGGACCTGGACCGCTTCAAGCTCATCAACGACTCGATGGGCCATGCGGCCGGCGACGCCATGCTGATCGAGATCGGCCGCCGGATCCGCGCCGCGATCGGCGCCGAGGACGTGGTCGCGCGCCTGGGCGGCGACGAGTTCGCGATCGTGCTGGCGGCGGTGGCCGACGCGCAGGCCGCCGAAGCCCGTGCAACGCGCATCCTGCGCAAGCTCGGGCGCTCGATGTGGGTGGCCGGGCGCGAACTGTTCCCGTCGGCCAGCATCGGCATTGCCCTGTGGCAATCGCGCTACCGGCACGCCGACGAGCTGCTGCGCGACGCCGATGCCGCCATGTACCGGGCCAAGGCCTGCGGGCGCGACCGCAGCGCGCTGTTCGACGAGGAGATGCGCGCCGAGGCGATGCGCCTGCTCGACCTGGAAGCCGACCTGCGGCGCGCGATCCAGCGCGACGCCTTCGAGCCCCACTTCCAGCCCATCGTGCGCCTGTCCGACGGCGCGGTGGTCGGGCACGAGGCGCTGCTGCGCTGGAAGCACGAGCTGCATGGCTGGCTGCCGCCCTCGGAGTTCCTGCGGGTGTGCGAGGACAGCGGCCTGATCGAGCAGGTCGACTGGCTGCTGTACCGGCGCGTGGTCGCCTGGATGGCGGGCAATCCGGAAGGCTACGTCTCGATCAACGTCTCGCCGCGGCACTTCCATGCCGAGGACTTCGCCGAGCGCCTGCTGCGCATCGCCGACGAGGCCGGGGTCGATCCGCGCCGGCTGCGCATCGAGATCACCGAGGGCGCGCTGCTGGACGATGCGCCGCGTGCTGCGCGCATCCTCGGCACGCTGCGCTCGCAGGGCGTGCTGGCGCAGCTCGACGATTTCGGCACCGGCTTCTCGGCGCTGTCGTACCTGCACCGCTTCCCGATCCAGGCGCTGAAGATCGACCAGAGCTTCATCGCCGGCCTGTCCGGGGATACCCAGGCCGAGAGCCTGGCGCTGGTGCGGGCGATCCTCGCGCTGGCCGGCACCCTGGGCATCGACACGATCGGCGAAGGCGTGGAAACCGCGCACCAGCGGCAGCTGCTGTTCGAGCTGGGCTGCGCCTACGGGCAGGGCTACCTGTTCGGGCGACCGCGGCCCGCGCAGGCCACGGCCGCCCTCCTGCAGACGGCCTGAGTTACCGGGCCACCGGCGGCGCCGGCGTGGCGCCGATGTCGCGGCTGGCGATGATCGCGGCCGACGCGTCCACCAGTTCGGCGAACTCGGCGCGCAGCTTCCAGGGATCGCGGCCCTGCGTATCGCGTGCGTTGGCCGCGATCGCCGACCAGTCCCAGCTGCCCAGGTGGGTGCCGCCGCGCAGTGCATCGGCGAACGCGGCCACGGTGGCGGCGAAGCGCATCGACTCGCCCGGCTGCGCGCGCATCGCCGCGCGCGTGACCGGGGTTTCGATCAGCCGGCTCTGCGCCTGGCCGGGAAGCTTGTAGCGCAGCCGCAGGTGCGCGAATTCCCCGGACCTGGCCGCTGCCGGTGTGGCGCCCGGCTGCGCGTAGCGCAGTGCCGGCAACTGTTCGGCGCCGGAGCCTGCGAGCGTGATCTCGTACAGCGCGGTGACCTCGTGGCCGGCGCCGATGTCGCCCGCGTCGACCCGGTCGTTGGCGAAGTCCTCGCGCGCGAGCATGCGGTTCTCGTAGCCGACCAGGCGGTATTCCGACACCAGCGCCGGGTTGAATTCGAGCTGGATCTTCACGTCCTGGGCGATGGTGAGCAGGGTCGAGGACATTTCCTCCACCAGCACCTTGCGCGCCTCGAGCAGGGTGTCGATGTAGGCATGGTTGCCGTCGCCGGCATCGGCCAGGCGTTCGGCCAGGTGATCGTTGTAGTTGCCCTGGCCGAAGCCAAGCGTGGTCAGGGCGACGCCGGCCTTGCGCTGGTCGGCGACCATGGTTTCCAGCGAGCCGCCATCGACGGTGCCGACGTTGAAATCGCCGTCGGTCGCCAGGATCACGCGGTTGACGCCGCCGTCGATGAAGCCGCGCCGCGCCATCGCGTAGGCCAGGCGGATGCCGTCGCCGCCATTGGTGCTGCCGCCGGCCTGCAGGCGATCGAGCGCGGCCAGGATCTCGTCCTTGCGATCGCCCGGCGTCGGCGGCAGCACCAGGCCGGCGGAACCGGCATAGACCACGATCGAGACGCGGTCCTGCGCGCGCAGCTGACCGGTGAGCTCGGCGAAGGCCTGCCTGAGCAGGGGCAGCTTGTCGGGCGAGTTCATCGAGCCGGAGGTATCGAGCAGGAACACGAGGTTGGCCGGTGGCAGCTGCGCCCTGGGCACGTCGTAGCCCTTGATGCCGATCATCAGCAGGTGGCGGCGCGTGTCCCAGGGCGCCGGTGCGATCTCGGCGGTGGCGCGGAACGGGGTCTCGGTCGAATCCGGGCCGGGGTGACCGTAGTCGAAGTAGTTGAGGAACTCCTCGGCGCGCACCGCATCGGCCGGTGGCCGGACGCCGCTGCGGATCATCCGGCGCACGTTGCTGTAGCTGCCGGTGTCGACGTCGATGGAAAAGGTGGAGACCGGTTGTTCGGTCACGCGCTGCACCGGGTTGTCCTGGCGCTCGGCGTACTGCTCGGTGTTGGCCTGCGGTGCGGCCTCGAGATACGGCAGCGGCGCCGGCGGCGGCGCGGGCATGGCCACCAGCGTCGCGGGCATCGCCGCGTGCCGCTCGCGCTGCGCGCGGGCCTGCTCGGCGTGCAGGCGCACGCCCGACACGCTGATCGAGTCGAGCGCGGCGTCGGCCGCGGGGGCGGGCGGGGCTTCGGCCACCCGGTCGGAGTGGAGACTGCAGGCGGTCGTGGCGATGGCGGCGACCAGGGCGACGGCGAGGGCGTGGCGATGCATGGCGGACTCCGTTGGTGGACGGGAGGTTGAACGGGCGCTCCGGTGAAACGGGGTTGGGTCGCGTCGAACTGGCGCGGGCGGGCCGTGGCAGCCCCGGACGCGGTCCTGTCCCGCCCCGAAGCCCGGAGCCGCGCCTCCCGTCGCTCCCGCCCCGATAATCCCCCCATGCCCGCCGACACCCGCCCTCCCGCCATTGCCCTGATGGGTCCGACCGCCTCGGGCAAGACCGCGCTGGCGCTGGACTGGGCCGGGCGCTACGGCGGCGAGATCGTCAGCGTCGATTCGGCCCTGGTCTATCGGGGCCTGGACATCGGTTCGGCCAAGCCCGACGCCGGCGAGCGCGCCCGCGCTCCGCACCACCTGCTCGACATCCGCGATCCCTGGCAGGCGTACTCGGCCGCGGATTTCGCGCGTGATGCGCGCGACGCGATCGACGGAATCCTCGCGCGCGGTCGCCTGCCGATCCTGGCCGGCGGCACCGGCCTGTATTTCCAGGCGCTGCTGCAGGGCCTCTCGCCGATGCCCGGGGCCGACCCGGCGACGCGGGCGGCGATCGCGGCCGAGGCAACTGAGCGCGGCTGGACGCGGATGCATGGGGAACTGGCGCGCGTCGATCCGGTCGCCGCCGCCCGGATCCAGCCCGGCGATCCGCAGCGCATCCAGCGCGCGCTGGAAGTGTTCCGGCTCAGCGGCCGTCCGATCAGCGACTGGCAGCGCGACCCCGGCGCCGCGCCGCGGCTGCCGGTGCGGGTGCTGAAGCTGGTGGTCGCGCCGCGCGAGCGCGCCGTGCTGCATGCGCGCATCGGCAGCCGCTTCGACGCGATGCTCGCCGCCGGCTTCCTCGACGAGATGCGCGCGCTGCGGGCGCTGCCGCAGCTGCAGGCCCATCCGGCCCCGCTCGACCTGCCCGCGGTCCGCGCGGTCGGCTACCGCCAGGCCTGGGAGCACCTCGACGGCCGCAGCGACGCGACGGGCTTCCGCGACCAGGCCATCGCCGCCACCCGCCAGCTGGCCAAGCGCCAGCTCACCTGGCTGCGCGGACAGCTCGACGCGCGCTGGTTCGACCCGGCCGCGCAGGCCGACGGTCTCGACGTCGCGGTCCGCGGCTTCCTGGGCGACTGAGCCGGACGTCCGGAAGCCGGGGGAGGGCCGCCCAGGCCGTCCGCCGACCTGTCGGAGGCCCACGACGGCTCGCCTTCGCCCGGCTTCCGCCCGGGGTTCGTGCCGGAACCGCTGCTTCTGTGACCTGGTCGGCGCCGGCGGCCCGCGCAGGCGCGCCGGTTGTGTACCATCGGGAGGTCGCCGCCGCCGGGGAAACTGCGGGTCGGGCGATGCGGCCGGGGAGGCCCGTGCAGGGCGCCGGACGGACACAACAATAACCAAGCTGGGGAAACACCATGTCCAAGGGACAGTCCTTGCAGGATCCTTTCCTGAATGCGCTGCGGCGCGAACGCGTTCCCGTCTCGATCTACCTGGTCAACGGCATCAAGCTGCAGGGCGTGATCGAATCCTTCGACCAGTTCGTGGTCCTGCTGCGCAACACCGTCAGCCAGATGGTCTACAAGCACGCCATTTCCACCGTGGTGCCGGCGCGCAACGTGCGCGTGGGGCCGGGTGGCGGGGTGGTGCAGGCCGCCGATGGCAGCGAAGAGGCCTCGGTCGATCCGGCCTGAGCCGACCCGGGGCGCCCGCGCGGCGCCCCGGCGGTTGAAGACGGGCGGGACGGCCTCCATGTCGATGGCCTGAGCCGACCGCCGAGATCCGATGCCGACCCAACTGTTCGAGCGCTCCCGCAAGGGTGAACACGCGCTGCTGATCCAGCCCCATGCCGGGGGCGCACCCGACGACGCCGAACTCGAGGAGTTCGCCGAGCTGGCGCGGTCGGCTGGCGCCACGGTGGCCACCGTGCTCACCGCCCGCATCGACAAGCCCAATCCGGCGATCCTGATCGGCACCGGCAAGCTCGAGGAAGTGAAGGCGGCCTGCGAGGCCTCCGGCGCCGACCTGGTGCTGGTCAACCACCACCTCACGCCCGGCCAGGAGCGCAACCTGGAAAAGGCGCTGGAGCGGCGCGTGGTCGACCGCACCGGCCTGATCCTGGACATCTTCGCCCAGCGCGCCCGCAGCCACGACGGCAAGCTGCAGGTCGAACTGGCCCAGCTCAAGCACATGTCCACGCGCCTGGTGCGCGGCTGGACCCACCTCGAGCGCCAGCGCGGCGGTTCGATCGGCCTGCGCGGCCCCGGCGAAACCCAGCTCGAGACCGACCGGCGCCTGCTGCAGAAGCGGGTGGACATGCTGCAGAAGCGGCTGGCCAAGGTGCAGGTGCAGCGCGACCAGATGCGCCGTGCGCGCGTGCGCAGCGAACTGCCGCGCGTGGCCCTGGTCGGCTACACCAACGCCGGCAAGTCGACCCTGTTCAACGCCCTGACCGGCGCTGATGCCTACGCCGCCGACCAGCTGTTCGCCACGCTCGATCCGACCGTGCGCCGGATCGGCCTGCCCAGCGGGCCGGTGGTGCTGGCCGACACCGTCGGCTTCGTGCGCGACCTGCCGCATGAGCTGGTGGCCGCGTTCCGCTCGACCCTGTCCGAGGCGCGCGAGGCCGACCTGCTGCTGCACGTGATCGACGCGGCCGACCCGCTGCGCGAGGAGCGCATCCGCCAGGTCGATGCGGTGCTGGGCGAGATCGGCGCGGGCGACATCCCGCAGCTGCTGGTGTTCAACAAGATCGACCGGATCGAGGGCGCACAGGCCCGCCGGGATGCGCCCGAGCCGGGCAATGGCGACGCCGGCGACGCACTGCCGGGCGGCACCGTGGGCGTCGGCCGCGAGCGCGTCTGGATCTCGGCCCGCGACGGCCTGGGCCTGGACCTGCTGCAGGAAGCGCTGTCGCAGCGCCTGGCCCAGCGCCGGATCGTCGCCGAACTGGCGCTTCCGCCCGAGGCCGGTCGCCTGCGCGCGCGCCTGCACCAGCTCGATGCGGTGCGCGCCGAATCGCAGGACGAGCACGGCTGGCGGCTGCAACTGGACCTGTCGGAGGCCGACGCCGCCCGCCTGGCCGCGCAGGCCGACGGTGCCGCGCTGCGTCCGCTCTTGCCGGAACTCGAGCCCGACCCCACCCTGTAAACTAGCGAACCCGCTGGAGCGGGTCCCGTTCGCGACCGGTTGCCAGCCATCCGTTCGCATCCACGGGCGCTCCGGCACCCGCAATCGGTACACAGATGCGCAGCGCACCCGGCGCGGCACACCCAGACTGGAGCAGGCATGGCCTGGAACATTCCCGGCAAGAACAACGGCGAGCGGCCCGAACGTCCGCGCCCCGGCGGCGACGGCCGTAATCCCTGGCCGCCCAAGCGCCGTCGCGGCGGCGGTGGCCTGGGCGACCTCGGCGATCGCCTGCGCGGCTTGTTCGGCGGCGGCGGCGGTGGCGGCAGCCCGCTGCGCTGGATCGGCATCGCGCTGGTGGTGTGGCTGGTGTTCAACTGCTTCGTGCTGATCGGCGAACAGCAGCGCGGCGTGGTGCTGCGCTTCGGCGAGGTCGCCCGCGTGATGCAGCCGGGCCCCAACTTCAAGGCGCCGTGGCCGATCGAAACCGTGGTCAAGGTCGACGCCACCAGCGTGCGCACCTTCACCAACAGCCTGCCGGTGCTGACCCGCGACGAGAACATCGTCACCGTGTCGTTCAACGTGCAGTACCGCGTGGCCGATCCGGAGATGTTCCTGTTCGGCACCCAGAACGCGGTGCGCGTGCTCGAGCAGATCGCCCAGAGCGCCGTGCGCGAGCAGATCGGCCGCGCCGACCTGGACACCGCGCTCAACGCGCGTGGCCCGCTGTCGATCGCGGCGTCCACCGCGCTGCAGGCCTCGCTGGAGGCCTACCGCACCGGCCTGGTGGTGACCGAGCTCAACCTGCAGGACGCGCGTCCGCCCGAAGAGGTCAAGCCGGCCTTCGACGAGGTCAACAGCGCCCAGCAGACCAACGAGCGCCTGGTCAACGAAGCCCGCGCCTACGCCGCCAAGGTGGTGCCCGAGGCGCGCGGCGACGCGCAGCGCCTGCGCACCACCGCCGAGGGCTACAAGACCGCGTCGGTGGCCCGCGCCACCGGTGACGCCGAGCGCTTCACCCTGCTGGTGGACGAGTACCGCAACGCGCCCGACGTGACGCGCAAGCGCCTGTGGCTGGAAACGGTGCAGCAGGTGCTGGCCGACAACCGCAAGGTCGTCGGTGGCGACGGCCGCCAGCTGATCTACGTTCCCATGCCCCAGGGCGATGGCGCATCGGGCAACGTGCAGACGCCGCTGCTGCCCCCGGAGGTGGTGATTCCGCCGAGCGGCACCGGCACCGAGGCCACGCTGCCGCGGCCGCCCCGTGGTTCGCGCGGTGAAGGAGGCAACCGATGAGACTCAACCTGATCATCCCCATGGTGGTGGTGGCCCTGCTGCTCCTGCTCGGCTCGGTCTACGTGGTCCGCGAAGGCCAGACCGGGCTGGTGCTCAACCTGGGCCGCGTCGCCCGTACCGACATCGGCCCGGGCCTGCACTTCAAGGTGCCGCTGATCGAATCGGCGCGGGTGTTCGACCGTCGCTTCTACGCCGCCGAGTTCTCG
The DNA here is from genome assembly GCA_023395465.1 of Pseudomonadota bacterium. Classification (GTDB taxonomy): domain Bacteria; phylum Pseudomonadota; class Gammaproteobacteria; order Xanthomonadales; family Xanthomonadaceae; genus Luteimonas. Next base: position 10,429 of record JAEWZE010000096.1, read on the forward strand.
CCCGAGCGCTACCTCACCTCCGAGCGCAAGGACGTGAGCGTGGACTTCGTGGCGATCGGCCTGATCAGCGACGTGGCCGACTTCTACCGCGCCACCGGCGGGCAGATGGACCTGGCCAGCGAGCGCCTGGCGCCGATCATCAAGGACTCGCTGCGCAACGAGATCAACGCCCGCACCCTGCAGCAGCTGGTGTCCGGCGACCGCTCGGAGATCATCGCCAGGCAGCTGGAAGGCATCAACGAGGCCGCCAAGACGCTGGGCATGCGCGTGATCGACATCCGCCTCAAGCAGATCGACCTGCCCACCGACAGCGACGTCATCGCCCAGGTCTATGACCGCATGCGCGCCGAACGCCGCCAGGTGGCCAGCCGCCTGCGCGCCGAGGGCGAGGAGCAGGCCCGCATCATCCGCGCCGAGGCCGACCGCGAGCGCACCGTGCTGGTCGCCGAGGCCGAGCGCGACGCGCAGAAGCTGCGAGGCGAGGGCGATGCCGAAGCCACCCGCATCTACGGCCAGGCCGCCAGCCGCGATCCGTCGTTCTACGCCTTCCAGCGCAGCCTCGAGGCCTACCGCGCCGCCTTCGCCGACGGCAACGGGGTGATCGTGCTCGAGCGCGACGATCCCTTCCTGCAGTACATGCGCAGCGACCGCTGACGCAACGCGCGCGCCGTTCGCGGCGCGCGCAACCCGGCCTTCCTTCCACCCGTCCGCGAGGCATTGCGCCCCTCACGGGTGGAAGGTGCCGAAGGCAATCGGAGCTTCGCTCCGACCGCCGCGTTCTTCACCCCACCAGCCAAGGAACCCGACCCATGCAGGATCTCTGGGCGGCCCTGTGCCTGGTCGCCGTGATCGAAGGCCTGATCCTGTTCGTCGCGCCCGGCGGCTGGAAGCGCACCGCCGAGCAGCTGCAGGCCCTGTCCGAATCGCAGCTGCGCCGCATCGGCGCCATCATCCTGGCCTGCGGCCTGGCCGCGCTGTACTTCGTGCGGGGCTGATCCTCGCGCTGCATCCGAACCCATGCGCCCCTTCGGCGCGTGCCCCCCATGTCGGCCCTCCAACCATGAAGGGCGCTATGCCGCGGGAGCGGGGCAGGGAGCAAAACGAGAGGCGTGGCGCCCGCGTTCCCTCCACGCATCGCGCCTCGACTCCCTCCCCCGCTTGCGGGGGAGGGTTGGGGTGGGGGTACGCAGGTCGCCGCGCCACCTGACGCGCGCCCCCATCCCGCCCTTCCCCGCGATCGGGGGGGGGGTGAAGGCCGCAGCCGAACGCCGGCCCGCCCCAAAGCTGGCCCCTCCCTGCCAAAACCCGGATAATGCATAAAAGCCGGTCGGGGACAGTCTCCCCACCGGCTTTTTCCGTGTCTGGCCCGGCGTGGCGGACGGCGCCCCGATGGCGTCTTCCCACATGCACGAGGGCGCCGGACCCGGCCAATCCCGCGGCCCCGATGGCCGCACGCAACAACAGGAGCCATGGCCATGGGCCAGTCAGTCGTCGTTCTCGGCGCCCAGTGGGGCGATGAAGGCAAGGGCAAGATCGTCGACCTGCTTACCGAGGAGATCGGTGCGGTCGTGCGTTTCCAGGGCGGCCACAACGCCGGCCACACCCTGGTCATCAACGGCAAGAAGACGGTGCTGCACCTGATCCCGTCGGGGATCCTGCGCGACGATGCGCTGTGCCTGATCGGCAACGGCGTGGTGATCTCGCCCGCGGCCCTGATCAAGGAGATCGAGGAGCTGGAAAGCGCCGGCGTGGAAGTGCGCTCGCGGCTGAAGATCTCGCCGGCCGCGCCGCTGATCATGCCCTACCACATCGCCCTGGATCAGGCGCGCGAGAAGGCCGCCGGCGGCAAGGCCAGCGGCACCACCGGCCGCGGCATCGGCCCGGCTTACGAGGACAAGGTGGCGCGCCGCGGCATCCGCATCGCCGACCTGCATTACCCCGAGCAGCTGGCCGAAAAGCTCAAGGCCGCGCTGGACTACCACAACTTCGTGCTGACCAAGTATCTCGGCGTGGAGCCGGTCGACTTCCAAAAGACCCTGGACGAGGCGCTGGCATTCGGCGAGTACGTCGAGCCGATGAAGTCCGACGTCGCCGGCATCTGCCACGACCTGCGCAAGCAGGGCAAGCGCGTGCTGTTCGAGGGCGCGCAGGGCGCGCTGCTCGACATCGACCATGGCACCTATCCCTATGTCACCAGCTCCAACACCACGATTGGTGGTGCGCTGGCCGGCACCGGCGTGGGCGCCGATGCGATCGACTACGTGCTGGGCATTGCCAAGGCCTACGCCACGCGCGTGGGCGGCGGCCCGTTCCCGACCGAACTCGACGACGAAGTGGGGCAGGGCATCCGCGATCGCGGCGCCGAGTACGGTGCATCCACGGGGCGTCCGCGCCGCTGCGGCTGGATGGACATCGTCGCGCTCAAGCGCGCGGTGGCGATCAACGGCATCTCCGGCCTGTGCATCACCAAGCTCGACGTGCTCGACGGCATGGAGAAGCTGAAGATCTGCATCGCCTACGAGTACCGCGGCAAGCGCACCGAGTACGCGCCGCTCGACGCCCACGGCTGGGACGAGATCACGCCCGTGTACCTCGAGTTCCCCGGCTGGAGCGAGAACACCCACGGCATCACCGTGTGGGACGACCTGCCGCCGGCCGCACGCGCCTACCTGCGCGCGCTGGAGGAACTGGCCGGCTGCCCGATCAGCATCGTCAGCACCGG
>JAEWZE010000112.1 GCA_023395465.1 Pseudomonadota bacterium
GTTCCGGGTGGTGAAGCGGCAGTTCGGTTACACCAAGGTGCGCTACCGCGGCTTGGCGAAGAACACGGCGCAGGTGCTGACGCTGTTCGCGCTGTCGAATCTGTGGATGGCGCGGCGACGTCTGTTGTTGCCGACGGGCTAAATCCGTCCGTTGGACGGGGAAACCCGTCGAAAAGCGCCAGAAGTGGCGAGAAAGTGATCACATCGAGGTCGATCAGGCGCCTTGGCGCTGAAATCTAGGCATCAGCGCGCTTTGATCAGACCTTCCCTAAGGTCCTGCCAGATCGCAGCCATCGTATACTCGTCAGAGCCGGCGCCGCTGTCCGAGGTTCAGCTGGCCGCGTTGGTAGAGGTGCGAGGATCGACAGTCTGGCGGCGACCTGGACGGTCCAAGTTAGTAGGTGTGCAAAGCGCTCGCTTGCAGGGGAAGGGTATGTCTTTCGAGATCGATCGCGGCGGCTGGACAGAAGACGAACTGGCGGCTGGTGTGCACATTCTAGCATCGGGGCTGGTCCGGCCTGAAAATGACGACGACGATGACTATTGGGATTGCGGTGCCAGCAACTGGGAGGCTCTGTTCGATGAAGCTGGTGCGGAGCTGTTGATCGGCGCTCTCTCTACACCTGTCGAAGTGCGGGCGCGCATTTCGCAGTACGTCTTAGAAGGCGAGAGAGAACTGATCATAAAACGCTACGCGCATCGCGAACGCCTGCCAGCGGAGTTCACATCTGCAGCTGGAAGATCGGATGCAATACCGATTCTCATCAAATCGTTCTTGCGGAAGGTTCTGAGGGTTTTCCCGAGCCAAGATCTTGCCAACGAGATACTGGCGCTCAGCTCAGAGCTACATCACAATTGCGAGAAAAAGACTGTCTTTGATCGAGTTGGCGTTATTCAGGCATACATTCATCGGAAGGCCGACGAAACGAATGGGGCTGGCGCTCACCTTGATCTTCCGAATGGCATAATTAGACATGTGCTATCTTCATGCCGGCTCCATCTCAGCATCCAAGATATGTTCGGACAATCCATCACATACTGGAGCGTAGTCTGGGACGCTGAGGTTGCACGCTCACAGGAGGAAGCCGCCAACCCCAAAGCAGGATTCATCCCGGTCGGAAAGCGGCGCACTAAGCATTGGCGCGTGCCTCAGATGAAGCCTCTTACGCACTTCTCGAGTCGCAAGTGCAGGGGAATTCTCAACGAACTTGCAAAGCTTCCTCTTCAAATGCCGGTGGAAGAGTATCGACGATGCGCACTTCAGGCACTGCACGCTGATCCGGAGGCGGCAAGGCCCAAGCAACCGAAGTGGCAAGCGATAGCTGGTCGAGGTCCACTGTCTGGGCCGGCTTCTCCACCCCTGTGGAGTGACGAAGGCGACATTCCCTTCTGATAAGAGCGAGCCAGGAGTCGGGCAGTCACGAAAGCTTCGCCAGCGGTGCCAATGCGACAGCTATAGGCCTTCTTGGCATCTCGATGGGCAGGCAGACCCGGCGACTAGATCTCCATGCCCCACATCAGAAGCGGAGCCCCACTTCACGATTCGCGCGACAGCGCCCGAGTCGGAACGACACTTCGTCGGTAGCATCCAATCGAACAGATGAACACTTCACGCCAGCGGCGTCGAATTCACGTCAACAGGGTCGCCTGCTACTTCGAGGTAACAACCTCTCGACATGTATAAGGGTCGCGTCTCTGCTAGTCAATCCCGAGGCGCGTGCCCCGGCGGCACCGCCCAGGTGAGTCAGGCAGACCCGGCGACAGGATCTCCATGTCTCATTTCAGAGGTGAATTTTCACCTCACGATTCGGCGCGGAGCGCCCGAGTCGGACGACACTGTGTCGGTAGCAATCCGGTCGAACAGTTCGATCTTGGTGCCTTTTGACCTCAAGATCTCAGATTCAACGGAGTCGCCTGCTACTTCGAGGCCAAAAACCTCTTCATACTTATATCGCTCGTAATCTTGGTTGTCAATCTGAGACGGTTTGAGGCGCTTGGAGTACGAGAATGCGTGCTCGATGGAAAGGTATCTATCGACAGCGAAGCTTATAATGTCTCCGCGATACGCCGTACGTATTCGCCGGCGCCGGTGAAATTTTTCCTCTGCGCCTGGATGATTGAAAACTTTGTTTGCAAATTGTATTACTTGTCCATTGCTGATCAACCAGTAACGGCCAGGGTCAAACCAATATCCCCGGTCTGCGATGCATTGCACTCGGAGCCCGCCCATCTCCTGTGATAGCTCGTCTGAAAACTCTTGCAGAAAGAAGCTCAGTCTGGAGCGCTCAATTGAGACGTGGACGCAGTCGGCGTTTACATAGCAAACGTCGACGCCTGAGTACGCGGTAACACGCTCCAGAAGGCGCACCATCTTTAGTCTAGCGTTAGCGAAAACCCGAAATGACAGGGCTTGCAGCGCATCAGGGGCGGCGGAGTTCAGGATTCGAGCACGGATACCGCGCTGCCCGTACTTCAGTCTAATGAAACCAAACCTTCCGAGGCGCTCTAGCTTTTCTTCTACTGACATCGCAGTTGGAAACTCTACTTGGAAAGTATCGCAAACATACTGTAGCAGGCTATCCGTATCGATGAAGAATTTGGATACATAGCGACGCTGGCTGGTGACGCTGTGCAGCGAAGCCAGCTGCATCTTGAGTACCCGCTCCTTTACATCCTGGCCACGCGCCTTTGCTTGCTGCCGTTTTTTGTATAGCTGCTGCGCATACACTGCAAGAGGGTGACGAATACATTTCTGTGAGGTAATTGATTCAATCACTTGAACGCGACCAAAGAATCTCGAGTAATGTTTAAGCTCGTTGTCCCAAAGGAGAGCTTCGATCGCGTGGTTGCCCTCGATCCGAAAAGGGAAGGAGGTTCCCAGTTGAGTAAATTTGAGAGGATGATACTTGCAGAAGAAGTCGCTGTGCGGATGTGACAGAACAGTACGGTAAAGACCGACGCGGAGATCACCTGTCGTCAACTCTTCACCGTCGTGGAGACGGTATCTCAGCGATCTTGGCTCAGGGAACTCTCCTTCCATGCAGGAGCCATACATCGAATTGAAATCGAGAGCGACGATCGCTCGCCCATGCCTCTCTTCGCGGATCTTGAAAACCTCCTGATAGGGCGCGGGTGACGAGAGTGAGAAGAACTGGTCTAACCCATTCTTTGATCGGATCGCCCGCTCAGTTCGGTACGAGGCCTCTCTTACCAACCGGTGCGTCAGCGTTGGGCCTTGCACTCCGATCTTGCGAAGCAGGCGCAACCGCACCTCGAGCGCTCGCAAGCGGCGCGGTAGCGGGTCCGAATACTTGATTCCGGAGAAGACTGGGAAGGCGCTTTCTAACGCGGTAGAAACCGCATCGAAGTCCAAACAAATTGGCAGCAGTAGGTCGACCTCCCTGGACGTGAGGGTAAGCAAGAGCTTTCGTTCTTTCAGAGCTAAGCCATTAATAAAGTCGCGGGCCGAATATAGTTTATCGCCGTGGAATATTGATGATCCGTCCGTGGCGATAGGAATGTATGGAACTGGTTCCTTTGACTTCGGCTTCGTCGACCAGATCCTCGATTGCCGTCGAAGTGCCGGGTGGGCGGCATTGGCCAGACTGACTCGACTGTCATAGCGGCCGCATGCGATAGATACCGGTGACGCATTGTCAGAGCGGGAATCGGCCAGGATGGCCTCAGCGGGCGTGCCTGTTTCGACGTCGACCATTCGGAAACGAACCTTTCTGATTGCCGCCTGTCTTGATTGAGAGGCGCTTGGGTTAGGCGGGTACAGATCGCTGCCAAGGCGCTGACGAGTTTACTCGGCTAGCTTACGCGGTGAGAAGCAATGGGTGCACGTTCGGGGCAGGCAGCAAGCCGCGTGTCACATGGCCGCCAGGCTCCGGAGCGACACCGCGATCGCCAAGTCTTGCGACAAGCCTGCGGAGCGGCAGTCCGAAGCAGCTGTCCAAGGATGGAACCTCCTGACCGCCCTTCACGCGCTGCTCTCGCTATTGTCATGGGTGCAGAGTCACATCTGATACCGCTAAAACGGATCGTTGTCTCAGTCCAGAAAGTGCCAGAGGGCAGCAGAGGGATTAGGGCTGGTTATCGGGGGTAGGGCGGATGGCTGCTTTCGACCCAAAGCGGACGTCTCGTTGGAACATCGCGCACCACTTCGTCCCACGGATCACTCAGGCAGCCAAGCCCGACCGCATGACCTCGTAGAGCGCAGTCCGGGTATTGCTGTCTGCCATCGAAGGGCTAGCAGCCCATACAACGGCAAGAGCCCCCAGGAAGAGACTGAGCCGGGGCATCCCGGCGGCTCCCGGCGAGGTCAGTGTCCCCGCGCATGAAATCGAACCGCTGCAGCAGGCGCACCAATTCCTGGACACGCACTGTCGTCGGGGCTGCGCGATCACCAGCCGTGCCAGTGCGGCAGCGGAAACAAGTACAAGCGGTGCCATGGCCGACAACTGGAACGCGCCTTTTCCCTGTAGCCCTCTCGACGCATTCAGCGGAATTGTATAACCCCATCATCCGCAGGTACCCTGCGCGGCCATGACCCGCCTGCATCCCCGCTTCTTGTTGCCGCTCCTGCGCGTCGTCGTGCTGGGTGTGCTTGCGTTGGGGTTGGCGTTCCAACCGGTGATGACAGCCGCTGGCGAAATGCATGAGCTCGCGCACGATCCGTCGGGCGCGCACAGCCACGGCCCGCATGCCAACGATCCGGGAGCGGAGTTCGCCGCGGCGGACGCGCACGATCAAGACGGATCGGAGACGTTGCACCTGTTACTGGATTTCGCCCATTGCTGTAGTTCAGCCGCGGCCGTGTTGCCGGTCCTGGATTCATTTTCTACTCGACCGGTCGCCGGTCGAATAGGGGTCGAAAAAGCATCGCCCCCGGCCGCCTTGCGTCTGCCGAGCCCATTCAAGCCTCCGATCTTCGGATGACCGCGCCGTCGGCCTGATGCCGACTCCCGTCAATTCGATTCATCGGAGCAACCCCATGCGTTTGCGATCAGCGGCCCTGGCCGCGTTCGTCGCCGTGTGTGCCGTGGCATTCCCCACGCACGCCGCCGACCCCCTCACCCTGGACGACGCTTTCCTTCGCGTTGCCGACGCCCATCCCGATCTACGCTTGTTTGGTGCCCGCCATGAGGCCCTGAAAGCCGAACTGGATCGCTCCTCGTTGCGCCCGGCGCTGGTCGCTGGAGCCGAGGTCGAGAACGTGCTCGGTACCGGCCCGGCCAGCGGCCTGGATGGCGCCGAGATCACGCTGAGCCTCGCCTCCGTGCTGGAGCGCGGCGGCAAGCTCGATGCCCGCCGCACGCTCGCGCAAAGCCGGATCGACGCGCTGGCCATCGAGCGCGAGGCGCAGCGGTTGGATCTCCTGGCCGAAGTGGCCCGCCGCTACCTGGCGGTCGTCGGTGCGCAACGCGAAGGCGAGCTTGCGCAGTTGGACGTCGACCAGCGCGAACGCACCGTTGCTGCGGCGCGCCGGCGTCACGAGGCCGGCGCTTCGCCGGAATCGGTCGTACTCACCGCCCAGGCCGCCCTCGCGCGGTCGGAACTGGATCGCGCTCGCGCCCGGCAACGTCAGGCGGCCGCCCGCCAGCATCTCGCGGCCCTGTGGGGCGAGCGAAATCCCGCATTCGAGATCCTCGGGGGCGATCTGCTCGCCGTGCCCCAGATCGCGGACTTCGCGGTACTCGCCGACTGGTTGCAACGCACTCCCGAGCTCGCGCAGTTCGTCGATCAGCAGCGCATTGGCGAGGCACGCCTGCAGCTGGCACGCAGCGAAGCGACCCCGGACTTCGACTGGCAGGTGGGCGTGCGACGGATGGCGGACGGCGATGACTTCGGCTTGGTCGGCAGTGTCTCGATCCCGCTGGGCACCACCCGCCGGGCACAACCGGGCATCCGTGCCGCACGCGCCGAGTTGACAGCGCTGGAAATCGAACGGGAGGCCGTGGGGCTGTCGCTCTACTCCACCCTCGCTGAGGCGCATGGCCGCTTCGGGGTGGCCCGCCTGGAAGCACAGCGGCTGGGTGAGGACGTGCTTCCACGTCTGGCCAAGGCCGAAGCATCGGCCGCCACCGCGTACCGCGCAGGCGCCGCCAGTTATCTGGAGTGGTCGAGCCTGCAGGCGGAGCGCGCCGCCGCACGGCAGCAACAGCTGGCAGCTGCGCTGGAAGCCCAGCGCGCCCTGATCGAGATCCAGCGGCTGACCGGCCAGGCATTCGTCGCCGGCCCGGGCCCGCAAGACAACCAAGGAGCAACCCCATGAAGCCTGTCCACCTGATCCCGGCATTGGCGCTGGCCTTGAGCCTGGCGGCTTGCAGTGGTGAGCCGGACCAGCCTAGCCAGCCGGCAAACGACGCCCATGCTGACGAGGCCGCCGACCACGGCACCGAGGCCGACGAACACGGTCATGAAGCGGGTGAAATCGCCAGCACGGTCATCCCTGCCGAAATTGCCGAAAAGTCCGGTATCCAGACGCGGCCCGTCGGCCCCGGCGTGATCGCCGACGAGCATGAGGTACAAGGCCTGCTGACCCCGGTAGAGGGCCGTGTTGCGCAGGTCACCGCCCGCTTCCCAGGCCCGATCCGCTCACTGCGCGCCAATGTCGGAGACCAGGTTCGCGCCGGCCAGACACTGGCGACGATCGAGAGCAACCTGAGCCTGAGCACCTACAGCGTCGCCGCGCCGATCTCCGGTGTCGTCGTCGACCGCAGTGCCTCGGTCGGCGGCCTGGCCGGTGAGGGCGCGCCGCTGTTCGAGATCGCCGATCTCTCGCAGCTCTGGGTCGACCTCCACATCTTTGGCGCCGACGCCCAGCACATCCAGCCGGGCGTGCCGGTGGCGGTCACCCGCATGAGCGATGGCGAGCTGGTCCACACCACGCTCGAACGTGTGCTCCCCGGCATGGCCACGGCCAGCCAGAGCACTGTCGCCCGCGCAACGATCGACAACGCCGACAACCAATGGCGGCCGGGTACGGCGGTCAAGGCGCGGATCACGGTCGCGCAGGAGCCGGTGGACCTGATGGTGCCGCTGACCGCGCTGCAGTCGATGGATGGCCAGGAGGCCGTGTTCGTACGTGAGGGCGAGACGTACCTGACCCGACACGTCGAACTCGGTGCCCGCGATGCCAGGCAGGTGCAGATCCTCTCGGGCCTGAGCGAAGGCGAGGAGGTGGTCGTCGCGGAGAGCTACCTTATCAAGGCGGACATCGGCAAGGAGGGCGCGGCGCATGACCACTGACGCCGTAGCCCTCCAGTCGGGCCTGCTGGAGCGAATCGTCCGGTTCTCGATCCGACATCGCTGGATGATGCTGGTGCTGACCCTCGGGCTGATCGGCGTGGGCATCTGGAGCTTCACCCGGCTCCCGATCGATGCAACGCCCGACATCACGAACGTCCAGGTACAGATCAACACCGAGGCGTCCGGCTACTCGCCACTGGAGTCCGAGCAGCGGGTTACCTACCCGATCGAGACGGCACTCGCCGGCCTGCCGCGGCTCGACTACACGCGCTCGCTGTCCCGATACGGCTTGTCGCAGGTCACAGTGGTGTTCGAGGACGGCACCGACCTGTACTTCGCCCGGCAGCAGGTGGCCGAACGCCTGCAGCAGATCCGCTCGCAGATCCCAGAAGGACTGGAGCCCGAAATGGGGCCGATCTCGACCGGGTTGGGCGAGATCTTCCTGTACACCGTCGACGCGGCGCCCGGGGCGGCCAAGCCGGACGGCACGCCGTGGACCGCCACCGACCTCCGCACCCTGCAGGACTGGGTCATCCGGCCGCAGATGCGCAACACACCGGGGGTGACCGAGGTCAACACGATCGGCGGCTTCGAGCGGCAGATCCACATCACGCCGGACCCGTCCAAACTGGTTGCACTCGGCTTCACGCTGCAGGACATCGTCGACGCGGTGGCGGCCAACAACCAGAACATGGGCGCCGGTTACATTGAGCGCAATGGCCAGCAGTACCTGGTGCGCGTGCCCGGCCAGGTCGGCGGGATCGACGAGATCCGGAACATCGTGCTGGACCGACGCGACGGCCTGCCGATCCGGGTCGCTGACGTGGCACAGGTGGGTGAGGGTCCGGAGCTTCGTACGGGCGCGGCGACCCAGAACGGGGAAGAGGTCGTGCTGGGCACAGTGTCGATGCTGGTGGGCTCCAACAGCCGCACCGTCGCGCAGGCCGCGGCGGCGAAGCTGCAGGATGCGAACGCAAGTTTGCCGGAAGGCGTCACCGCGACGGCGGTCTACGACCGCACCGGGCTGGTCGAACGCACGATGCAGACCATCTCGAAGAACCTGATCGAGGGTGCCTTGCTGGTGATCGTGGTCCTGTTCCTGCTGTTGGGGAACTTCCGCGCAGCACTCATCACCGCCGCCGTCATCCCCCTGGCGATGCTGTTCACCATCACCGGAATGGTGCGCGGCGGCGTGTCGGGGAACCTGATGAGTCTCGGTGCGCTCGACTTCGGGCTGATCGTCGATGGCGCGGTCATCATCATCGAGAATGTTCTGCGGCGGTTTGGCGAGATGCAGCACCGACTTGGGCGGACGTTGACACGCGAGGAACGCAACGACCTGACGGCCACTGCCACGGTCGAAGTCATCCGGCCCAGCCTGTTCGGCATGTTCATCATCGCCGCGGTGTACCTGCCGATTTTCGCGCTGACCGGGATCGAGGGAAAGATGTTCCACCCGATGGCGATCACCGTGGTGCTGGCCCTCACCGGTGCAATGGTCCTGTCGCTGACCTTCGTTCCCGCGTCCATCGCGATCTTCATGGGTAACCGCGTCGAGGAGAAGGAGAACAGACTGGTCCAATGGACGCGGCGGCGCTATGAGCCGTTGCTTGCGTGGTCGCTTCGCCGGCAAAACTGGGTCCTTGGCGGGGCACTGATGCTGGTCGTCGTGTCCCTGCTACTCGCCACACGCCTGGGCAGCGAGTTCATTCCCAGCTTGGACGAGGGCGACCTCGCCATGCAGGCGATCCGCATTCCCGGAACGGGCCTGGAGCAGTCGGTGAAGATGCAACTGGCCGTGGAAGAACGCCTGATGCAGGTTCCGGAAGTCGAGCGTGTCTTCAGCAGGATTGGCACGGCGGAGGTGGCCACCGACCCGATGCCACCGAACGTGGCGGACACCTACCTGATGGTGAAACCACGCGGGCAATGGCCCGATCCACGCAAGCGCAGGGATGTGCTGATCGACGAAATCGAAGCGGCAGTGGCGACGCTTCCCGGCAACAACTACGAGTACTCGCAACCGATCGAGATGCGGACCAACGAGCTGATCTCCGGCGTGCGTGCGGATGTGGCGGTCAAGGTGTTCGGTGACGACCTGGACACGCTGGTCGAGGTGGCCGAACAGGTCGAGGCGGCTGCCAGGCAGGTCGAGGGCGCGGTCGACGTCAACACCGAACAGGCAACCGGCTTGCCACTGCTGACGATCGTCCCGGACCGCGCAGCGCTTGCGCGCTTCGGACTGAATCCGGGGATCGTGCAGCAGACCGTTGCCACTGCGGTGGGTGGCCAGGTGGCCAGCCAGCTGTTCGAGGGCGACCGCCGCTTCGACATCGTGGTTCGACTGCCGGAACAGATGCGTGTCGATCCGATCGCCCTGCAGGACCTGCCGATCCCCTTGCCCGACGTTGCGAACGCGGATCGGTCGAGCTTGGAGCCACGCTGGGCGACCGCGCGGACCGTACCGCTGCGGGAGCTCGCGAAGATCGAGAGCCTGCTGGGGCCCAACCAGATCAACCGCGAGAATGGAAAGCGCCGGGTGGTGGTCACCGCCAACGTGCGTGATCGCGACTTGGGTAGCTTCGTCGAAGAGCTGCAGCAGCGCGTCGGGCAGCAGGTGAACGTACCCGAGGGCTACTGGATCGACTACGGCGGCACGTTCGAGCAGTTGATCTCGGCCAGCCAACGGCTCGCAGTAGTGGTACCAGTGACCTTGGTCCTCATCTTCGGCCTGTTGTTCATGGCCTTTGGCTCGGCCAGGGACGCGGTGATCGTGTTCAGCGGCGTGCCGCTGGCGCTGTCGGGCGGCGTGGCCGCACTGGCTCTGCGCGGTATCCCGTTGTCGATCACCGCAGGTGTCGGCTTCATCGCGCTGTCCGGCGTGGCCGTGCTCAACGGCCTGGTCATGATCGCCTTCATTCGCAACCTGCGCGAACAAGGCCAGTCGCTGGACGACGCGGTCTTCAACGGCGCGCTCGGGCGGCTGCGGCCGGTCTTGATGACTGCCCTCGTGGCGTCGCTCGGCTTCGTCCCGATGGCGCTCAATGTCGGCGCAGGCGCCGAGGTACAGCGTCCGCTCGCCACCGTGGTGATCGGCGGGATCGTGTCTTCAACGCTGCTCACCTTGCTTGTCCTGCCCACCCTCTACCGTCTTCTGCACCGCGGCGACGCATCGATGCCGCAACGGGAGGCCCACTGAGGTGAGCGAAGAGAAGATCGAGATACACGGCGCGCACCAGCGCCGGATCCTGTTGATCGTCCTTGCCCTGAACCTCGCGCTGGCCGCGGGGTTCGGGGTCACGGGCGTCGCCGCCGGCTCAAGCGCCCTGATCGCAAATGGACTGGACAATGCGTCCGACAGCGCCGTCTACATCATCACCCTGCTCGCACTTAGTCGCTCACAAGCCTGGAAAAGGTCGGCGGCCAAGGTGTCCGGCTGGCTGTTGATCCTGTTCGCCGCTGGAATCCTGGTTGACGTGGGCCGTCGGTTCCTGGGTGACGCCGAGCCCATTGGCACGACGATGATGGTGATGGCGTTGGGGGCCGGCCTGGTAAACGCGACCTGCGTGTGGCTGCTCAAGCAAATCCGGCAGGCCAATGTGAACGTGCGTGCCGCGACGACCTTCAGCACCAACGATTTCATCGCCAACGCAGGCGTGCTCGTGGGTGGCGGACTGGTGCTGTGGACCGGGCGGGCCTGGCCCGACCT
>JAEWZE010000119.1 GCA_023395465.1 Pseudomonadota bacterium
GGGTGGCCCGCGCCTCCGACGAGGGCAGCTTGACGTCCACGCTCAGCGTCAGCAGCGGCGCGGTCACCATGAAGATGATCAGCAGCACGAGCATCACGTCGATGTACGGCACGACGTTGATCTCGGACTTCAGCTTGCGCCGCTTGCGGTGGATGATGCTTCCGGCCATCGGCTGCCCCCGCCTACTCGATCGTGCTCTGGCGCTGCAGGATGGTGCTGAACTCCTCTGCGAAGCTCTCGTAGCGCACGGCCAGGCGTTCGACGCGCGTGGTGAAGCGGTTGTAGGCCCACACCGCCGGGATCGCCACGAACAGGCCGATCGCAGTGGCGAACAGCGCCTCGGAAATGCCCGGCGCGACCGCGGCGATGCCGGTCTGCTCGCCGCTGTTGAGCATGTCGTGCATGGTCACCATGATCCCGAACACCGTGCCTACCAGGCCCACGTAGGGCGCGGTGGAACCGATGTTGGCCAGCAGCTCGAGGTTGCGCTCGAGCTGGTCGACCTCGCGGGTGTAGCTCACCCGCATCGCGCGCTGCGCGCCCTCCAACTGGGCACGGGCGTCGAAGCCGCGCTTCTCGCGCAGGCGCGCGAACTCGCGGAAGCCGGCCTCGAAGATCGCTTCCAGTCCGGTCACGTGGCGGTTGCGGTCGGTCGCGCCCGAATACAGCTTGCCGAGGTCGGCGCCCGACCAGAACCGGTTCTCGAACTCGTCGGCGTCCCGGTTGGCGAGCTTGAAGATGCGCGCCTTGCGGAAAATGATGACCCAGCTGATCAGCGAACCCGCCAGCAGCAGCAGCACGATCAGCTGCACAGGCAGGCTCGCCTTGAGCATCAGGTCGATGTAGTTGATGCCCTCGCTGGCGGCCACGGCCGCGGCAGCAGCCGCGGGGTCGGCCAGCTGGGTCGTCGTCGCGGCGGCCTCTTCGGGCAGCGGCTCGATCTGGGTGGCCTGCAGCAGCATCGCGAGGGGGATCATTCTTCCTGGGCTCCGGGTTCGACGAGTCGGATCAGTTCCTGGTGCAGCGCTTCGGGAATCGCCCGCGGGCGGAACGTCGACGCTTCCAGCGCCGCGCACCGCACTTCCGCGTCCAGCAGCAGCTCGCCATCGCGCAGGATGGACTGCGCGAACACGATGCTCGCGTGCCGGCAGCGGCGCAGCGACACCGTGACCTGCAGTGCATCGTCCAGCCGCGCCGGCTTGCGGAAATCGATCCGCATCGCCCGCACCGCGAACACCAGCCCGTGGGTCAGTCGCAGCGCGTCCTGCCCGTACCCCAGCGACCGGACCCATTCGGTACGCGCCCGCTCGAGGAACGCCACGTATTGCGCGTGATAGACCACGCCACCAGCGTCGGTATCTTCCCAGTACACCCTTGTCGGGATGCTGAACGCAGGACGACCGGAATCGGAAAGCGCGGGAGGGCTCAACTGTGGACGCTCCGTG
The DNA here is from genome assembly GCA_023395465.1 of Pseudomonadota bacterium. Classification (GTDB taxonomy): domain Bacteria; phylum Pseudomonadota; class Gammaproteobacteria; order Xanthomonadales; family Xanthomonadaceae; genus Luteimonas. The sequence continues at coordinate 1,446 of JAEWZE010000119.1, forward strand.
ATGAGGGGGGCGGCGCGTGCGCCATCAGAACAGGCTTTCGGTGTCGCCGATGCCGGTAGCGGCTCCGCGGCGCGGCTCCAGGCCCAGGTGACGCCAGGCCTTCACCGTGGCCATGCGGCCGCGCGCGGTGCGGACCAGGAAGCCCTGCTGGATCAGGTAGGGCTCGATTACGTCCTCGAGCGTGCCGCGCTCCTCGCTCAGGGCCGCGGCCAGCGAATCCACGCCCACCGGGCCGCCATCGAAATTCTCGATGATCAGGTTGAGCAGGCGCCGGTCGAGTTCGTCGAAGCCTTCAGGGTCGACCTTGAGCATCTTCATCGCCGCGTCGGCCACGGCCTGGTCGATATGCCCCCCGGCCTTGACCTGGGCGTAGTCGCGCACGCGGCGCAGCAGGCGGTTGGCGATGCGCGGGGTGCCGCGCGAGCGCCGGGCGATCTCGGCCGCGCCTTCCTCGGCACAGTCGATGCCGAGGATCTGTGCGGCGCGGCGCACGATGCGGGTCAGCTCGGCGGCGCTGTAGAACTCCAGCCGCTGGACGATGCCGAAGCGGTCGCGCAGCGGCGCGGTCAGCAGGCCGGCGCGGGTGGTCGCGCCGATCAGGGTGAAGGGCGGCAGGTCGATCTTGATCGAGCGCGCGGCCGGGCCTTCGCCGATCATGATGTCGAGCTGGAAGTCTTCCATCGCCGGGTACAGCACCTCCTCGACCACGGGCGAGAGGCGGTGGATCTCGTCGATGAACAGCACGTCGTGCGGCTGCAGGTTGGTCAGCAGCGCCGCCAAGTCGCCGGCCTTCTCGATCACCGGGCCGGAGGTCACCCGCAGGCTCACCCCCAGTTCGTTGGCGATGACGTGGCTGAGGGTGGTCTTGCCCAGGCCGGGCGGGCCGAAGATCAGGACGTGGTCCAGCGCCTCGGCGCGGCGCTTGGCCGCCTCGATGTAGATGCCCATCTGCTCGCGCACGGGCTGCTGGCCGAGGTACTCGTCCAGCCGCCGGGGGCGGATGCTGGCCTCGAGGGCGTCGTCTTCGCGGGTGGCGCCGGCGCCGATGATGCGGTCTTCCATCGCGCTATGGTCGCATGCCGCCCGGTGCGCCGCATCGTCCGGCCGCGCCCGCGGGACCCGGCCGGAACGACCTTCCGTCCCGCGGCCCGGCGGCCGCAGCCGGGATGCCTAGTGCGCGGCCGCCGCCGGCGCCGGCGCCGCCTGCACGCCCTGCGGCACGCCCGCCATATTGGGCAGCCGGTGGGCGATGCCCTTGTGGCAGTCGATGCAGGTCGCCTCGCCGGTGGCCAGGAAGGTGCGATGGGTACGGGCGGCGCGGCTCGCCTGCCGGGTCAGGTCCATCGACTCGTAGTCGTGGCAGTTGCGGCACTCCAGCGAGTCGTTGGCCTTGAGCCGGGCCCATTCATGGGTGGCCAGCACCAGGCGCTGGTCGAGGAACTTCTCGCGGGTGTTGATGGTGCCGAAGATCTTGCCCCATACCTCCTTGGAAGCCTGCATCTTGCGCGCGATCTTGTCGGTCCAGTCGTGCGGCACGTGGCAGTCCGGGCAGGTGGCGCGGACCCCGGAGCGGTTGCTGTAGTGGATCGTGGTCTTGAGTTCCTCGAACACGTTGTCGCGCATCTCGTGGCAACTGGTGCAGAACACCTCGGTGTTGGTCGCGTCCATCGCCGTGTTGAAGCCTCCCCAGAACAGGATCCCCGCGATGAAGCCGCCCAGGGTGAGGAAGCCCAGGCTCAGATAGCGTGCCGGCGCGGTGAACTGGCGCCAGAAGCCCCGCAGGGTCGCGATGGCGCGGTGGACCGGGCTCATTGGTGCGCCTGCCCGGCCTGCGCCGCCCGCTCCTCGCGCAGCATCGTGTCGATGTCGCGGAACTGGTTGCCGACCAGCGGCTTGGCGTCGGTCTGCACCACGTGGCACTGCACGCAGAAGTAGCGTCGCGGCGACACCTCGGCCAGGAACTGGTCGTCGCGGTCCATGTAGTGGGTGACGCTGACCGGGATCGCCTGGAACTGCGCGGCGGTGTTGCGCGCGTGGCAGAGCATGCAGCGGTTCGAGTTCAGGTCGACCTGGTAGCCGTCGATGCTGTGCGGGATGGTCGGAGGCTGCATCGGATAGGCGCGCTCGCGGCGCAGGTCGAAGTTCTCGACCGCCGCCATCGGCAGCGGCGTAACCTCGGCGGTGATCGGGATATTCCGGCGCAGCCCGTCGATGTCCTGCGCGGGGTTGCCGCGCGCGCCCACTTCGGGCGCGGGCGCGACCACCTGCGGCCGGGGCTCGTCGCGGCCGCAGGCGGCCAGCACCAGCAGGGACAGCGCGAGCAGGGAGTTCACGAGGATCGCGCGCATGTCAGGCCCCTCCCACGGCGGCCACGCGGACCGCGCACTTCTTGAAGTCGGTCTGCTTGGAGATCGGGTCGGTGGCGTCGAGGGTGACCTTGTTGATCAGCTGCGCGGCGTCGAACCACGGCACGAAGATCACCCCGCGCGGCATCCGGTTGCGCCCGCGCGTCTCCACCCGCGTGCGCATCGCGCCGCGCCGCGAGGCCACTTCCACCTCGTCGCCGCGCTTAAGTCCACGCGCGCGCGCATCGTCCGGGTTCATGAACACCACCGCCGAGGGCACCGCCTTGTACAGCTCGGGGATGCGCATGGTCATCGAGCCCGAGTGCCAGTGCTCGAGCACCCGACCGGTCACCAGCCACAGGTCGTACTCGGCGTCTGGCGATTCGGCCGGCGGCTCGTAGGGCAGCGCCCAGATCACCGCCCGGCCGTCGGGATTGCCGTAGAACTCGAAACCCTTGCCGGCCTTGACGTAGGGATCGGCGCCCTCGCGGTAGCGCCAGCGCGTCTCCTTGCCATCGACTACCGGCCAGCGCAGGCCGCGTACCTGGTGGTAGGTGTCGAAGGGCGCGAGGTCGTGCGCGTGGCCGCGGCCGAACTCGGCGTACTCCTCGAACAGGCCCTTCTGCGGATAGAAGCCGAACGCATCGGCCTCGTGGTTGGCGTAGCCGGCCTCGATCTGGTCCACGCCGAAGGCGTCGACCTTGCCGTTGCGGTACAGCACCTCGAACAGGGTCTTGCCCCGGAACTCCGGATTGGCCGCCAGGATTTCCTCGGGCCAGCACTCGTCGGTGGTGAAGCGCTTGGAGAACTCCATCAGCTGCCACAGGTCGGACTTCGCCTCGCCGGGCGCGTCCACCAGCTGGTGCCAGAAGTGGGTGCGGCGCTCGGCGTTGCCGTAGGCGCCCTCCTTCTCCACCCACATCGCGGTGGGGAGGATCAGGTCGGCCGCCTGGCAGGTGACGGTGGGATAGGCGTCGGACACCACGATGAAGTTGTCCGGGTTGCGATAGCCCGGGTAGCCTTCCTCGAGGATGTTGGCGCCGGCCTGCATGTTGTTGT